>DGOD01000225.1:1981-19133 GCA_002389265.1 Gammaproteobacteria bacterium UBA4475
TGGCTCAAGTTAATGGCTCAAGTTGACCAGGGTGCCTTGATGGGACGACCTTGAAGCCTCAGACCTTGCTGGCATCGAAAAATGGCGTCTTGCTGACCTCTTCGCATTTCTGGGTATCACCCCCGCAAAGTTCACAGGTGCCGCCACCTCCCATATTATTCAAGCCACCACAGGTACCCGCTATGGGCTTACGGCCCCGTAACACACCAATCGCCATGCCTGCGACGATCAACAGCAAAATCACAAATGTCAGGAAAAACTCAATCATCATTCTTTTACTCTGTTGAAGACTGCCCACTATTACTGAGCTTTTAGTGCTGAGGGTTTTATTCCTCAGCTTTAAGATAAGGCCCAAACGCGGTCGAGTATTGTGCCTCGAAACCGGTATCCTGTTTGAGTATAACAAAGACAGCGAGTCCCTGCGCCTCTGCCAGAGCCAGCCCCCGATCGGCACCCATCACATTAATGGCCGTTGCCAGGCCGTCCGCCAAGGCAGCACTGGGCGCAAGCACCGTCACAGAAGCCAGATTATGGTGAATCGGATAACCCGTTGCTGGATCGATCGTGTGCGAATAACGCACCCCATTACGTTCAAAATAGTTGCGATAATCGCCAGAAGTAGCCATACCCATATCCATCAATTCGACGATTCGATAGGGCATACGCTGATTCGACTCTGGTAGCTCCACGGCGACCCGCCAAGGTTCTTCCTGGGCATTTGCGCCTTTGCTTCGCAACTCTCCGCCAATTTCCACCAGATAGTGCTGAATTCCATGACCATCGAGCAGCTCCGCGAGCTGGTCTACAGCGTAGCCCTTGGCAATGGCGGAAAGGTCAACGTACAAATCCACATCCTTGCGCAGCGCGTCCGCCCGTATCTGCAGGTGTTCGAACCCAATGGTCTCGAGGGTCTCGGTGACTTGCTTGGCCCCAGGCACTTGGTCGGGTTTCGGGTTTGGACCAAAGCCCCAAAGATTCACCAGCGGACCCACAGTGACATCAAAACTGCCATCACTAAGGCGATAAATATCCGCAGCCATTTCCAGAACCTCAATAGTCTCAGCGCTGACGGCAAACCATTCGTTCGTGGGTGACTGATTGAAGCGGGACAGCTCCGAGTCAGGCATATAGGTCGACATCAGGCCATTGATCTCACGTAGCCGAGTCTCTATCTCAGCGGAGAGATTCGCCTGATCGATATCAGCCGAGATGACTTTGATGCTGTAGGTCGTGCCCATGGTATTGCCAAAAATCGCCACCTGCTGGGCTTGGTCACAGCCGCCAAGCAACACGATACATAAAATAATGAGTTTGCGCACAATCGTCCCCGAATAATATTGGCCTCATCATACCGAACTTGGGCACTGGTCATCAGCAATTAGTCACCGTAAACTCCATAGAATACTGCCGCAAATCGGTATTTAGACCTCCCTGCCATCCAGGATCATCACTGTGCAATTACCCAACGCCACCATCGAGTCACTCCAACACGCCTACCATACCTTGATCCCCATCAGTCAACATATGGGCATTCAGGTGGTCAGCTATGATGGCTCGTGCCTGCGAGTCACAGCGCCTCTGGCGAACAACATCAATCATCAGCAATCCGCCTTCGGCGGTAGCTTATTCTCATTGGTGGCGTTAGCTGGTTGGGGCATCTTGCAACTGAAAACCACTGAACTGGAACTCGATTGCAATACGGTGATTGCCGGCGGTGAAGTGGGCTACCACCTGCCCGTCTTTGCAGAACTGGTCTGCGAGTGTCGTCTGCCGGATGACTACGCCGCTTTTGCCAGTCGCCTGACGGACACAGGCAAGGCTAGCATCTTACTGGACACGGGCATTGTCCTTGATGGCGCCAGCGCCATGACCTTCAGTGGTAAATATGTGGTGCGTCAGACTCGCTCAAGCGGCACCGAGATCTAGACCCGCGAGAAACGGATAGATATCAAGCCTGCCAGCCCCAGCATAAAGCTGGACCACCACAGACAGCCGATCAAGCCCTGGCTCTGGTAAATCAGCCCCGAGAGCACCGTGCCAGTGAGTCGCCCGCCGGCATTGGCCATGTAATAGAAACCTACATTCTTGGCCATTTCATCGTGCGCTGACCAAGCCACGATCAAGTATGAATGAACCGCAGAGTTCAGGGCAAAAACAACTCCGAAAACCAGCAGGCCAATGACTACCACCAGATCAGGTTGCATTCCGGCGCTCAAGAGCATGGCAATACTGGCCGGCACCAGGGCCAGAACAACGACCCAAGTTAATGCAGCGAAGCCATTCGGACCACGGGCTCGGTCGGCGTGACCTAAGATCAACGGCGCACTGGCTTGAATCAATCCATAACCCATGATCCAGACCGCCATGAAACTGCCGACGGTGACAAACTCCCAGCCGAGAACGGCATAGAAATACACCGGCAAAGCCACCACAAACCAGATATCCCTGGCACCGAATAGAAAAAATCGAGCAGCGGCTAGCCAATTTATTAAGGGCTGTGTGGCAAACACCTGACTGAATGCTGGTTTGGCCTTGGTCTTACCCAAGCCCGATGGCAGCAACCAGGCGCTGACCAGCAAGGCGCAGAACAGTCCTGAAGCGAGAACCATAAGCGCCCCACGAAAACCAAGCCACTGCATCAGCCCAGCGCCGACAAAGAAACCTAAACCTTTAAGTGCATTTTTTGAGCCTGTGAGCACCGCCACCCACTTAAACAGGCGCGAGTCACTGGCTTGTGCTGGCAAGAAGAGCTTAACGCTGGCTTTGGCGGCCATTTTATTCAGGTCTTTGGCGATTCCAGACAACGCCTGCGCCAACATCACATAACCGACGGACAACCAGAGATCCGGAACCGTCAACATCATCAAGGCAAGAACCTGTAGGCCCATACCCACTAACATGGTCAGATTCAGTCCAACCCGGGCACCCAGCCAGCCACCCACTAGATTTGTGACAATGCCAAAGAATTCATAGAAAATGAATAACATGGCCACTTCAAAGGGAGAGTAGCCCAACAGATGGAAGTACAACACCACCAACATGCGAATCGCGCCATCGGTAAGGGTAAAAGCCCAATAACCGGCAGTCACCACCAGGTAGTTGCGCATCAGGCGCGCAGGCTCCCGGCCACCCGGTCGAGCAACTCAACCAAGCGATTGACATAGCCCCATTCATTGTCATACCAGGCATAAAGCTTGACCTGAGTACCATCGATCACCATGGTCGATAGCGCGTCGACAATCACTGACCGCGGGTCCTTAATATAGTCGACGGATACCAAGGGACGCTCTTCATAGCCAAGAATCCCAGCCAGCTCAGCATTGGCTGCGGCCTGGAAATACCCATTGATCTCGGCGACAGTGACTGGCCGCGCGGCCTCAAATACAAAATCGGTCAGCGAGGCACCCAGTAACGGTACTCGCACGGCCATGCCATTGAGCTTACCCGTCAGCTCAGGAAAGATGTCAGTGATCGCCTGGGCCGACCCGGTCGTTGTGGGTATTAAGGATTGGCCTGCGGCCCGGGCTCGACGCAGATCACGGTGTCCCTTATCGACGAGGGTTTGGGTATTGGTCAACGCGTGAATCGTGGTCATGGTGCCGTGCCGAATACCCACCTTGGCCTGCATAACCTGAATCACCGGCGCCAAGCAATTTGTCGTACAAGACGCCGCGCTCAGCAAATGATCACGATCAGGCTCGTAAAGATGATCATTCACACCGTAAACGATATTTAGGGCCCCTTTAGTGGGGGCGGCAACGATCACTTTCTTTACGCCCTGGTCGAAATAGGCCTGCAAAGCCCCTGGGATCTTATGATGCAACCCTGTGGCTTCGATGACGATATCGCAATCGGACCAATCCGTGGTCGAAATATCTGGCGTTGAGGTATAAGCGACAACTTGATCATCGATCAAGAGTGACTCTGCCCGAGTACTCGTGTCATGTTGCCAGGCACCATAAATTGAGTCGAACTTCAGCAGGTGGGCTGACCCCAAGGCATCAGTTGCCGTTTCATTAACCCGAATCAGCTCATAGCCTGGCCGTTGCCAGCCAACTCGACAACTGAGCCTTCCCATTCGGCCAAAGCCATTAATTCCTACCGTTACCGACATCGCCAGCTCCCGCTGCTAAAGTTTTTATTGTCTATTTCGTCGCCCAAAGGCAACGTTTGATCAACTGCCAAGGGAGGGATTTTTACCTCAGACTATCGAACAGCGCAAATCTGTGATTGAATCCACCCACAATTTTCAAGAAGCTGATTTAACATGCCTGCACGGATCACCTACACCGCCATTTTCCTGATCCCTTTGCTACTCACCGGCTGCCAGACCGTCAATAACTCGATTGACGCGATTGGCGGAATCTTCTCCAACAAGCAGGCTAAAAACTGCACAGGAGAGAACTGTGAGGCGGAGAGTCTCCTCGATAACCGTGAGACTAAACAGAACTGGTACTGCTACGGCACAACAAAAGAAGCAGATTGGGACTGTCAGAACGAGCCCGATCAAACCAAAATCGTCCCAATCACCAATGAGACCCGCAGCGCACCTATGGAAACGTCCATATGGCCTGCCGCCACAGTTGTCGACCAAAGCTTAGCAGAAGTGACTGTAGCGCCTGTGACCGATACCCAGCCATCAGACCTTGCCCCAAGTAGTGTAGCAGATAGCCTAGCAGCAGATAGCACGGCTGCCGTTGATGATGCGCTCGAGGCGTCCAATGGGCCAACGACCAGCACTTCGAACATTCTCGATCAGCCCGCTAATTACTATACGGTGCAGCTGATTGCCATGAAAGAAGAGCTGAACATTCTCAACTACGCCCGCCTTAACGGTCTCGATGACCCCCTCTACGTTCAGATTATTGCCGAGGGCGCGCCCTGGTATGTCTTGTTATTAGACATATACCCTGATCAGGCCACTGCTGATCTGGCAAAGGACCAATGGGTCCGCGCCAAAAGTCTCAAAGTGGTCCCCTGGATACGACGTCTAGGCCCGCTGCAGGACGCTATCAGACAGGTCATGGATGAGAACGAGGGCTGACTCGCACATGAACACGGTAAATCCCAGGACTAGGTTACCGGCTGTAGACCGCCTGTTATCCGCCTCAGCCAGTCAAAATCTGATCCTTGAGTATGGCCGCTCAGCCGTGACCAATGCTATTCGCGCAGCTCTCACGGCCTTGCGCGCTGAGTTGACGGTCAATCCGGACCTTGCGTTACCGGATGCCGAAGAACTCATCAACTCGATCGCTGAAAAATTCCACCAGAGCCAAGTCAACCGACTGCGTCCGGTGGTCAACCTCACGGGCACAGTACTCCACACCAACCTCGGCCGAGCGATTCTACCCACCTCCGCGATTGAGCGCCTGGCAGAGATTTTGGGTGCGGCCAGCAACCTTGAATTTGACCTGCAAACCGGCAAACGCGGCGATCGAGATGCTGCTGTGGAGGCACTGATTTGTGAAATCACGGGCGCAGAAGCAGCAACAATCGTCAACAACAATGCCGCCGCCGTCCTGCTCGTGCTGCAGACGCTGGGACGAGACCGGGAAATACCGGTGTCACGAGGTGAGTTGGTCGAGATCGGCGGATCATTCCGTATACCGGAGATCATGGCGAGCTCTGGCTGCCGGCTGGTCGAGGTCGGCGCCACCAATCGCACCCATCTGGAAGACTTTTCCCGAGTCATCAACAGTCAAACTGCGCTGCTAATGAAGGTCCATACTAGCAACTACGAAATTAAAGGTTTTACCAAATCAATACCTGACGCCGATCTTGCTGCGCTGGCCCATGAGTACCAGCTGCCCTTCGTGAATGATCTGGGCAGTGGCACCCTCGTCGATCTGAGTCGCTACGGTCTACCTTTTGAGCCCACAGCCCAGGCTGCTTTGGCGCAAGGCGCCGATCTGGTGACCTTCAGCGGCGACAAGCTACTGGGTGGACCTCAGGCAGGTATTATCGTGGGTCGTCGCGATCTCATCGACCAACTGAAATCGAACCCGCTAAAACGCGCCCTGCGAGTCGACAAGATGACGATGGTGACCCTGTTCGAAGTGCTCAAGCTTTACCTGCACCCCGAGACACTGGTCGCTAACCTACCGACCCTGCACTACCTGACTCGGCCTACGGCAACGCTGCACGAACTGGCCCGCGAGTTACACGCCGCGATGGTGCCAGCGCTCAAACACATCGCTCAGGTCGAAATTATCGAATGCTTAAGTCAGATTGGCAGTGGCTCCCTGCCGCTGGAAAGACTACCCAGCTATGGTCTGGCCCTGCAGCCCATCAATGCGTCTGGATCTAATCAGGCCTTACAGGCCCTATCTTCAGCATTTCGAGCCTTGCCTAAACCGGTCATCGGCAGAATCCATGATAATCAATTGATCTTTGATCTAAGAACCCTAAACCATCCAGACCAGATTCTCAGCCAATTAGCGCAGCTTGTTAACACCCTCGATTCTGCTGGGTCTGCAGCCTCGTGATCATTGCCACTTCAGGCCATGTAGATCATGGCAAAACCTTATTGGTACATGCCATTACCGGTATCGAGACAGATCGCCTTGAGGAAGAAAAGGCCCGAGGCCTGACAATCGATCTAGGCTTTGCCTACACGACTATCGATGATATGCGCATCGGCTTTATCGATGTGCCAGGCCACATCAAGTTCATCAGCAATATGTTAGCTGGCGTCAGCGCCATTGATTTTGGCCTGCTGGTTATTGCAGCAGACGATGGCCCTATGCCTCAAACAGCCGAACACTTGGCGATCCTGAACCTAATAGGCATCAAACAAGGTGCGGTAGTACTCACTAAAATTGACCGAGTGGCACCCGAGCGTATCGCCGCTGCTCAAAAAGAAATACAGGCCCTGACCCGCGGCACCTTTCTCAAGGACGCTAAAGTATTCCCCGTTTCTGGCACGCAACTCACTGGCATTAACGAACTCACTGCCTTTTTGGTCAAAACTGCCCGAAGCTTGCAGCGACACCAACAGCATGGCCATTTTCGTCTGGCCATAGACCGATCTTTTTCCGTTAAGGGAGCTGGCCAGGTCGTGACCGGCTCGGTGATCTCGGGGCAAGTACAGATGAATGATGAGTTGATACTTGCGCCCCAGGGTGTACCTGTCAGAGTACGCTCAATTCATCGTCAGAATGAAGCCGCAGAAGAAGGCCAACCAGGTGATCGTTGCGCGATTAATATCGCCGGTAACGATCTCGCTCGGGCTCAACTCCATAGAGGCAACTACCTCACCAGCAACCCTCATCACCAAGTCACTAGCCGCTGCGATATTCTCGCCACTTTGCTACCCTCTGAAATTCTGGGTTTGAAGCAATCAACACCCGTGCACATTCATTGCGGCGCCAACCATGTCACTGGCAGATTGATCACATTGGAGAGCCAAGGGCTTGCGCCCGGCGAAACTGCCCTCGCACAGATGATTCTCGCCGAACCTATCAACCTGTGGTTTGGAGACCAATTAATCATTCGTGACCAGTCGGCAGCACGGACTCTTGGCGGCGGCCGTGTGCTCGACCCTACAGCACCAGGGCGCGGCCGCACGAACTCAAGGAGGTTGGCAGAACTGCGCCTTCTCGCCGAGCAGAGACCCCTGACCGAGACTCTCGAACATTGGCTTCAAGCCCAGCCCGAAGGCAGCAGTCGCGCCCAACTGACTCGTCAATTCAATTTAACAGACACTGAAATAGACAGGTTGCTTGCGGCCAACACCTTTATTGAAAACAAGCATGGTATTATCGCTCCAGCTATTCTCCAGCAACATCAACAGCAAACCCTGACAGCGATCGAACGGTGGCAAACAGCCAACCCGCAACAACCCGGGTTGCCCATTCAGCAAATCTCTAGCCTGATCCGCATCAACAATGGTTTGCTTAGTCTTTGTCTGGATCTTCTAATTAAAGACAAGCGTCTCGCGCTGGCTGGCAATCTTTACCGACTACCAAACCATGCGGCGCAATTAAGCCAGCCTCTGATATCCCTATGGACCAGCGTCGAGCCTATATTGGCTAAAGACCCAACGAAACCACCGGTACTTCACGAACTCGCCAAGCAGATCAATATGGAGCCGGTCCCAGCGAGCAAGCTGCTGAATCAACTAGTCGGTGCCGGCTTTTTGGTCAGGCCTGTTGCTAATCGCTACTTCTTGCCTGCCGGCGTGGAGCGTTTAAGAGAACTCGTGACCGAGACCGCACAACGCAGCGATGCGCAAGGGTTTGGTGTTGCTGACTTCAGAGACAGTTGTGGCATAGGTCGCAATCTCTGCATTGAAATACTCGAGTATTTTGACCGAACTGGAGTGACCCAAAGAATCGGCGATCGGCGCAAACTTCGAAACCCCGGAATATAAACAAAGAACCGCAGGAAAGCCCATGTCCAATTTCAAACAACAAGTAGCAGCCATTACTGGCGCTGGCTCAGGAATGGGTCGCGCCCTGGCTCAGGCATTGGCCCAGCAAGGCTGTCACCTCGCTATCGCTGACATCAACCAAAAAGGCCTGAGCGAAACTGTTAGCAGCATTACTGATCAAGCCGGCGACGTCAGCCCAGTCAAGCTCACAACTCATATCGTTGATGTCGCCGACCGCCAGGCCATGGTGCAATTTGCTGCCGATGTTGTTGAGGAGCACGGCAAGGTCAACATGATTTTCAACAACGCCGGTGTTACCGTCATCGATAGCGTCGAACACATGAGTGACGAAAATTTCGAGTGGTTAATGGGCATCAACTTTTGGGGCGTGGTGAATGGCACTCGGGCATTCTTACCTCATCTGAGTCAAACTGAGCCCTGCCATATCGTTAACACATCGAGTATTTTTGGCACCATCGCGGTACCCGGCCAATCTGCCTATAACGCCTCAAAATTTGCGGTCCGTGGCTTCACCTATGCGTTACGGATGGAATTGGCTGAAACTCATCCACTACTGGGTGTCAGTTGCGTTCAGCCGGGCGGCGTCAAAACCAACATTGTTAAAGACTCCCGTTATTTACCCAGCGACAACAGCGCGCCCACCAAAGAAGAAGTCAGCGCGAAGTTCGAAAGTCTAGCGGGCTTGACCTCAAGTCAGGCAGCCAACCAGATCCTGCGCGGCGTGAAAAAGAACAAAGCCCAAATCCTGGTGGGAAAAGACGCGTGGCTACTGGCACTACTTGAGCGGATACTACCGATCGGCTATATGCGCCTAGTCGCAAAGGGTTTTAGCCAACAGACCGCTAACGTCAAGCCTTAAAAACCAGCTGGCTATCTGGAAAAGCAGATTCAGGCTTAACTCTCGATAGGTATACCGAGCCGAGTCAAGTAAGCATCGATCAACCATCGGGAAATCGCAACCTTACCGGGGATCATCGGCAGTTGCTGACAATCAAACCATTGGGCGTCAGCAATTTCCTCTTCCTGCAGAACAATATCGCCAGACTCGTATTCCGCATGAAAACCAAGCATCAAGGAATTCGGAAACGGCCACGGCTGACTACCATGATACTCAAGGTTCGTGACGTTAACACCGACCTCTTCCTTGACCTCTCTGATCAACGTCTCTTCGATCGATTCGCCCGGTTCAACAAATCCAGCAAGGGTGCTGTACATGCCCTGGGGAAAACGCTGATTACGCGCGAGCAAAACCTCCCCTTGACGGTGAATCAGTACAATAATGGATGGCGATAATCGAGGATAGCTGTGGATTTTGCAGACCTCGCAGATCATCGCGCGATCCTGGCTATGCTCTATCGCTGCGAGACCGCAACGTCCACAAAATTGGTGCGATCGATACCAGTCAACAATTTGAGCTGCGCGGCCAGCCAGACTGAAAGTCAGATTATCCGTATGCCCAAATAGGCTTCGTAATCCGCCAAAGGTCTCACCCTCGAGACCTGCAGTTTCAACGGCAAAACACGGCATATCTGCCATTCGACCCATATAGTGGACCTTACTGGCTGTTCCATTGAACTGAGCAGCCTCAGCATGCCCCATAGGTTGCCACTGACCTGCCGTATCAAACCGCAGTAAAATATCACTGCCTTTGAAGACGAAATAGCAACCTGTTTGGTACGCTTCAGGGGCGATAACCTCGGAGACAAAATCTGTCGCGGGTTCGGGCCAGACGAAAAGACTCATGAATTTACCTCTTGAATTATTTGTTGCCACACACAGTTGCCATTAGATGATTCTGCCAGCCCCTGCAGCTTTTCCTCATGACGTTTTAGCTCATCCAAACTGGCGTAGATAACCTTGAGTGGCTGACGATCTGCTGGTAATCGATGCCACTCTCCGTCAAGTCCGCTTGCATCAACCTCACTGTCTCCCAAACTCAAGGTCACTTGGCCACCGGTCATCAGCAAATAGACGTCAGCGAGAATCTCGGCATCCAATAAGGCACCATGTAAATCGCGCTGAGAATTGTCAACCGTGTAACGCTTACACAATGCATCCAGATTATTTTTCTGTCCCGGATGCTTTTTCCTTGCCAGCGCTAAACTATCCACCACTGTACAATAGTCTGTAATGACACCCAGTTTAGGTGATAGGCGCCGCATCTCGTGATTGATAAAAGCCACGTCAAACGCCGCATTATGAATAATGAGTTCAGCACCTTTGACGAAATCAAGGAAGCTATCAAAAATATCAGCAAACAGTGGTTTATCGGCGAGGAACTCAGTGGTGATACCGTGCACCTCAAGCGCTCCGTCATCACTCTCCCGTTGCGGGTTCACGTATTGATGCAATTGCCTTTTGGTCAGCTTTCGATCAACGATCTCGACACAACCGATTTCCAGAATTCGATGTCCGAGCTCAACCTCAAGTCCCGTGGTCTCTGTATCCAATACTACCTGGCGCATCCCTACCTCAAATCAAGTGTTTAATACTGTATTCGTCTAATCCCGGCTCCTAAGGCAGATCATTAATGCCTTGATTCGCCAACTCGTCAGCTATTTCATTTTCGCGATGGCCGCTGTGGCCCTTTACCCAATGCCAATGAACTTCATGAACCGACACCAGCTTGTCGAGCTCTTGCCATAAATCTACATTTTTTACGGGCTGTCGATTCGATGTCCGCCACCCTTTCTGCTTCCAGCCGGCAATCCACTCGGTAATGCCCTTACGGACGTACTGGGAATCTGTGGTCAAGTTGACCCGACTGGGCCTGCTGAGGGCTTCCAAACCCTTGATCGCTGCAGTTAACTCCATCCGATTGTTAGTCGTCGCGGTCTCACCGCCCCAGAGATGCTTCTCGGTCTCGCCGTAGCGCAATAACACGCCCCATCCACCGGGCCCTGGATTACCTCGACAGGCACCGTCAGTGAACATTTCCACCGTCGCCATTCGCTAATCCCGCTTATCTGGGGTTGAGTTCCGCCGAGCTACGCCCTGACTCACTGCCGGTCTGACCAAACGCAGGCGCCCGAATGCCCGCTCTCGCTGCCACAGGGGCTTAATCGGCGTCATACTACCTACTTGCTTGCTCGCGACAATTACATAGATGGCGCCAAAAGGCCAGTTGGCATTCCGACTCAGGCCCTGACTGTAATCAGGGATCTCACCCGTATACCCATTCATGGGCAAACCATAGGTTGTGTACTGGGCGCGATCAATCTTAAAATTCAGCAGGGTCAGCCAATCCATCAGCCTGGCCGGCCGAATAAAGCGACCAAACCAGGGCGCTGTATTGCGCAGCTCACCAATAGGCTTGTACGCACCCCACAAACTGATGGGATTGAAGCCAATGATCACTATATGACCAGAAGGTAACGCAATTCTTCCAGCCTCACGTAAAATCTGTTGCGGAGACTCATAAAAATCAAGAATATGATGCAGTAACACGACATCCACACTGTCGTTCGCAAAGGGGAGATTCGTCGCCTGGCCGATGAAAGGATTGTGGTCTTCAGCACGGACGCCCATGGCGAATTTATGCAAAATGGGGCTGGCGGAATACAAAGGTTTATTTTGCACGCTTAATTGCAACAGATCATAACCAAAACAACCTGGCAGTACCTGATCGATGATGGCTTCTTCAGCAGCCAATACGTGGACGCCGAGCGGCGAATCAAACCATGACCTAAGATCGAGCAATGTTTTGTCAGAATCCAATCGCAATGCACCTCGACTCCACATCTATTTTAGATGTTATTCAGCGTTAGTAGATCATCCACAATCAGACTATAATCTTACCCTGCGTACTCCTACCGCCTGCAACATGAGATTAACAACATCTACATGAAGTATTTTTGCCAGTTTAGCACTATTATCGCGTTTATTGTCATGCTCGGCGCTTGCCAGGTCGTTGAATTTCCGCCTTATAACACTCAACCTGACCCTGTCGCCGCAGTCAGTGGCGCTGATCGTCTTGCTGAAGATTCTCCCCCCAAACTAACCCAAGAGACACCTCCAGCCGCCAATGACATCGTATTGGCCGCTGCAATGCCGGGAGACGATGACGACCTGGATCCAGACTACTCTGCCAAGCAAATACTGGTTGAGGCCGAACCCACGGTGGATGCCGATAGCCTCCTCGTGGTCGAAACTGATCTCTGGCAACGTATACGGGATGGTTTCTCACTTGAACACCATCTGGATGAGGCCCGAGTCCAATCTGAACTGCGCTGGTATGCCAACCATCCGGATTACTTGAACCGAGTTGCCGTCCGCGCCAGTCGATACTTATTTCATATTGTCGAAGCACTGGAGCAACGCCAGATGCCCATGGAAATGGCATTGCTACCCATCGTTGAGAGCGCATTCGACCCTTTCGCCTACTCTCACGGCCGGGCTTCGGGTCTCTGGCAGTTTATTCCTGCCACTGGTCGTACCTATGGCATGCAGGTGGATTATTGGCACGATGGACGGCGGGACGTCCGGGCTGCAACCACTGGCGCTATCAACTACCTGGATCGACTACATAGCCGTCTCGATGACGACTGGCTCCTTGCTCTGGCAGCCTACAATTCAGGAGAGGGTAATGTCCGTTATTCCATGCGCAAAAACATTAAGGCTGGCAAGCCGCTAGATTTCTTCTCACTTGGACTCTTAAAAGAAACACGAGCCTACGTACCGCGACTGCTGGCCATCAGCGCCATCATCGCAGATCCAGCTAAATACAACGTTGAATTACTACCGATTGCTAATGAACCCTACTGGGAGATGGTCAATACAGGCTCACAATTGGACCTGTCTGTCGCAGCTGAAATCGCCGAAATTTCCATCGACGAACTTTATTTGCTTAACCCCGCATTTAACAAATGGTCAACTCACCCCGATGGCCCCCACGAACTGCTGGTACCACGACAACAGGCAAAAACGTTTCGGGCTAACCTCGCGGCCTTGCCACTTGACCAACGGCTAAGCTGGCAGCGCCACAAGGTCAAGTCTGGCGAGTCTCTCGGCGTCATTGCCCAGAAATACAACACCTCCGTGGCCACCCTGCAACTGGCAAACAAGATCAAAGGCAACCTGATCCGTTCCGGTCAGTCGCTAATGATACCGGTCGCTCGCAGCTCCAGTGAAACCTATGAACTCAGTGCCAAGGAGCGGTTAAAATCTCGCCAGAACTACACGGAAAAGAAAATCGGCGTCGCACCCTCGCGTTATATCGTTCGCAACGGAGATTCCTTCTGGAAGATTGCCCAAACATTCAAAGTGTCTATGCGCGCTCTGGCGAAATGGAATGGTATGGCCACAACCGAGACACTGATGCCTGGCAAAGAGCTGGTGATTTTTTCTACTTTAACGCAACCGCCAGAAACGACTTTGGCAGCTCTGGCGAATTTACCGGCAAGCCAAGAGGTCATTCGAAAAGTCAACTATCGCGTCCGTCGGGGTGAATCGCTGGCTCGAATTGCGAGTAAATTCAATGTGCCGATCGAAAGTATCAAACAGTGGAATGAGAAGCTGGGGCGAAAAAAGTATATTCAACCCGGCGATAGCGTCACCTTATACGTAGACGTTACACAAACAGAATAAACTGCCAAAGGCGCCCCGCCTTTCCCTGTGCCGCCTTTCTCTCTGCCGCCTTGCTTTGGCCGATGAGTGCCGGGGCTAAGACGTGCTGTTTGAGCTCTCGCTATACCCAAGAGAACTGCAAACAGCCCACGCCCTTCACTTCAGCTATTAGTTAGACCGCTTAACCGTGGCATTCAATGCCAGGCCTTCACGCCAATCCAAAAAGTCACTGGCGCCTTGTTGTGATGCCAGTATCCGGCCTAGGCTCGCAACATTCTGCAGATCATCCTCGGCAGACTTGTTTTGGACATTGGTTACACTGACGATGGCCGCATCCCCGTCGCCCAGCAAGGTATAGCCAACCGACTTATTACCCGCTCTTGGCCGCGGTAAACTAAACGCATACCGACCGATATCAGCGGCCAGGTTGGGCTGATTACGTTGCGCTTTAGCAACCACAGACCAGACCAGATTAAACTGATCGGCCACATAGCGAGTACCAGAACCACTCTCAAGCATTGCGACAATCTCTTTAGATTGGGCTTCAGCCAGCACAACCGCTTTCTCCAGAGCGAGTCGTTCCCTAATCAAGTCAGTCACTTCCGCTAGCGCCTTCACTTCTTGAGGTTGATATTCCCTCAGTCGAAGCACTATGTGATGGTTCGGATCGATCTCGATTAAGCTACTGTTGTTACCCTCAAGCAATACGTCAGGACTAAAGGCCGCATTGGCTACAACTGATATCGCAAGTAGTCCATCAACTGTATCACGGGCACTGGGCCCGGTAGATTCGATGCTTAAGCCTAGCTCTTCACTAATTTCGACAAGGTCCCTGGTTTCAAATGCAAGCTCACTCATGCGAGCAGACTGTTGGACAAAAGCGTCTTCCGCTCGATTCTCCCGAAATGTAGCTTCAACGCGATCACGAACGTCAGCATACTCGGGGATTTTAGCCGCCTCAATATCAAGCACTTTGATCAGGTGAAACCCGAACTCGGTCCGGACTGGCGCAGACATTTCGTTAAGCCCGAGATCGTAAGCGACGACTTCGAACTCTTCAACAAAAGTGCCCGGCGCATTAAAACCCAGATCACCGCCATTCTCAGCCGAACCTGTATCCGACGAATATTCTTTCGCAAGGCCAGCGAAATCTTCACCCGCGATGATGCGTTGATAAACCTCATTAATCCTGGTCTCGGCATCTGCTTCGGTAGACTGGTCATTAACCTCGACGAGTATATGTGCGACGCGACGACGCTCATCAGTCGCATAGAAGTCTTTGCTCTCCTCAAATAATGCTAATAAATCAGCTTCGCTCACTTCAACGGCGTCGATCAGATTGGCGCGTTTGAGTTCAACATAGTCAATGTCGACCGTTTCCGCGGTCATGAAGTCTGACGGATTAGCATCATAAAAGCTGACTATCTCAGCATCCGACACGTCCACTGAGTCTTTCATTTCGTCAACGTCGATACGCAGGAATGCCACATCGCGTGTTTGTTGCGCCAAACTACTGGTTCGCAGCACTTGAGGCTCAGTCAAAAACGCCGTACTACGAATACCTGTCGTCAATTGCTGTAAAGACTTGTCGCGGCGCATTTCTTCGCGATAGCTCAATGCTGAGTAACCTGCCCCGCCAATCACCAATTGGAATTGTCCCGGGTCAAACACGCCTTCGACTTGAAAAATCGGAGTAGATACGATTTCCGCATCCAGTCGCTGATCGGAATATTGCAGCCCCATAGACTCGCCGGCCAGAATCAAAAGCTTACGATCGATCAGGTTTTGTAAGACGTTCTGACGCAACTCGTCTTCGTCGATCTCAGCTGCGGGCGTATTTTGAGACAACAGCATACGGCGGCCGCGTTCGACGGCTATCTCCATTTCCTGTTGAGTAATGTCCTGCCCGTCAACCGTCGCGACTTTGGGCACCGGTGTGAGAAAGGTCGTAATCGACCCCATCCCAAACAAGGCGAAGACCACGATAATCAAACCGACGATAACTTTCGCGATCACGCCGTCTGATTTGTCTCTTAGATTCTGGATTGACATTCGATTCCTCATCAAATAATAAAAAATGGCGCATACTAGATGCGCCATTTGGAACAGCATTTGGTCTCATTTTAGCGCTAACCATTCATTGAAAAAATAGCTAACTCGACCAAATTTAACGACTTAGCTATTTACAGCATCTTTTAATGCTTTGCCGGCCTTGAATGCCGGGACCTTGGCTGCAGAGATTTGAATCTCGGCACCAGTTTGTGGATTGCGTCCAGTACGAGCCGCACGATCGCGAACCGTAAATGTACCAAATCCAACCAGAACGACTGAGTCACCCGTTTTGAGCGCGCCAGTGACTGAATCTATCATAGAATCCAAGGCTCTGCCGGCTGCAGCTTTAGTAATATCGGCAGACGCCGCAATGTTTTCGATCAGCTCTTGTTTATTCACTCTATACCCCTGATTGGTTGATTGACTTTTCTGGTCGCTTTCGAGTTCTACCACAGCAAATGACCAACCGGCTGCGATCTCTTAAACTGATACAGGTTATACCAACTAGCCAAAATGGCTGTCAAGGCAAATGTCCTAATGAGCACTGATTCTCTGGTTTACGTCGGATTCCGAGCCGCTTTCCGCCTCATTTTCGATCATCTCCGGAATCGGCTCTGGCATCCGTGCCAATGCTACAAGCAACACCTCATCAATCCACTTGACCGGTTTAATGTCAAGATCTTGCTTAATATTGTCAGGTATCTCCTTTAAATCACGCTTGTTCTCATCGGGAATCAGGACTGTTTTAATCCCACCGCGATGTGCAGCGAGTAGCTTTTCTTTCAAACCGCCAATCGGCAAGACCTGCCCTCGCAACGTAATCTCACCGGTCATGGCAACGTCAGCACGAGCAGGTATACCCGTCAGCACGGAGACCAATGCGGTGCACAGCGCAATCCCTGCACTCGGGCCATCTTTCGGTGTCGCGCCTTCCGGCATATGAACGTGGAAATCGTATTTTTCATGAAAATCTGCAGGTATGCCCAGTGCCGCTGCACGACTTCGCACCACGGTCATCGCGGCCTGAATCGATTCCTGCATAACATCACCCAGAGAGCCTGTTTTCGTCATCACGCCCTTTCCAGGCATCGCTGCGGCTTCAATTGTTAGCAATTCACCGCCTACGCTAGTGACAGCCAGGCC
>DGOD01000225.1:19257-27679 GCA_002389265.1 Gammaproteobacteria bacterium UBA4475
CCATCGAGGTCGCGGGCTTTGACGACCTTTCGACACAACTTGGCAATCTCGCGTTCCAGTCCCCGCACGCCCGCCTCGCGAGTGTAATAACGGATGAGGTCCCTAACAGCTTCTTCTTTGATTTCTAATTCACTTTCTTTGAGCCCATTATTCGTTAGCTGCTTACGAACCAGGTAACGCATGGCGATGTTGAGTTTCTCATCCTCTGTGTAACCCGGAATACGAATCACCTCCATTCGATCCAACAATGGAGCGGGGATATTCATCGTGTTAGAGGTACAAATGAACATGACTTCAGACAGATCATAGTCAACGTCGAGATAATGGTCATTAAATGAGTTGTTCTGCTCCGGATCCAGGACTTCCAGCAAGGCTGAAGCAGGATCACCCCGATGATCCTGGCCCATCTTGTCAATCTCATCAAACAGGAACAACGGATTACGTGTGCCACTCTTCGACAACTTTTGAACAATTTTCCCTGGCATCGATCCAATATAGGTTCGTCGATGCCCACGAATCTCGGCCTCGTCACGCACACCCCCCACAGCCATTCGCACAAATTTACGGTTAGTCGCACGGGCGATAGACTCGCCTAGCGAAGTCTTACCAACGCCGGGAGGACCCACCAAGCACAGTACGGGACCTTTGATCTTGCGGACTCGGCGTTGCACAGCCAGATATTCAAGGATCCGGTCCTTCACCTCTTCGAGTCCGTAATGATCTGCATTCAGCACTGCTTCAGCTTCAGCAATATCAGTTCTGACTTTCGAGCGCTTCTTCCAGGGGACACCAAGCATCCAGTCGATATAACTGCGGACAACGGTGGCCTCGGCCGACATGGGCGACATCATTTTAAGCTTGCTGAGTTCAGCGGTAGTTTTGTCACGCGCTTCCTTCGGCATACCTGAAGCCAGCAGTCGCTTTTGAATTTCATCCAACTCATTCGGCACATCATCCATGTCGCCAAGTTCTTTCTGGATCGCCTTCATTTGTTCGTTAAGGTAGTACTCGCGCTGACTCTTTTCCATCTGCTTTTTTACACGACCGCGAACCCGCTTCTCAACGTTGAACAGGTCTATCTCAGCCTCCAGCAGCTTCATCATATGCTCGATGCGCTCGCCAAGACCCGCCATTTCCAAAATATGCTGCTTCTCATCGAGCTTCAGACTCATTTGCGAGGCAATGGTGTCCACTAGCCGGCTTGGATCGTCTACGCTGGCGAGAGACGTCATGACCTCTGGCGGGATCTTTTTACTCAACTGCACATATTGCTCAAACACCGACATCATCGATCGAACCAGCGCCTCTGCTTCATTGGCATCAATCTCAGGTTCTTCAATCAAGTTGATATCGCCAACAAAAAACTTTTCTTCGTCTCTGATTTCCGTAATTTCTGCCCGTTGACTCCCTTCCACTAAAATTTTGACGGTCTTGTCCGGTAGACGAATCAACTGCAATATGGTGGCCACAGTGCCGAACGCATATAAGTCATCTGGGCCCGGATTCTCATCTTCAGGGGCTCTCTTTGCGACCAGTAGGACCTGTTTGTCTTTGTCATTTTTCTGCGCATGATCGAGGGCACGAATTGACTTTTCAGTACCGATAAAAAGCGGTTGAACACCGTGGGGATATACCACCATATCGCGTAACGTCACGACGGGGATATTTTTCATGCTGGTCATAATTTCTCCTGGTCATTAACCGCAACCACTGTCTTTATAACGGTTAACTCGTATACATTGGATTTCGACTGGGTCTTTCAGTGCTAGCCAATAAGGGCGGGTGGCGCACCAAACGGAGCGTTACCCGGTTATTGAGTCTGGACCTGGCCCTGAAACGCCGCGGGCAATCTACTGCATCAACCTTAGACCACTTAACGCAACCATAGCAACCTTCAAGCAATGGCAGCACTAAGTCACCCAAAAAAAAGGGCCAACGGCCCTTTTTTCCAGCATCGACCTCGGCTTTAGCTTGGAGTCGAACTACCCATCCGGTCAACGGTGTTAGCCACCAGTTGCCAGACAGTTTTCTCGTCATTATTCAGGCATAGCCTTCTGCTGTTCCTGATTTTCGTATATCAACATCGGTTCAGAGGTACCATTAATGACATTTTCGTCGATGACAACTTTGCTAACGCCAGTCGCGGAAGGAATCTCGTACATAATTTCGAGCAAGACAGACTCGAGAATAGACCGCAAACCACGGGCACCAGTCTTGCGTTCCATGGCCTTCTTGGCAATCGCTTCCAGTGCGTCTTCGCGGAAGTCAATATCAACACCCTCCATCTCGAAGAGCTTTGAATACTGCTTCGTGTAGGCATTTTTCGGTTCTTTAAGAATTCTGACCAGCGCTTCGGCATCCAACTCATCCAGTGTCGCGATTACAGGTAAGCGGCCAACAAACTCCGGGATCAGACCGTAACGGACCAAGTCTTCCGGTTCAACCGAGCGCAAAGTATCACCCAAGTTCTTCTTGTTGGATTCTGATGCGACACTCGCGCCGAATCCGATACCACTTTTCGCTGAGCGGTTGGTAATGACTTTATCGAGCCCAGAAAAGGCGCCGCCGCAGATGAACAGGATATTTGTCGTATCGACCTGCAAAAACTCCTGCTGCGGATGTTTTCTGCCACCCTGGGGCGGTACTGAGGCGACCGTCCCTTCAATCAGCTTCAGCAACGCTTGCTGCACGCCCTCACCGGACACATCGCGAGTAATCGAAGGGTTATCAGACTTACGCGAGATCTTATCGATCTCATCAATGTAGACGATGCCAACCTGAGCTTTTTCCACATCGTAGTCGCACTTCTGCAACAACTTCTGAATGATATTCTCAACATCTTCACCCACATAACCTGCTTCCGTGAGTGTTGTCGCATCCGCAATTGTAAACGGAACATCCAACAGTCGCGCCAAAGTTTCAGCAAGCAACGTCTTGCCAACCCCAGTAGGCCCGACCAGCAAGATGTTACTTTTCTGTAATTCGACGTCGTCTTTCTTTCCCGAGTAGTTCAATCGCTTGTAGTGATTGTAAACGGCCACAGACAAAACTTTCTTCGCCCAGTGCTGACCAATGACATACTCATCAAGGATATCTTTGATTTCCTGTGGCGTCGGGAGTTTTTTCTTTTCGCCCTCGTCAATGGTTTCTTGTAACTCTTCACGAATGATGTCATTGCACAATTCGACGCATTCATCGCAGACATAGACAGAAGGTCCAGCAATCAATTTGCGTACTTCATGCTGACTTTTTCCGCAAAAATTACAATGCAGCAATTTACCATCGCCGTTGTTATCGTCGTGATCGTCAGCCATTAATCCACCTCATTCCAATCTGTTTTGCGTAGTCGAGTGACCCATACCCTTAGCTTATTGGCCGCGACCAAGTCTCTGCTTGGCCTTCTCGTTTACACGATAAATAGTATCTACATCCACTACGGATTTGAACTCTAAAGCTTACCTACTGGCAATTAAACCGACACCAGCGGTGTGCGCGGCTCTTGTACCTTATCAATTAAGCCATAAGTCGCGGCTTGCGCGGCAGTCATAAAGTTGTCACGTTCAGTGTCAATGGCGATTTGCTCAATGGTCTGCCCCGTATGCAATGCCATGATTTCGTTCAAACGGCCTCGCAAGTACAGTATTTCTTTTGCCTGAATCTCAATATCACTGGCTTGACCCTGGGATCCACCGCTGGGCTGGTGGATCATCACCCGAGAGTTAGGCAGACAGTAACGCTTACCATGAGCGCCACCGGCGAGTAATAAAGCGCCCATGCTGGCGGCTTGACCGATGCACATGGTGCTGACATCACAGTTAATAAACTGCATGGTGTCATAAATCGCCAGACCCGCGGTCACTGACCCACCTGGTGAGTTGATATATAGCTGAACATCTTTGTCCGCATTTTCTGATTCTGCATGAAGCAGTTGAGCAACCACCAAATTCGCCACGTTATCGTCAATTGGGCCGACGATAAAGATGATCCGCTCTTTCAGAAGCCGAGAGTAGATGTCGTAGGACCGCTCTCCCCTGGCCGTCTGTTCCAAAACCATAGGGATCAACCCCAGGCTTGTGGTCGTCGAAAGCTGATCGTCAAATATGTTGCTCATTCGCACCTCGTGATTTTTCTGGATCAGGTAACCGTTAATCTGATTGCAAATTAACTAGTCTGATGATCACCTGCCATTAATTGGGTAGCGGGTCCTGCTATTCCGTCGCAGGCCCTGCTGTGTCTAACCTAATATTGCGTCATTCCGCCAAAACTTCAATGCTTGGACAGTAAAAAAGTCTTGAAGAGCCCCGCTATACCCGCAGTAATGGCAGGGTTAAGTGCCTTTAGGGCTAGGCTTTCGGCGCTTCATCCTCAGCAGTATCAGCGTCGTCAGCGGCCTCGGCGGTCGTTTCAGCATCTTCTTCTGGCAGCGGGGCTGGCGTAGGCTTGATAGCATCATCATAGTCCATGGCCAAGTCACTCACCTTGGCATCGGCCAGGATAGTATCAATCACTTGATCTTCGAGTACCAAGTTCTGAATTTGGTTCAGTTGCTGCTCGTTCGAATAATAATAATTGATAATTTCTTGTGGGTCTTCATAGGAGCTGGACATGGTTTCGATCATGGTCTTTACCCGATCTTGGTCAACCTCCAACTTCTTTTGCTCGACGATAGCGTTAACCATCAGGCCCAGCTGGACGCGCTTGGTCGCCTGCGCGGTGAACATCTCGGCCGGTAATATCGATGGGTCAATTTTCTGGCTTCCACCAAATTGCTGAACTGCTTCCTGACGCATACGGTTCACTTCTGAATCGACCAGCGCGCTTGGCACTTCCACGGCATTCGTCTCTGCAAGGCCGTCCAACACCTGGTTTTTGACTTTATTTTTGATGGCTGCTGCCAGTTCCTTTTCCATATTACCAAGGACCTCTAGACGGAAAGTCGTCAAATCAGCATCTTTGGTACCAAACTTCTCGAAAAAATCAGCGTCCAAGGCGGGCAATGTTGGCTCAGCAACCTTATTAATCTTCATCTTGAAAGTCGCTTCTTTACCTGCAAGCTCCTTTGCCTGGTAGCCTTCAGGAAAAGTCACCTGGATGTCTTTGTTCTCACCAGCCTTACAACCCAGCAAGCCTTCTTCGAAACCGGGAATCATGCTGTTACTACCCAGCACGATATCGGAGCCTTCGGCCTTGCCACCCTCAAACGCTTCACCATCGACGAAGCCTTCAAAGTCGACATTAACCTGATCGCCGTCTTGGCTGACCCGATCCACATCGACGAATTCTTTATTTTGCTCACGCAACGTTTCGATCATCTTGTCAATATCGCTTTCCGTCACAGTCGCCACGGGGCGCTCGACGTTGATCAGCCCAAAATCTGCAAGTTCAATTTCAGGAAAAACCTCAAACTCGGCGGTATACTCGAAATCCTTACCTTCCTCCATCACGACATTCTGAATGCTCGGCATGCCGGCAGGCGCCATAGCTTGATTACTAACGGCATCAGCGAATGACGATTGCATCAATTCCGAACTGACCTCCTGACGAATGCCATCGGCAAACCGACGTCGCACTTCACGCATTGGCACTTTGCCGGGACGGAAGCCCTTGATCCGAGCCTGTCCTGCGGCTTGTTTGAGCTTAGCTTCAACTTCGCCCTCAAACTTTGCTGCCGGCACGATGATCCGCAACGTTCGCTTCAGACCTGACGTGGTTTCGAGTGTTACCTGCATGACATCCATACCTGTTTAATTAATTCTTGACAATTCAAAGGGATAGCCTGCGGCTCTCCGCTATTCTCAATCTTCAGATCATGGTGCGAAAGGAGAGACTCGAACTCTCACACCTTGCGGTACTGGAACCTAAATCCAGCGCGTCTACCAATTCCGCCACTCTCGCCGTGATCTGACTTACTACCGGAATCTCACCAGCACCTCTGGGTAATACACTACCTGGAAGGCCGGCGATTATAGACAAATGCTGAAACGATAACAATGCAGCGAGCACAGGATTCGCCGCCAGCACGTCAATATCAGGCTCTCAGAACGACAATCGCCTCCGGTTTCGAAGCAATACGATCAACCTGCAGCGAATCCTCGAATCTAAGAGTCAATTGCTGCGTTTTTATACCGATCGGTATTGTTGATATTTAGACCACTTGCCATCACTCGAATCACTTAAAATCTCCAAACCCCACGGAAGCAAACTTTGACGCTCGTGCAGAACGCTGTCACATGCTGAAAACTTAGCTTCAGGCCTTCTTCACGAATTCAGATTTGAGCTTCATGGCACCAATACCATCAATTTTACAATCGATGTCATGATCGCCTTCCACAAGACGGATATTCTTAACTCGAGTGCCGACCTTGACCACCAACGAAGTTCCCTTGACCTTCAAGTCTTTGATCACAGTCACAGCATCACCATCACTCAAAGCATTGCCGTTCGCATCCATTATCTTCAATCCACGGTTCACGGCGGCAGGTTCTTCCTGTGACCATTCATGAGCACATTCCGGGCAGACAAACAGATTGTGATCTAGGTAGGTATAAATAGAGCCGCATTTAATGCAGCCGGGTAAATCACTCATGCAACGCCCTGCAGCAGTAAATTTTGATGACAGAGAAAATCACGACCCAACACTCAACTGTCAATAGCCACGGCCTGGTTAACGACCTTCAAACAGACGTCTGGGGTTATCCACAAACAGCATGTGAATATCAGCATCAGTCGCGCCCATTGCCATAAGTTCAGGGATCACGTGACGATGCATATACAAATATTGATCGGGATTTGAGCGCATAAAGTCATGTTCAGGAGGAATACTGCCATCAGCCTGCTCGTTGTGAATATGTAGGCAGATGCAATCATGAGACGGGCACAAACGCTCGCCATAACCCAGATCCATCAAGCGCTTAAGCGTTACGGTCCGACTGTGCGGGCTCACCAGCCGACCGGGGTAACGATCAAGGCCCAAAAAACAACCTTGGGCAAGGATCCATTCAAGGTATTCAATATCGGTAGTATCATTGCTGTGATCAATCTTCACTCGCGTCAGATCAACGCCCTCTTCTCGAAAAATCTCGATCTGGCGCCTCGCGACCTGACCGGCAGGGTAGGAATGAACCATGATGGGCACGCCCGTTTGAACATGAGCGCGGGCGACAGCGCGGGCCATGGTCTCAAGCGCCGGCGTCACACCCTCAGCATCAGCTGCACACTTCAACATACCGGCCTTAACCGTCGTGCCGCGAAAACCCTCGTTAAGGTCGCGTATAAACTCGTCAGCCATTTGGTTCGCGCCAACCCCCAACATAAACCGCGGCACATCGAGCCACCAACCAGTGACATTAATTAGATTGATACCCGCTCCAGCGGCAACGGTTTGCAGTAACTCCGGGTCGCGACCCAGATCAAAGGTTGTCGCATCAAGCAGAGTGTCGATTCCCTGAGCCTTAGCCCGCTTCAGCGTCGCAATAGCGCGCGCCTCGCGATCGGGGCCGAGCAGGTCTGGGTAGCTTTTAGATAAGCCACTGGCCGCGACGAGCACATGCTCATGCATCAGCGTAAAGCCGAGATCAGCGCTATCAATGGGACCTAACACACTGTTGATATAGCTCACGTCACTAATCTCCGGTTAATTACTTGAGAAACTCATCAGAGTGTACGGCATTGGCCCGGTGGGAGTACAAGTCAATTGATTGACCCTGCCAGAAACTCTCATGCCGGTGGCATTTATCCGGGTAATCGTGGTTAAGTGGGATCCCTAACACATCCCTCAGAGACCGCCATGTACCGACGCCAGCCATCAGCAGGCTTTCTGCTCGGCCTAATACTATTGCCTTTGGTCAGTGCCACCAGCTTTGCCCAACAAGCGCCCTACTTGTATGTTCTAGGGGTTGTCCAGGATGCTGGCCACCCCCAGATCGGCTGTTATGCCGAACACTGTCAGCCGGGGTGGCAGGATGCCCGTCTACGCCGCGGTGCTACGGCGCTCGGCTTAATCGACCCGAGCGCCAACAAGACCTACCTGTTTGAAGCGACTCCCAATATGCCGGAACAACTTTACCAGCTGGCGCAGGAGGCGCCGCTCGATCGCTATGCCCAGGGGGGCATTTTTTTGACCCATGCCCATATTGGCCATTATGCAGGCTTGATGTTCCTCGGCCAGGAGGCCCTGGGTGCCCGCGGGGTACCCGTCTATGGCATGCCGAAAATGCGCGACTATCTGACTAACAATGGTCCCTGGAGCCAGCTGGTGACACAACAGAACATTCTTCTGCAATCCATGACCGCCGACACTCCGGTGGCATTAGGATCGATCACAGTGACCCCCTTTCTGGTACCTCATCGCGATGAGTATTCCGAAACCGTTGGCTACCGCATCACAGGGCCTAATAAATCGGCACTCTTTATTCCCGATATC
>DGOD01000329.1 GCA_002389265.1 Gammaproteobacteria bacterium UBA4475
AACGAGAACGGCTTCAGCCGCCCAATCAGCGATTCTTGGCGTGAGCACTACCCAGGCTAACACAACGGCAGGATCAGGCGGTGTGGCGATTGCTAACGTGTCAGTCGGAACGGTCTCTGGCGCGCAGGCTACGCTCACTTCGGTCGATACGGCGTTGCAAACCATCAACGATTCTCGCGCTTCGTTGGGTGCCTATCAGAATCGTTTTACTTCGGTGGTCACCAACCTGCAGACGGCATCTGAGAACCTGTCAGCCTCAAGGTCTCGAATTGTGGATGCAGATTTTGCCTCCGAGACGGCGTCGATGACGAAGGCGCAGATCCTGCAGCAGTCTGGAATCGCAATGCTCGCGCAAGCGAACAGCATTCCTCAGAATGTACTGGCGCTTCTGCAGTAAAAGGGTCGACACAAGTCGAGGAAAAGTAGAAAAGATCGCTGGCATTTGTCAGCGGTCTTTTTCTCGTTGATATGTGTGAAAAGGGGAGTAGGTAGATGGAAAATATTAGCCAACCGAACGTCGCCCCAGTGGCGGCGCAAGCAGCACCTATGAGGACCCATACGGGGCCCACTTCAGCCGAGCGGCAAGAGTTGCCGAGTGTCGGCAGTGTTATGCCGCCGGTCGAAGCAAAAGCACCGCCAAAGGTCGAGGAGTTCGAGCCTAAGGATTTGGCAAAAGCAATCGAAGATCTCCAAAATTTTGTCGATAAGCTTGGTCGCGATCTAAACTTTAAATTGGATGATCAACTAGATAGAACAATCATCACAGTGCGCGACGTCAACACAAACCAAGTCGTACGGCAGATACCAAGCGAGGAAATGGTCACAATCGCGCGTCAGATCAACGATTCATTGAGTGAGATCCGGAAAGGATTGCTAATGAAAGACAGCGCATAGTCAGAACTTGGCATCTTAATTGCTTTTATTTTATCGCTAACCCGTTGACTGCGCGATTTTCATGCCAAAGGGTGATGGCGGGGTGTTAACAAAAAATAGAACATTGGTGACGTAATATGCCTATCACTGCAACAGGTTTGGCCAGTGGACTTGATGTTGAAACACTAGTAACGCAGCTGATCTTAGCGGATATCCAGCCGGTCGAGCAGAGGATTAATCGCGCGGAGGCCACCTATCAAAGTGAGTTGAGCTCCTATGGCCTAGTCAAGAGCGCACTGAGCACTTTTCAGGGCACTGTAGCCACAGTATCAAACCTAGAAAAGTTTACGATCCGCAGCGCGACCTCAACGCAAGAAGACGCTCTGGCTGCGACGGCAACCGTGGATGCTACGGCAGGCACCTACTATGTGGATGTCGATCGGTTAGCAAAGCAGCAATCACTGGTCACGGATGCGAGTAAAGTGTTTACCGCAACAACAGATGCTGTTGGAACGGGTACGATCAATGTTCAAAGTCTTGCGCCCGACGCCGAGGCTTTTTCGATATCAATTGACAGCAGCAACAATACCTTGTCCGGCGTTAGGGATGCCATCAATGTCTCTGGCGCGCCGTTGACCGCAGCAATTGTTAATGATGGTTCAGGATACAGGTTGGTTCTGACCTCAGATGAAACAGGCTTAGAGAATAAGTTAGATATTACAGTAACAGAAACGATTGATGATGGCGCTGCTCTTGAAGGTTTGTCGCTTCTCTCCTATTCCTCGACTTTAGGCTCTGGCAACATGGCAGAGAACCAAGCAGCGCAAAATGCCGAAATCAGGATTAATAACTTGGTTGTTACAGGATCAAAAAACACCATTGATTCGGCAATCGATGGTCTCTCATTAAACTTGAAGGAAGTAACGACTGATAGCCTCACACTAACGGTTGCTCAAGATACGTCGGGTGCTAAACAAGCCGTAACGGGGTTTGTGGCTGGTTATAACCAGCTGGTTAGTAGCTTATCAAGCGTAAGCGCCTACGACGCAGATGCTGGTACCGCGAGTTCGCTCACTGGGGATGGAACAATCCGGTCAATTGAATCGAATCTGCGTAGTATTTTAAATTCTTCAGTAGAGAATGTAGGCGGTGACTATTCGACGCTGGCTAGTCTAGGAATCACGACAGATGCGATCACTGGTTCTCTCGAAATCGACAATGCGGTGCTAGACTCAGCGCTGGCAGCGAATCCGTTAGATGTCGCAAACGTCTTTGCAAAGCTAGGGCGCCCCTCCAGCTCTAATGTGTCTTTTGTCCGCTCGACCAGTTCGACAAAAACAGGTGACTATGCCGTTTCATTTAACGAGACGGACACGCCCGCTACGCTGTCAGGCACCGAGATCACCATAGCGAATAACAATAATCGAACAATTACTTTTGATCTAACCGTCAATGGTGAAACTCAGACAATTAATTATACAACCAGCGCTGGCAACTCCGCAGAAGACACCATTGCAATCGACTTAACAAGTGCTGTTACCACGGCATTTGGATCTAACGTTGCGAATATAACTTACGACGGCGTAGGTAATAAGTTTGATTTTACAACAACGCTCGAGGGGGATGGCGCATCTCTTTCGATCGATGCCATATCGAATGACAGTTCGAGCTACGGATTGAGTATTAAGACCGGAATCCTGGGAACCTCAACTACCGATGCTCAAATAAATGGCCTGGCAGCAACCTACGATTCGGAGTTAAAAACCCTTACAGGCGCCGCAGGCTCGGATGTGGAAGGACTAGTTTTACGAATCTTGGGCGGCGCGACAGGGGATCTAGGCTCGGTAAAGTATGGAGTGGGGCTGGGGCAAGGGCTATCGGACCTGCTAGATAGTTTCATCGCCTCTGATGGTCTCATCCAAGCCCGGATAGAAGGTATTGAAAAAAGTATTGATGATCTCGATGATCGACGAGAAGACTTGCAATTCCGTGCAGACCGACTCGAGAGCCAGTATCGCAGCCAGTTTAATGGACTTGAGTTACTGATTGCAGAGTTCACTGCAACCCAAAGTTTTTTAACTCAGGCATTAGGGAACTTTGTTGAGGCCAATACCATTCTTAAACGATAGGCAACTATGAATTTGAGGTTAAATGTAAGCTGTAAAAAGCATGACGCGCCTTGGAGCGCCAGGAGGAAGCTATGAACACGTCAAGTATTATGAATCAATATAAAACAGTCGGTACCGAGAGCGCGATTGATGTTGCCAATCCGCATCGATTAATCGCGATGTTGTTCACAGGAGCTAAAAGTAAGATTGCAGTTGCCCGTGCTGCTTTAGATCGAGATGATCCAGCAGCTAAAGGCGAAGCGCTTTCGAAGGCGCTTGGTATTATTCAATACCTTAGGGCGAGCCTTGATCCAGGGATCGACGCGGAGTTTTCAGCGCGGTTAGCCGAGCTCTACACGTATATGGAGCTTAGATTGACTGAAGCTAATATCCAAAACGACAGCGAAAAATTACGGGAAGTCCATGATCTGCTGAGCGAGATTGAAGAAGGCTGGAACGGCATTCCTGAAGAGTATCGCGCTTGATGGCTGAGCTCGACCAGCAGATCCTAGCCTTTCCCTTGTCGGATCGACACGCGGAGCATCGTCTGGCCCAGTTGGATGATGTCTTAGCGGTAACGGCAACCATGTTTGGACTGG
>DGOD01000110.1:0-3592 GCA_002389265.1 Gammaproteobacteria bacterium UBA4475
AACTGGGTGTCCAGTGTGGGCCGGTAGACTCGAAGGCCAATACCTTGCGCGACGGTGTCGCTGACCTCAGCTAAAGGCACCAGGGTATTGGCTGCATTCATCATTCGGTAAAGCTCACGTCCGCCAGCAGGCGGCAAGTCTTCAATAGCCGGACCACCGGCTTCTGCCATCTGGGCGAGCATCGACGCAACAATTGGATCTAATGGCATGTATAATCTCCTGGGTTGGTCACTAGCCGTCGCCGACTAGCAAATGATTTGTGTCGTGACAGTGAGTGTATGTCAGGATGTACCAAAATAACAATTGAGCGTCATTGCATTTGAAAATCATCAGAGATCCATTATTCATTCGCGTCTTGTCCGGCAGTTTCTTTGCCGTCGCCTTCGTCTGGGTCGCCGTCAGATTTTTTGAAGTTGATATGGCTGTGATCTGGGTGTTTTTGATTATGTCCGTGCTGTTAGTCGGCTTGCTGATTATTGTCGCCTTCTGCTTTTCCCTGATCTTGCGCTTGTTACGCAGGCGCTCGGGTGGATTGTTGGATTCAATCGATGCGAATGGACACTCATCCTTAAGCGAGTCCTCGCTGAACAGTCTATCTGAGACGCCGGCTGCCGATGATCAAGCGCCGCCGCAGAGTAAATCCTGAACGTGAGCTAGCGAGCCCAACGCCGATCTTTAAGCACTGCCGAGGTATGCAATCGCAGGCCGTGAGTTGGCGATGACAACCGCCTCCCAGCGCCCGTCGTGGCTAGTTCAAGGTGTAAAGGAAGCGGTTAGGTCGTGGCAGGTAGTAGTCTTCATAGTTCAGTGAGAAGGCCACAGTGTGCGCTCTGCCGGTGATTCTGTCGCGGTGTACCAAGCCAATTCGGCGCGAATCGCGACTGTTGTCGCGGTTGTCACCGAGCATGAGGTACTTGCTGGCTGGTATCGCCATCGGTCCGAAGCTGTTGTAGTCATTGGGTGGGGCGGGTTTTAGCATGACCGCGTGTGTCGTATTATCGATGGCTTCGAAAAAGAACGCATGATTCCGCCGTTGCCAAATATCAAGTTGGGCCACGATACTATCGTCCAGGCGCGTGTAGTGGGCCGATTCATCGTTAATGTACAGTTGATTGTTCCGCATACTGACCACGTCGCCAGGAATACCGATGACGCGTTTTATGAGCAGTTTTTCGTCGTCAGGCGAATAGAATGTCACGATCTCGCCCCGTTTTGGATCGGCCCACTCGCTCAGATGCCAGGTGGTGAAGGGCACTTTCAGGTCATAGGCGAGTTTGTTAATGACGACTCGGTCACCCTCTAAAATAGTGGGTTTCATGGATCCTGAGGGGACCTGGTTCCAATCGGCAATAGCCGACCGAAACAAGATCATGACAATAAGGAAAACCACCAAAGTTCGCCATTCAAGCCAAAGCTGCCTGATTTTGCTGTCTGTCGCAGGGATTGCTGAAGGCGTTGGTGTCGACATGCTAATGAGGTGGGACTGCGGATTGACTTTTACTTTGACTGAATCAGGCTGGGAAATAAAGGCCTGATTACTTCAGCAAGCTGGTCGGTAAGGGTTATCGATTCAAGGGGTGTTTCAGATTGCCGAGCGCAGGCGCGCGGGATAGCCGCGGTCTTGGATGATCGCTTTTAATTGGTCAATGTGAGTTTGATCACGAGTTTCAACGGTCACGGAAACTGCTATTTGACCAATCGGTGCGTGGCTGGCAAAGCGATGATGGTGGACCTCGACGACATTGGCACCGGATTCTCTGAAAATACCCAGGATCGATTCCAAGCTGCCCGGTCGGTCGTTGATGACGAGCTCGAACTCAAATACCCGGCCGTCAAAGGCCATGCCGCGGTTGATGATGCGCGACAACAGATTTACATCGATATTGCCGCCGGAGAGAATTGACAAAATCTTTTTGCCAGTGCCATCCTGCAATCTCGGTACGCGCTGGTTCAGTAACGCGGCGACCGTTACCGCAGCAGCACCTTCGATCACAATTTTCTCAATCTCCATGGTCAGCATGATGGCGTTGGCGATTTCGTCGCTGGTGACCGAGATCATGTCATCCACATAACGCATGACGGTCTCCAGATTACGGGCGGACACCTTTCGAACGTTAATGCCATCGGCAATAATAGGTTGTGATGCCAATGGAATTACTTTGCCCGCTTGCCTGGATTGGAACATGCTATTGCAGCTGCTTTCTTCGACGCCGATGACCTGAATGTCTGGCCTGGTTTGCTTAATGTAGGTTGCCAGCCCGGCTATTAAGCCGCCGCCACCTACCGGCACCAGGATCGCATCGAGATCTTGGCAGAGATGATGGGCGAGAATCTCGACACCCATAGTGCCTTGGCCTTCGATTACATAGGGATCGTCAAAAGGGTGCAGATAAATGCGATTCTCTGCCTCGACCAACTGCTGGGAGTAATTGAAGGCATCGTCAAAGGTCTCGCCCTCAAGAATAACCTCTGCTCCCCAGTGTTGGGTCGAGCGAATTTTGACGAGGGGACTCGGCTTCGGCATGACAATCTTGGCCGAAATACCCAATCGTTTTGAGTGATAAGCGATCGCCTGAGCATGATTGCCTGCGCTTGCCGCAATGACGCCTCGCGCCCGCTCTGCGGGGCTCAAGGACAGAAGTTTGTTCAGCCCGCCACGGTCCTTGAAAGATCCCGTCATTTGCAGGTTTTCGAGTTTGAGCAGCACCTGACATCGGGCCAGATCTGAGAACGTCGCTGAATGTACCACCGGCGTGTTGACGATAAACGGGGCCAATTCAGTATAAGCATGGCGAATGCTGTTTGCGTCGACCCGATATAGTTCCGGGTTTTGTGCCGCGAGTTCTGGTGCCATTGACCTGCAGTTTCCTTAGATGAGCGCTTTCAAATCGGTTTCCGGGTCGGCCAGCTTCACCACATCGACGGGCTTGCCATAGAGTTGCTTGCAAATCATGAACTCACGGGGACTATTAACCGCATCTACCGCCACGATGGCGCCGGCTTTTAAATAAAAGACGGCGAATTCGTTTTTGCTCATGTCACCTCGAATCACTTGGCTGTCGCCATCAGAGGAAAACCCGACCATCTGCAATTTCAGTTCGTATTGATCTGACCAGAACCAAGGTACCGCAGCGTAAACTTTCTCTTTGCCACACATGTTAGCGGCGGCAACCCGGGCCTGTTCCAGTGCATTAGGCACTGACTCGAGCCGCAGCCGGCGTCCAAGTATCGGATTGGGATGGTTGGTGCAATCGCCGATAGCATAGACATCGGGCACGGAAGTCTGACAATGATCGTCAACCAGGATACCATTGTCGCAGTCGATACCGGCTTCTTGCGCCAGTTCAACATTCGCGATAATACCGATGCCGACGATCACTAGGTCGGCGTCGATGCTGCTATCACCACAGAGAACCTGTTGCACATGGCCGTCGCCGCTGAAGCCACTGACCGCCGTGTTGGTCAGAATTTTCAGCCCACGACCGGTGTGCAGTTGATGATAAAAGGCACTCATCTCCGGCGTGGTGACCCGTTGCAGGATGCGTTCTTCCATTTCCAGGACGGTGACATCAAGACCATTGGTCACGGCGAC
>DGOD01000110.1:3698-3971 GCA_002389265.1 Gammaproteobacteria bacterium UBA4475
AAGTCGGAGCCCTGAATGCTGAGCTTGCGCGGTCGGCTGCCAGTGGCGATCATCAATTTTTCGTAGGCGATGGTGTCACCGTCGGCGGTGGTGACGGTTTTGCCGTTGGTGTCGATCTTCGCTACGCGGGTACTGGTGCGCAGGTCGATATTTCTGTCGATGTAAAATTTTTCTGGCCGAACAAAAACTCGCTCCAGAGGCAGTTCTCCCGACAGGTATTGCTTCGACAACGGTGGGCGTTGATAGGGTGGAAAGGGCTCGTCACCCAAGATG
>DGOD01000016.1:0-13383 GCA_002389265.1 Gammaproteobacteria bacterium UBA4475
GACTTATTTGGAAACAGTCCGCGAGTTATTGGCAGTAGCCTGAGGCCAAATATCTAAGAAGTGATGGTGGGGAGGCGTAACAAAGCCTGTGGCCGCAGTGGTTGTCTTAACTGCGGCCCGGCTAACTTGCGATCAGGCTGCTTCTTTCATCGCTGCAAGGCCGTTTGCCTGAGTAGAATCATTGCTGGCCACAGGGCTTGCCTGGATTGCGGCAGTCTTTGCTGCGACAGCTGCGGCGCGTTCACGACGTCGATCTTCCATCAGTAACTCAAACAGCATGGGGTCGAGCTGACTGCTGTTGTTGAAAAAGCCAAATGCCAGGGCTAATTCGGTCCACTTAAACATGTGTCTATCCTCCTCAAGGTGGCCAAAGAATGGCCTTCGTCGCATTGACGATTGTGTGGTATCAGCAGAACAGCTGCTAATTTGTTGCACGGCACAATTATAATGCCAATAATATGAAATTCAAGGGGTTGGGGATAAATATTGTGCGGTGCAAAATTGATTGGGAGGCCTATACTTGCAACCCACAACGGAAACTGTTTATGTTTGGGGCTTAATGCCAATTGTCATTGTCGATCTGGCGCGACCCAAAAATTGTTCAAGTGAGAAATCCTTATGTCCCAGTTTTTAGACTCACGCCAGCCTCGGCGGTTGCGCCGTTGTCAGTTGTCGGTGCCCGGGTCCAGTGCGAAAATGCTAGGCAAGGCTGCGGCGCTGCATTGTGATGGCGTGATTCTCGATCTAGAGGATGCGGTCGCGCCGAATGCCAAGGTTGAAGCGCGGGGCTTGATCGTTGAAGCCATGAATGGGCTGGATTGGCACCCCAAAACTGTCAGTGTTCGAATCAATGATGTGGATACGCCTTATTGCCACGACGATATTATTGACGTGGTCAGCGGTGCTGGGCCGCGGCTCGACACGCTTGTGCTGGCCAAGGCGAAATCGGCCCAGGATGTGATGTTCGTGCACCTGCTGCTGAATCAATTAGAAGCCAAGCTCGGGCTGAAGCGTCGAATTGGCATTGAATGTCTGATCGAGGACGTGGAGGGTATGCTGAATGTCGAGCAGATAGCCGCGTGCAGTGACCGCCTGGAGAGTCTGGTGTTTGGGATGGGCGATTATTCGGCAAGTCAGGGTATGGATCTGCAACACATAGGTGCTGGCAGCGACGCTTATCCACCAGATCTCTGGCATTACCCAAGGTTTAAGCTGACCATAGCCTGTCGGGCGAATGGTTTGGATCCGATCGACGGCCCCTATGCGAATTTCCGTCAAAAGGACGAATTGCTGATTGAATGCCAGCGCGCTGGGGTTCTTGGTATGGCCGGCAAGTGGGCGATTCATCCCGATCAAGTGGCTATCGCTGAGGCGGTTTTTTCGCCGTCCAGTGTCGCTGTCGCTGTGGCCAGAAAGCAGAAAGCCGCTTACCAGCAGGCGCTAGCCGCCGGCCAGGGGGCGATTAACGTTGACGGTGTTATGGTTGACGCGGCCAGTCTGCGTTTGCAGCAAAACCTGCTCGACCGAGCTGACCTTATCGGGATGTGACTTGTTATGCAGAGCCCTCAGTGGTGTACCCAGCAGAGTGTTATGGTCGGCATAGCGCCATGACGAGTGCTATTAATAGTTCTGTTAATGGTCCTGTACAGAGCCCGTTAGAGGCTGTGTTGGCGGGGAAAAAACACATTATCTGGGATTGGAATGGTACGATCCTGGATGACGTCAGCTATGCCGTTGAGACGATTAACTGGCAGTTGGCCAGGCATGATCGACCACAGCTTAGTCTTGCTGAATACCGCGCCATCTTCGACTTTCCCATCCGTCAGTATTATGACCGGTTGGGTTTTGATTATGAGCGGGCTTCTTTTGAAACCCTCTGTCATGAGTATGTTGAACAGTATATGTCTGGTTACCAGATTTGCCGGCCGTTTGAGCCAGTGCTGGGTGTCTTGCGTGCCAGTCGCAGTCAATGCGAGCATCAGTCCATCTTGTCCGCCTCTGAGCAAAGCAGTCTTGAGCAGATGATTGCGCATTTCGCCATTGGTGACCTGTTTGATCATATCTACGGTATTGATAATCGCTTTGCAGCCAGCAAGCTCGATAGCGGTCGACGTCTGATCGAAACATCAGGGGTGGGCTGCGAAGACACTGTGATGGTGGGTGATACCTTGCATGATGTGGAGGTCGCGCGGGCGCTGGGGATTGATATTGTCCTGGTCGACCATGGCCATCACGCCCGAGAAAAACTACTCGGCGCCGATGTCAAAGTCGTCTCAGTCTAGTGGTCTTGTATGTGGCAGCCTTGAGTGTCCAGCCTTGTGTCTAGGGCCTTGCGGCTCGAAGCTGCCAGCCCGGCATCGCGGGCTGGCAAGTTCATGACGTGCGGTTGGCCTAGTTTGTCTTAGTTTTCTTGTAGGGCGGTCGCAGGGTCGCTGCCAATTTCGATACAGTCTTCGACTGCGTATAGATAGCTTTGGCATGACTGAAGGTTTTGAAGCCGTCGTGGCCATGATAGGAGCCCATGCCGCTGGGTCCTACGCCGCCGAAGGGCAAATCTTCCTGAGTAATATGCATCAGAACATCATTGACGGTCACACCGCCAGAGGTGGTGTGAGTCAACACCTTGTGTTCTTCGCCCTTGTCTTGGCCAAAGTAATACAAGCCCAATGGTCGATCATGCTCATTGATGTAATCCATGGTTTCATTGATGTTTTTATAGCGTTTGATCGGCAGTACCGGGCCGAAGATTTCTTCCTGCATGATCAGCATGTCGTCTGAAGGGTCCATCACGAGCGTTGGTGGTATCTTGTGGTGCTGCTGTTGGCTGAAGTCCTCGTTGGCCGGATTAATCTCGATAATTTCTGCCCCTTTGCTGCGGGCGTCATCCAGGTAGCCATTGATACGGTCGTAATGACGCTCATTGACGACGGAGGTGTAATCCGGATTGTCCTTCAAGTCGGGATACATTTTTTCCACCGAGGCCCTTGCTGCTGTGACGAATTCGTCGGCCCGTTCTTCAGGTACGAAAACGTAGTCTGGGGCGAGGCAAATTTGTCCTGCATTCATGGTTTTGCCCGTCATGATGTTGGCGGCGGTTAAGGCCATGTCCGCACTTCTGCCGATAACCACCGGGGATTTTCCGCCTAGTTCCAGGGTTAATGGCACGAGATTTTCGGCCGCTGCTCGCATGACATGGCGGGCTACTGAAGTCGCGCCCGTGAAAATCAGATGATCGAAGGGCAAGCTGCTGAACGCACTACCGACTTCTGGGCCACCGGTGAAGACGGCAACCTCTTCGATATTAAAATACTCGGTGAAAGCCTCTTTCATCAGTTCAGACGTCAGCGGTGTAAACTCAGAGGGCTTGATCATGGTCCGGTTACCCGCGCTGAATACGCCAGCGAGGGGGGCGAAGGTTAATTGAACCGGAAAGTTCCAGGGGCTGATGCAGCCGATAACGCCTAATGGTTGATAGTCTACTCTGGAGCGTGAACCGAACAGGCCAAGAGGAAACATGGTGTTGCGTTTTTCAGACTTCATCCAGCCTTTAACGTGTTTTCTGGCCTGCTGAAGTGGGCCAATAGAGGCGTCAATATCTGTCATCTTGGACTGTTCTATAGAGCGGTGGCCGAAGTCACCCGCCATGGACTCGCAGAATCGTGGTCCATATTTTTTCAGTAACGCCACGGATCGGTCTAGTCGATCAATCCTGGTGGCGACGCTCACTTCACCTTCGGCAAGGTAGGCGCGCTTCTGCTGATTCAAAATCTCCATCATGCCATCTTGTATGGTTGTGCTGGTTGCGTCGTTCATGCTGGCTTCCTGTGCGATTGCGAGAATTAAAGGTTATCTTGCCAGAGAATCTGGTCAATAGGTAAGGGGGCGCTTGGCTGGACGCTATCCATCTTGAAAATCTGCCGGAATGAACGAGAACAGATGGGCATCCAAGGCCCTATCATGCAGAAACAAGCGATTGCGAGCAATCCCCTCATAGGTTGCGCCAGACTTCTCTGCGACCTTAACGCTGGCGCTATTCAGGGTCGATATCATGATCTCGACCCGAACAAGTTTTAGCTGGTGCAGGCCATAAGACACAAGTGCTCGGGTCGCTTCGCTCGCATAACCCTTGCCGACCTCGGTGGACTTGATCCAGTACCCCAAGTTGGCATTGTGGTGTTCGTCAATCGTACTCAAGCCACAACCCCCGATAAACTTGCCTGTGGTTTTTGTTCTAACACCAAATGCCCAAGCATCCGCCAGTGCCCAGTTAGATTGGGCCGTTTGGATGGCCTCGTGGGCGTCTTCGAGGCTGTATTGCGGATGGCACCAGGGTAAAAAGGGATACATTTCATCGGTGGAGGTGGAGGCCGCGTCGAAGAGATCAAGCGCGTCAGAAGGCTTGAGGCGCTCTAGTATGAGTCGTGCTGTTGTGATCCGTTGGGGAAGTGAGTCGAATGGCGGCGTCTCGATGTTAAGCGCTCCTTTTCTTGAATTGTTGTTTCTCGGACTGCCGACCCGCCAGCGTGTCTAGCGCAAGGACCAGGCTAATGGCCCGCGGGATTCGGCATGATGCTCGAAGCGCTACGATTTTATGATACTTGTATACGATTGCTGTTGTTATTACCTGAGTGTTGATGGCTACGATAAGGACAGTAATGGCTGATGGCAAGCCGAATATCCTCTGGAATTTAGGAGACTTATAGGACTCAGCTCATGGAAAGTCGATAGCTAAAGCGTAAAATCAACCGGCTGACCCAGACTGATGTACGCCCATCACGCGGCGCTACAAAGGTCAGGATTTAAGCATGGGTGAAATTAATGCTGTGTTGTGGTCGAAGAGCATTGAAGTTAAATTTTTCATAGGGCGAAACAGGTGACAACAGCCAATTCGAGTCAGGTCAGTACCGCTGAAGACCTCCTGCATCGAGTGATGCAATCCAAGACAATTGCGGTAGATTTTAGCTGCTTAGCAAAAGGCATCGACAATTATCACGTTGACGTGATGCTCAGCGAGAATTTTGTGCAACGCAGCCAGCAACTGATTGAGCAGGTTGTTGGCAACGTCGTGGTCGGCGCAAAAGTGACTAGCTCGAATTTGACCAATAGCTTTCGTAAAAGCTATGTTGATATGCTGAGTACAACCTTGCATCGGTCGAAAACAGATTTACAGCCGGCGCAGATTTCGATTTTGCAATTCGCCGTGATTAAATTCTTATTGCTAGAGATCCGCAAGCAACTCATCAGTGTCGGTCAGCGAGTGGAAGAGACCGTGGCCAGACAACAATATTCTGGTTCTCGAGATTTGTTGACGAGCCAGGCGCGTCTCTTTTGGTTGCGTCAGCACCATGATGAGTTCCTCTATAAAATTAATCGATTTATTTTCCGCTCGTTGCAGCGCGATGAAGTGAATCAATTGCGGTCATTGCGCAAAGAGCAGTTGCAGGGTGTTTTTAACGAGGCCGTGAGTGTGATGTTTAACCCACAGTTATCCGCCGCCAGTCCGATGAGTCCTCGACTGTTGATGGAGTGTTATACGCTGTGGCCGGTGGCGAATTTGAGCAAGGCGAGCGAGGCGTTTGAGACCGCGTGTCGGGAACATTTCCCACAATTGGCGGTTGAGTCTCTCCGTCGATTTGACCGATTTGATCCGATCGAAAGTGAAGTTTTTGATGACTTAGGTGGCTTGTTTGCTGTTCAGTCATTGTTAGGGCCGGCTGCAAATCAGCGCAATAGTTTGCGTGAGACATTTAGCTGGCTGGAGCAGCCAGGTAATATCCGGCTCCTGTTTGATGGCAGGCTACATCAAAAAACAGCAAAGGAAATTCGCGCAAACCTCGGCGTTATTGCTGGCTGGCGATTTAATCGCGATGTTAAAAAGTTGCTGAAGATTGCGCTTGTGTTGCGCCAGGCATTTGCATCGGATGCGGAGTTTCGAGTGATGTTAGCGAGTTATCAGCTCCGAGACTCGTGGTCTGAGTTGGATAACGATTTAATAGAGATTGAACAGGCTTGCAAATATATTGCCGGTGTAGATGTTAAAAAAATAGCGCTGCGAGTATCTGGTCGGGATAAGGGTGCTGTTCAGTTACTCAAACGGCTTGACTTGCTGGCGCGGGAGAATGCCAGGCAGTTTAAAGAGGGTGCGCATGAGGTTGTGCTAAGAGCTCTGACTGATTATTGTCGCTATCGGCTGCATCTGCGCTACTATCAGTTGGCCCACCGAATATTTAACCGCCTGCACGTCATTACTGATGCTGGGCAAGCCCGCTTGTCAAAAGCGGGTGATCACCTTTATGAGTTGCTGGGTAATGCGGAAGCGCTGAAAGTTAACGCTGTCGAGGCGACAATCGTCCATCATACGATCCTGAAAGCGGATGTTCGTGGCTCTACCACGGTAACTCGAGAGCTGGTGCGACAAGAGCTAAATCCCGCAGCCTATTTCAGTACGCGTTTCTTTGAACCCATTAATCACCTGCTATCGATCTATGGCGCGGTGAAAGTTTTTATTGAGGGTGATGCGGTAATTCTTGCGATCTATGAATATAACACGACCCCGGAGCAATGGTACTCTGTGGCAAGAGCGTGCGGCATCGCCAGAGATATTTTGGACATTATCACTTCTAAAAATGCTCACTCGAAGCAAACTGGCTTGCCAATGTTGGAGATCGGCGTGGGCATTGACTACTCAGAAGATAAGCCCATGTTTTTGTTTGATGACACTCAGCCCATTATGATCTCATCGGCAATTGGCGCGGCTGACCGGATGTCATCCTGCTCGTGGAAACTCCGCGAGAGGTTTGACGGTGGTCTTTTCAATGTGGAGGTGCTCGAGATCTCTGCGCAAGATCGCAAGAGTGATGATAAGGGTCAGCTGAACATTCGCTACAACGTTAATGGCGTGTTGTTGTCGAATAAGAGCTTCGCCAAGCTACAGTCAGAAATCACGTTGCAACGCCTGCGAGTCAAATTAGCTGAAGGCGTTCACACCATGTTTGTCGGCAAGTTTCCAGACATTACCGGCAAAATGCGCGATCTGGTTATCCGCGAAGGCGAAGTGAAGGTCTGGGAGGATGATGCCCCGTTGCCAGAGTCCCGTTCGGACGAGGTGTTTTATGAAGTCTTGCCACACTCTAAAATTGCCAGCCAGGTCCTTGAATTCGCCCGCCAGTCCCATTAACTGCCGCTTGTTGCCATTTTCACACTTTGTGGAATCGCTGAGATTCCCAATGGGAATCTCTCCTTCTAAGATTCATGCTAATATCGCCGATGTTGTTAATTCAAGGGCCCTTTGATTGTTCAAATGTGCCCGTAGCCATTTCTGTTGGAGTTATGCGTGGGCAAGAATCTTTATCAAAAAGTGTGGAATGATCATGTCGTGGGTCAGCTTGACTCTGGCCAATATCAGCTGTTTATCGCCTTGCACCTGATTCACGAGGTCACTAGCCCGCAGGCATTTGGCATGCTGAAAGACAAAGGCCTCAGCGTCCGCTATCCCTCGCGGACCTTTGCGACAGTGGATCACATTATACCTACCGATAACCAGTCCAGGCCGCTGCAGGATGATATGGCAGAGAAAATGATCCAGGTCCTGAGCGATGCCACAAAAGAAGCGGGCATCGAGTTTTTTCCGCCTCAGTCGGGCAATCAAGGCATTGTGCACGTGGTAGGGCCGGAATTGGGTCTGACCCAGCCGGGCATGACCATCTGCTGCGGTGACAGCCATACGTCGACCCATGGTGCTTTCGGCTGTATCGCCCTCGGTATCGGCACAAGCCAGGTCAGAGACGTGTTGGCCAGCCAGACTCTGGCAATGGACCCATTGAAGGTGCGCCGAATTCGAGTTGAAGGCAAGCTAGGCGTGGGCGTCACGGCCAAGGATGTAACTCTGCATATCATCCGCACCCTGGGTGTTAATGGTGGCGTCGGCTACGCCTATGAGTACGCCGGTTCGACGATTGCTGCCATGAGCATGGAAGAGCGGATGACAGTATGTAATATGAGTATCGAAGGCGGCGCTAGATGCGGCTACATCAACCCGGACGCGACGACTTTTGAGTTTCTCCGTGGTAAGGAGCGGGTGCCTGCGGGCGCTGAATTCGATAAGAGTGTCGCGAAGTGGCAGTCCTATGCCAGTGACGACGATGCGACCTATGATGATGAGGTAGTGTTGGATGCAGCCGATATCGAACCAACGGTCACGTGGGGTATCACTCCGGGCCAGGCGATCTCCATTAACGAGTCAACGCCAGATCCTGATCGGGTTGAAGGCCTGGAGAAAAACCTGGTCAACGACGCCCTCGAATATATGCAATTACAGGCCAGCACACCGATCAAGGGCACTCACATTGATGTGGCGTTTATCGGTAGTTGCACCAATGGTCGGCTAAGTGATTTCCAGGCTGTGGCCAATCTGATTGCTGGTCATCAAGTTGCGGCCGGCGTCAAAGCGATAGCTGTGCCGGGTTCCGAGAAGGTAGATAAGGCAGCTCGCGAACTCGGACTGGATAAAATATTTGAAGCTGCGGGGTTCGAATGGCGATTGCCCGGCTGTTCCATGTGTCTGGCGATGAACCCGGACAAACTGGTGGGCGATGAAGTTTGCGCGTCGAGCTCTAATCGCAACTTTATCGGTCGACAAGGATCCTCTACCGGTCGAACCATTCTCATGAGCCCGATGATGGTCGCTGCCGCCGCCATCAAGGGCCAAGTGGCTGATGCCCGAGAAGTTTTTGGTCTGGTGCCGGCTGTTGCGGGTTAACCTGTTGGCAATAAATATTCTTGAAACCCCATTTAGGTAAGAGTCAATGACTGGAAATAGTATCAGTAAAATTAATAGCAAAGGCGTCTATGTCAAAGGTAACGATATCGATACCGACAGGATTATTCCCGCCCGATTTTTGAAGTGCGTCACTTTTGACGAGCTCGGTCCTGCGCTTTTTTATGACGTGCGGTTTGATGCCAATGGCCAGTCTCTGAACCATCCATTGGATGCGCCGGAACATGCTGGTGCTGAAATTCTGATTTCGGATGCAAACTTTGGCTGTGGTTCTAGCCGAGAACATGCACCTCAGGCGATTCAGAAGTTTGGTTTGAAAGCGGTCATCGCTGAGTCGTTTGCCGAGATCTTTCATGGCAACTGCACGACCCTGGGTATTCCCTGTGTGGTGATGGCAACTCAGGAGAGGATGAAGCTGGCTGAGCTGATAGCAGCTGATCCCAATGCCGAACTGATTATTGACATTGAAGCTCTGAAAGTAATTTGCGCCAATAATATATTTACCATTACGATGAAAACCAGTGCTCGTGAGGCATTATTGTCGGCCAATTATGATCCTCTCGATACGCTGATGAGAACCCTCGATAAGGTAGACCAAACGGCCCAACGACTTGGCTATGCATAAATAGACAATTGGTAATCAGGCTTGTTAGTAGCTAGACCTATATAGTAGCTAGGCGTTACTGAAAAGTTCTTGGCTGATGAACGGAGTGGCATGTGCGCAAGAAAATTGAAATTTATGATACGACGCTGCGAGATGGTAACCAGGGTGAGGGGATCAATCTCAGTCTGGGTGACAAACTGGATATAGCTCGAGCGTTGGATGCGATGGGCATTGACTTTATTGAGGGCGGCTGGCCCGGGTCGAACCCCAAGGACGATGAGTTTTTCGTTCGTGCCCAGGATTTGGAGCTCACAACCTCGAAGATTGTGGCCTTCGGCTCAACTCATCGCGCCGAGAGTAAACCCGCCGATGATTTCTTCCTGCAAAAATTGATTGCGGCTCAAGCTGATGTGATCTGCATTTTTGGAAAATCTTGGGATCTGCATGTTGAGCAGGCGCTTAGAATTAGTGCTGATACTAATTTGAACATGATATCGGGCTCTGTCAGCCATTTGTTAAAGGCCACCGGAAAGCCGGTTTTTTATGACGCCGAACACTTTTTTGATGGTTTTAAAAGTGATCCTGGGTATGCTCTGGCTTCAATTCAGGTTGCCACTGAAGCCGGCGCGACTCGAGTCATTCTTTGCGATACTAACGGTGGTGTTATGCCCCACGATCTTGCGCATGCTGTCCGTGAAGTGCGCAAGGCCATTCCTGGTATCAATCTCGGTATCCATGTCCACAATGATGGCGGTTTGGGTGTGGCGAATACGCTACGCGCTATCGAAGAAGGTGTGATTCAGGTTCATGGTACGATCAACGGTATCGGTGAGCGCTGCGGTAATGTGGACTTAACCAGCGTGCTGGGTAATCTTGAGCTGAAGTTAGGCTATCAGTGTTTGCCTGAGGGTAAGCTCAAAAATTTGACCAATCTGTCGAAGCGAGTGTGGGAATATTTGGGGATCTCCGGGCCTTCCGGGCAGCCATTTGTCGGCTCGTCGGCCTTTGCCCATAAAGGCGGCGTGCATGTCAGTGCCGTGCAGCGCAATCCGGAAACTTACGAACATATTAAGCCTGAGCTAGTGGGTAATGCGCGAAAAATACTGATTAGTGAGCTGGCAGGTGGTTCGAATTTGCGAGCCAAACTGTCTAATCGTTATCCAGAGCTGTCCAGTGCCGTCTTGGTAAAGGGAATTCTTGAAGAAGTTCAGGACCGTGAACATGCGGGTTATTCCTACGAAAATGCCGATGGGTCTTTCGATTTATTGGTTCGGCGCCATTTAGGTAAGTTTAACCCTGTGTTCGAGCCGATGTACTACCGGATTTATAGTCCGAGTAACGAAGGCTCGCAGGATGATAATGACTCGGATGTCGATGGTCTGATTGAGGCGTCAGTCAAGGTTCAGGTAGGTGGTGGTGTGCAATTGTGTGCCGCTGAAGGCCATGGTCCGGTTGATGCTTTGAACAAGGCGTTGCGTCAAGCTTTACTGACTCAATTCCCGGTCCTTGGCGATCTGCACCTAACGGATTACAGCGTTAAGGTGATTAACAGCACCGAGGAAACAGCAGCCAAAGTGCGGGTCTATCTCGAGCACAGTTTTGAGGGCGAAATTTTTGGTACTGTGGGTGTCAACGTCGATATTATTAAGGCGAGCTGGAGTGCCCTCGTTGAGGCTTATCACTACGCCTTGTTGCAGCATATTGATTTCACCAGCGAGGTGCAGGAAAGTGTCGCGGCCAAGGCGTTAGGTCAGGTCGTCCCGAAAGCCTAATTTTGCTGGAGACCCTGTTCATCAGGCAGCGCAGATGGGTTATGGTAAGACAAATATCATCAGTCAGGTAACGGAGAAGATATGAAAGTTGACAGTCATTTATCGGCGGATTGGCACAAAATTCCTGCGCAGGTCAAAGAAATTGAGGCGCAAGGTTATGATGGTGCTGGTACGGCCGAGATGAATCACGATCCGTTTTTCCCCTTGATGCTAGCCGCAGAACACAGTGAAAGAATCCAAGTCTACACCAGTATCGCTGTCGCCTTTGCCCGCAGCCCCATGATTTTGGCCAACATTGGTCACGATTTGAACGCCTATTCCCGAGGGCGATTTACTATGGGGCTGGGATCTCAGATTCGCCCGCACATTACCAAACGTTTCAGCATGCCCTGGGGTGCACCTGCTGAACAGATGAAGGAGTTGGTTCAAGCCATGCGGGCTATTTGGGCGAACTGGTACGACGGTGTGCCGCTGGACTTTACCGGCAAATATTATAACCATACGTTGATGACACCAGCATTTACGCCCGAGAACAAAGAATTTGGCGCACCTCGAGTTATTCTTGCCGCGGTGGGTCCAGTGATGACTCGGGTCGCTGGTGAAGTAGCTGATGGTCTGATTATTCACCCCTTTAGTAATGAAAAATATATTCGCGAAGTCACGCTGCCTGCTGTGGACGAAGGCCTGCGGCGTTCTGGTCGCTCTCGCAAAGACTTTGAAATTTCCTATTCGCCTTTTATTATTTCCGGTAAGGACGAAGCGACCTTTGAAGCGCAAAAACTGGCAGCAAAGAATCGAATCGCCTTTTACGGTTCAACACCGGCTTACAAGGGCGTGATGGGGGTGCATGGTTGGGGTGATATGCAGCCAGAACTCAACGCCATGTCGAAGCAAGGCCAATGGCAGGCCATGGGCCAATTGATTACCGATGAGATGCTTAACACCTTCGGTGTGATGGGTGAGCCAGAGACGCTGGTGGCTGAAATTCAGCGGCGTTATGGCGATATCGCTGACCGAACCGGTGGCGGTTTTACTTTCGTTGATACGGATCAGCGCCTGCAGATGATTGCTGATCTGCGAGCCGGCTGATCGGGAATAACGAGTCTATGTCCGCAGTCCCCATGGCGGTGACCTGGGAGTCGGGTCAGTTGGTACTGCTCGACCAGACGCGGTTACCCCATGCGGAAATTTCGTTTGTCTGCGAGACGATAGAATCAGTATTCACCGCAATCACTTCCCTCAAAGTCAGAGGCGCGCCGGCCATTGGTATCGCGGCGGCCTATGGATTGCTGGTGGGACTCGACGTCACCGATGATCTGATGGCCCGACTCAAATCCAGAGTTGACTACCTCGCTAGTGCCAGACCGACGGCGGTTAATCTGGCGTGGGCGCTGAGCCGCATGCTTAATTGCGCCGTCTCGTCGACTGGCCTGTCCGGGGCTCAACTAGTCGAACGCCTGGAACAGGAGGCGATCGCGATCCACGCCGAAGACCGCCTTGCCTGTCAGGCGATTGGCGCGGCAGGAGCCCCTATCGTTGCTCGGTATCCCAACGTTTTGACCCATTGTAATGCCGGTGCCTTGGCGGTGTCGGCGCTCGGTACCGCGTTGGCACCGATCTATGTAGCCGCGGCACAGGGAGTTGCGGTGCACGTGTTTGTGGACGAGACTCGGCCTTTGCTGCAGGGCGCGCGATTGACTGCCTTTGAGCTCGGCAGGGCTGGTGTTCGTCGAACGCTGATTACGGATAATATGGCAGCCCACGTGATGGCTTGCGGTCAGGTTGATATGGTACTTGTTGGTGCTGATAGAGTGGCTGCCAATGGCGACACCGCTAACAAGATAGGTACGCTGAACCTGGCGATTCTTTGTGCCTATTACCGAATCCCTTTTTATGTGGCGTGCCCGGCGTCAACCATCGATCGACAGACGCCTTCTGGTGAACAGATTCCCATCGAGCAACGGCATGCTGATGAAGTGTTACGTTTTGGTACGCAGCTGGTTGCTGAAGCAAATACGCCGGTATTCAATCCGGCCTTTGATATTACGCCAGGCGAATTGGTGACCGGCATCATTACCGATCGCGGCGTGATGCTGCCGCCCTATAAGACCTCATTGGCGACAGCGTTTCCCGAGGGAGCGTGACGGCGTCATCCAGTTTGACCTGGAGTTTGTTGCAGCGCGAGCGCCACAGGACGACCTGGCATCGCTGACATGGCGTTGCTGACATGG
>DGOD01000016.1:13515-16918 GCA_002389265.1 Gammaproteobacteria bacterium UBA4475
CCGCGATTAAATGCCGCGATTAAAGTGATATTCCATGTGCACAGTCCACTGATCTGGCGCGCGGCTGATGTGCTAGCACTGCCGGTGACGGGTCCAAAGATGGCTTCTGGGACCCTCGATAGGGCGCTAGCGGCGTGCGAAGCTGGGTGAATGACCGTCGCGATGCGAGGCATAAATTCTCAACCCTAGGGCCGTCAGACGTTAATGATGGAAGTAAAGTGGAATAAAGTGCATAACCCTTGTTCTTAACGACCGATCCACTCCACAATAACGAGCTTCATTATGCGCCGAGTGAATCGATGAGTGAAAATAAGACCGAGAAGGTATCTGAATCCACAGCAGCAAAAAGCATCGCTGAAAACAAACCTGTTCTGATTGCGCTCGTAATCGTTGGCTTGTTGATCATCGGTTTTGTGGCATACCTGGTGAGCACGCCGGAGTCTGACTCCGTAGTGGTAAGTCAATCAGTCGTGGCTAAGAAAGCTGCGCCGGCATCACCGGAGTCTGAGCTCGCGATGGAAAGTGTGTCCGATGTCACTGCTGAGCCCATTGACTCCCTCGATCCCTTTGAGCCTATTGAGCCCGCTGAGCCAGCGCAGCCAACCTTTGTGTTGCCGAGACTGGACGACAGCGATGAGTTGATCCGCGACGGCGTGCTAAGTTTGACACGTGAAGAAGCGATTAATACCTGGCTAAGCGCCGCAGAATTGGTGCGTAAGTTCGTTGTGCTGGTGGATAATGCCGCCAATGGCAATGTGGCGAAAGACTCGGTGGCAGTTCTGAAGCCCCAAGGGGCCTTTCTTGTGAAGCCGTTAAATGACACGGTGTATATCATGGATGAGGCTGGTTACACACGATATGACGAAATGACCCGTATTTTTGCTTCGCTGGACTCCCGGCGTGCCGCGGAGTTTTACAGCTTGCTGAAACCCTTGTTTGCGGCAGCCTACGCTGAATTAGGTTATGCCGATAAGCAGTTTGAAACGGTAGTTTTCCAGGCGGTTGGCCGAGTCCTGGAGACGCCCGTGCTCGAGGGACCGGTGCGGTTGGTCAGGCCCGTGGTGATGTATCGTTTCGAAGATCCTCAGCTCGAGTCGCTCAGCCCCATACAGAAGCAGCTAGTGAGAATGGGACCGCAAAATTCTCGAGTCATACAGGCTAAAATTGGCGAGATGGCCCGAGAACTACGTCGTGTGATCGGTGGTTGACCCTAGGGAGCAGCCCAATGACCAGCGCTGATGTGCCGCTAAGTTGCCGTCGTTGGTAAGGCGGCGCTGCAGGTAGGGCTGCAAGTAGTGCAGAATGTCGGCCTTCGGGTCGAGCGCAAACTTATATAGCGTGTCGATTCGTACCAGGGCCGGTAGGCTCAGCGTATTGCCATTGCCTCGTTTGAGTTGGATAACCATAGTTTTCTGGTTCAACACGACCGGTGCTGAACTATCGCATTCAGCGCTGTCTAGCCCATAGGTCTGGGCGTTAGTATTGATGCTGAACTGCAAGGGTAAATTCCCATGCCCAAAGGTTTGAGGGATGAGTGGACTCAAAGCTTGCGGTCGATACCCGTCTGACACATTCCTAACAGCGCTGCAGCGCGGTGCCATTAGCGACCCATTCTCTGCTTCGATTGCCAAGGGAGCTTATGCCCATGGCAGCTAGATTTTTGCTGTTCAAACGTCTATTAAGAGGGACAAATGCTATACTTCCTCTCATATCGCTGTTACCAGTGCGGATTTTTAAGTATATGATATATAAGCAATTTAAGACGTTAGCGCGAGTACTTGGTAAAACACTTTGGTTGCTCTGGCTACCGTTCGCTGTCTCTGCATCAGAGTTCGATGAGGCGCAACTGGCGGCCAGTGAAGGTCGATATCGAGATGTCATTACTTTGTTAACGGGCGCGCTGTCAGCTGAAGATGTCTCTGAGTTGCAACTTGTTGTAGCTTATTCGAATCGAGGTATCGCCTACAGCTTGCTGAATGCTTTTGGACTTGCAAAGCAGGATCTTAACGCGGCGCTGGCACTCGATCCGGCACATAGCCTAACCCTAAATCAGTTAGGTAATCTGGCCGCCAACGTTGATCATGACTATGAGCTGGCGGTTAAATTCTTCGAAACCGCGACCGCTGCCAATTTTGGTCCGAGTCAGTTCGGACTTGCGCGGTTGTATCATTTGGGTCTGGGTGTTGAGCGAGACGACGAGCAAGCTTTGGCGCTCTATCGACTAGCAGCAGAAAACCAATATGTACTGGCTTATGTGCCGCTCGGGCAGTTATACCTTGGAAGGACGGGTGGCCCACAAGCGGGTGGCCCACAAGACGATTCAATAGCAGTGCAATGGTTTATCGAGGCGATCAAAGCGGGTGTCGTCGAGGGCCACTATCATCTGGCTGTCGCTCTTGAACAAGGTGTGGGCGTTGCCCGCGACGTTGCTAATGCCGTCAGCCAGTATCGGCAAGCGGCGATGCAAGGACATGCACCCGCCCAAAATGCACTGGGCTATGCTTATAGTCGGGGGGTCGGCGTGCTTCAGGACTATCAGCTAGCGGCACAGTGGTATCGTTTAGCGGCTGACCAGGGCGATCGCAGCGCGATGACTCGACTGGCTTTGCTACTGGCTGGTTGTCCGCGGACAACCGTTTGTAACGGCGAACTGGCTGTGACTTTGGCAACGGAAGTTCTGGCTACCGAGTCGAGTGCCAGTACGCAAAACTCCCTGGCAGCTGGTCTGGCTCGTCTAGGCAAATTTGATGAAGCCATTGCGGTGATGCGTCAGGCGATCCTTGATCTGCCGATCGGGAGTACTGATGAGCTGGCATATCGCAATCGACTAGCACTTTATCAAAGTGGTGAAGTCTATCAATTCTGACAATTACTTTATGGCGACTCAGCCGTGTTGATCGAATTTCTGGGCCATCTACGCAAACACCGTGTACCTGTTTCAATTCGTGAATGGCTTGACCTGCTTGCCGCGCTTCGAGCCGGCTTGGTGTTTGCTAAAATCGACGAGTTCTATTTCTTAAGCCGTCTCTGTTTGGTGAAAGATGAAAAATACTTTGATCGATTCGATCAAGCATTTGCTGCTTACTTCGATCAGATGGACGACTGGCAATCTGCGCTTGCTGAGTCGCCGGTACAAGCCTTGATGGCCACTGCCTTGTCAGATTTATTTGACCCTCAGATTCATCAACAATGGCGTGAATTGCTGGACGATTATCAAGCTCGGGTTGCGCAACAGCGTCTTGAGGAGATTCGTCTGCAGATTGCGAGCCAGAACGGAGATAGCGATCCAGGAAAAGTTCAAGCAGAGGCGGTTATCGTTTCTGATGCAAGGGAGCATGAGGATCCTGAATCAGGTCATGCCGCGGCTGAAAGTCCGGGCGAAGGAGAAGGAGAGGGAGAAGGA
>DGOD01000213.1 GCA_002389265.1 Gammaproteobacteria bacterium UBA4475
CGTTCAAAACAGGCACGTTCAAAAAAGCTGGCCTAAGTCAGCACTAATTACCACGAAATTTTGAGGTGATTAGTCTCACCGATGATCATCGAACCCACCTTGCGATAGATCAAAAAATCAGGTCAGTACAACCACAGCCTGTCAGCGCACGAGGCTAAAGCGAGCTATCTTTGGCGACATCAGGGACCAGACCTAGGTATATCGAGTCGCCACGGGGAACGTTTTTCAATCCATTCGTCCCTCAGCGCTTTGGACAAATCACGGTGGGTTTGCATCATTAACGCCCGGGGTAAGGACTCGCAGTAAGTAACAAGAACTCGCGCCGCTGACTGAAACAAGGAGAGTGAACCAACCGAATCAGGCTATGACTTGTTTTGGTTTGTATCAGCCTGGACTTCAACCCACCGCAACCAGTACATTAGACGCGCTCAGCACAACAAGAGACCATGAATGCCAACCATCACGACAACCGAACACGCCGTCCAAAAGAATGGGCACACTAGCTTCTATCTGGCCGCCGGTCCTGAGGACGGCCCCTTGATCATCTTTGTGCATGGCTGGCCAGAACTCGCAATCAGCTGGCGGCATCAACTACCCTTCTTTGCCGCCATGGGTTTTCGGGCAATCGCGCCTGATATGCGCGGTTACGGCCGATCTTCGGTTTATCCTACGCACGAGGCTTACCAGCAATCTTTCATCGTCGATGACATGCTCGCCTTGCTCGACCATCTGGGCCGATCCACAGCGATCTGGGTTGGCCACGACTGGGGTTGTCCTGTGGTGTGGAATCTGGCCAGTCATCATCCACAACGCTGCCGGGCCATCGCAAACTTGTGTGTGCCCTATGGGACAGTCGAGCGTGGACTCGACCAGCTCAGCGCCCTGGTTGACCGAACACGCTATCCGCTCGATGAATATCCCGCCGGCCAGTGGGAGTATATGCGCTTCTATGAAGACCACTTCGATGCAGCGACCGCGCCGATGGATGCCAATCCGCTGGCCACGGCAAAATTACTATTTCGCCAGGGTTCAACTGCAGCCATCGGTGAGCGATCGCCAACGGCTTTGGTCTATCAAAACCAGGGTTGGTTTGACGGTGCGGCGCAACCCCCAGACTCACCGCGAGATGCAGATATACTGAGCCTGGAGGATCTTCACGCCTACGCCAGTGCCCTCACCCGCAACGGCTTTTTTGGACCGAATTCCTGGTATATGAACCACGCCGCCAATGCCTTATACGCCGACCAAGCCCTAAACGGCGGGCAACTCGAGATGCCGGTTTTATTCATCGCGGCCCGTTATGACTCAACTTGTGACGCCGTGCACTCTGCGCTAGCAGAGCCTATGCGAGGCCTCTGCACGCATTTGACGGAAGCGGTGATTGATTCCGGTCACTGGATGGCCCAGGAGAAACCGATGGAGGTCAACTACCACCTGGTGCGCTGGTTGATGCAGGTGGTGATCTAACCCATGTCTTTCGCACTGAATGCCGCAGAAACTGCCTTCTACTCAGCGCACGGCTACCTGGTCCGCGAATCAGTTTTCAGCCCCGCAGAAATCAGCGAACTGCAGGATGCTGCAGAATGTGCCGCGAGTCGCGCCCTGGCCATGGCGGACGAGGGCCGCAGCTATATCCTCGACCAGAAACGTTTTATCGATGTGGACCGGATGACTTTACAATTTGAACAAACGCTCAACAGTGACTTGCTGCGCGTCATAGAACCCGTTGACCAGCTAGACCCACGACTCACGTCATTGGTCAGCGATGCTCGTCTCGCTGACCCTATGCAACAACTGGTTGGCTCACCGAACATTGCCTTATGGACTAACAAGCTAAACCTGAAACGCCCACGCCAGGGTTCCGGTTTCGGCTGGCATCAGGACTCGCCTTATTGGATTCACGACAGCCAGCATGTGGACCAGCTACCCAACGTCATGCTCGCCTTTGACGAGGCCACTGAAACCAATGGCTGTCTGCGAGTTATTCGAGGTAGTCATCGGCAGGGCTGCTTGCCCGGCACTGATGATGGCAGCCTGCTCGGTGGGTTCTTTACGTCGCCGAATTGTTTTGACGAGGCGCAACAGGTGGCGTTGACCGTACCCGCAGGTTCTTTGATTTTTTTCAGCCCCCATGTGATTCACGGTTCGCAGCCGAACCATACAGACACTTCTCGACGGGCCATTATCATTACCTACCAACCCGCCAACCATCCCATGCTGAAAACTGGCGAGGTTCGAAATATTCGGTAAAACCGCCTGAGCGCTTCGCATTAGCATCAAGTCATCCAGGCCAGGCGTGAAAGTGGCGCAGCATAATCAACTGCACCTCATTTTGCGTGAGCCTATGGCACCACTGATTGGTATCATAAGCACCACTAACCACACTGAGATCGCCACCGTGCCTGCTATCTATATCGACCTGATCGCCCTGATTTACATGCTCTGCGTCTGGCTCGGCTATTCCATCTATGCCAGACGTCGCGCCCGACGGGGTCAGAAAACTTCGTTATCCCACTCCATGCGCCTGCACCGGGCGCTTTGGGTTCGAAAAATGCTGGAACGTGATAACCGCGTGACTGATTCATCATTGCTGGCGAGCCAGGAACGGGTCGTCGGCTTTTTCGCCTCAACCACATTAATTCTATTAGCGGCAGTGTTCACTGCCATGTCAGCCAGTAGCCTAATTGCCGATATGGCCAATCAATTACCATTTGACTTGATTCAGACCACCGAGCAGGTCCAGTTCAAGCTGGTGACGATTGTAACTGTGCTGGTCTATGCGTTTTTTATGATTACCTGGAGCCTTCGCCAGTATGGCTTCGCCGCAGTAATGATGGGCAGCGCACCGACGCCGAACGAAACGATTGACCCTGAAGCCAAGGAGCGTTTTATCGACGCCATGGCTCGCCTACTGGATGTCGCCGGTCACGACAATAACAAAGGATTGCGGGCGTATTATTTCTGCCTGGCGATGGTGTTCTGGTTGATTCACCCTTACATTTTTATGGTCATGAGCACAGTCACCATCATGATACTGGCACAGCGAGAGTTTTACTCCAAGGCGGTGAGAAGTCTCGAAAATTCGTTGTAGGCGCGTTGCGAGACGGTCGCCAAAGCAGGTTATTAACGGCTTCGCGTTGAGGGTTATCCACTTAAGGCTTTTCGTTTAGGGCTTTTGGCTAAAGGCTTTTGGCTTTTGGCTTTTGGCTAAAGGCTTTTTGCTAAAGGCTAGCCATTAAAGCTCGCCATTCAGCGCGGCTAGCAGGATCTGTCGATACTGGGGTGCAGAGAAGCTGATAGGGTTGGATCCCGCTGACGGATCAGCCACAGCCATGGCACCAATGGTATCGGGAAGACTGTCGGCATCAATGGTACTCGCCAGTGTATGAGGAATGTTGATCTCGGCACGTAAAGCCAGAATCCAACTCATAAAACCCTCGAAGTCCGGTTCGAGCTCCAGACATTGCGCCAGCAGCCCAATGCGCTGCTTGATCACTGGATAATTGGCTTTGAGTACATAGGGCATAAGAATCGCATTCAACATGCCGTGATGGGCATCGAATATTGCCCCCAACGGATGAGCCAAAGCATGCATCGCACCCAAGCCGCGTTGAAAAGCCGTAGCCCCCATCATTGAAGCCACCAGCATTTGTTGGCGAGCCTCCACATCAGTGCCATCACGAACTACAGCAGGCAGATAGTCCTTTACGAGACGCATACCTTGCATGGCAATGCCCTCCGCCATGGGATGGTAATAGTTCGAACAATAGGCTTCCAGACTGTGGGACAAAGCATCCATGCCCGTCGCTGCAGTGAGTCCGGCAGGCAGACCTAGCGTTAGTATCGGGTCGAGAATCACCGCAGCGGGCATCATCTTTGGATGGAATATAATGACTTTGCGCTGCTGCGCTTCATTCACGACTAAGGCGGCCCTACCCACCTCAGACCCGGTACCCGCTGTGGTTGGCAAGGCGATCAGCGGCATTATTCGGCTAACATCTGCTCGCTGCCATTGATCACCGATGTCTTCGAGATCCCACAGCGAACAGGTCTGCTGAGCAAGCACAGCGATAGCCTTACCCGCATCGAGTCCGCTGCCGCCGCCCATTGCTATCACACCATCATGCTGACCGGCCTGGAAAGCCGCAATGCCATCCTTGATATTGGCGCCGGTCGGGTTCGGCTTGATTTGACTAAAACAGCCAACGGCCAGTCCGGCAGCATGGCAAAGCGCCAGCGCCTCAGCAACCATCGGCAGACTCGCAAGGCCAGGATCGGTGACCAGCAGCGGATTTTGCATACCATGCTGAACACACAGCTCAGGCAATTCCTGCAACCGACCCGCACCAACCAGCACCTGGGTTGGATAATTCCAATTTACGTTCAATGCTTCGCTCCTGCTTGATTAAAGCCTGGTCAATATTTTCAGCGCTTAGCGCCGATAGAAAGCGCCTGGTATCTTCAATAACCGGTTGCCAATGGAGAAGTATCGCCTGTCGCCGTGCTGCTCTGACAATGGGCGCAGCATGGAAGATTTTTCAGGACGAATCAAAAGTCAGAGCCTAGAGCAATGTCAGCGTTCAGGAAAGCCTGTAAGCGCAGAAAGCCGCTAGCGGCCGCAAAAAATCGTACCAGCCCGGCCTCTGTGCTAACGGGTTGGCCACAGGCTGACGTTATTTGACTGCGCACCGATTTTCTTCGGGGTCATGAGCCAGCAATGATGAATATTTTGCCGCCGCTTGAAGTCATGGGGGATGGTTTCACTACTAATATTTTTCGTTTCAAACAGCGTCTGGATATCCTCATCAAGCTTGAAATTGCGCATATTGGTTGAAAAATACAAGGTTCCGTCAGGCTGCAACAAACGCATCGCCTGTCGAATCAGACGGCCGTGATCCTGCTGGACATCAAAGGCTTGAGCCATTCGCTTGGAGTTTGAAAATGTCGGCGGATCAAGGAATATTAAATCATAGCTGGCTTCTTGCCGTTGCTGGGAAAGCCATTGCAGACAATCGGCCTGCACCAGTCGATGGGTTTTTTCATCCAGACCATTAAGCTCAAGATTCCGCCGCGCCCAATCCAAATAGGTTTGAGACATGTCCACTGTCGTCGTCGTGACGGCACCACCCAGGGCGGCATGAATTGTCACTGCACCGGTGTAGGCGAACAGATTCAGAAATTTCTTACCGCGAGCCTGCTGGCCAATACGCTGGCGAATCGGTCGATGATCGAGAAACAAGCCGGTATCCAAATAGTCCTCAAAGTTAACCCAAAATCGACAACTACCTTCGGCGACCTCATGAAAACGACGTTCGGTAGCGATGCGCTCGTACTGGCTTTCACCTCGCTGTCGAGCCCGGGTTTTATAGAACAGGTGATCGTCATCAACACCCAACACCAATTGCGCGACAGTGACCAGCTCTCGAGTTCGAAGCCCGACCTTCTCCGGATCAATGGTCTGCGGCGCGGCATATTCTTGAATACAGACCCATTGTTCAACAACCTCTGAGGGGTCTGATCCTGCGGCCGCGCCGGCGCGACGATAGACATCAATGGCGGCGGCATAATCAGGTAAGTCGGCATCGTAGACTCGAAAACAGGACACCCCATCTCGACGCGCCCACTTGGTCAATTGCTTGAGATTTTTGTCTAGACGGTTGCGGAACATGGCCGCGTGCTCTGAGAGCTCAGCGGGTTTAACCCGAAACGGCAGCCGAGCATCTCGGTAGAAGTGACTCTCTTCAATGGTGAAGTGAATCAGCTTGCAGGCAATGGCTCCATTATAGAGCGTATGGAGTTTATCCGCGCGCAAGCCCAGGTGCTTGCCGAGGGTCTGATCCTCGGTAAATAGCGCCGCTTTCCAACCACGCAGGTGGGTTTTTAACAGGGTTCCCAATGCGTGGTATAGCCGGGGTAACTCATTAGTTTCAGCTAGACGTCGGCCATAGGGGGGATTTGTCACAACCAGACCCTGGGCGGGAAAACTGTGGCGAAAATGTTCTATGTCCTGGAACGCAAACTCTACCTTGCCGTCAAGACCCGCACGCCTGGCGTTATCCCGGGCCTGCTCTAGCACTCGACGATCATTATCAAACCCCAGGATGGTCGGCAACTTCGACAACCCCGCTTCACGGCGACTCAACGCTTCCTTGATCAGCCCCTCCCATAACGCCACATCATGTTGTCGCCAGCCGAGAAAACCATAGTAGTCACGGGTCAGGCCCGGAGCGATATCCGCGGCCAGCATCGCCGCCTCGATAACCAGCGTGCCAGACCCACACATCGGATCCACAAAGGCGCCCTTGTCAGCCAGTATCTCTGGCCAACGAGCCCGGAGTAACAGCGCTGCTGCTAGATTTTCCTTGAGCGGCGCCTGACCCGCCTCTAATCGGTAATTACGTTGGTGCAAACTGCTACCCGACAAGTCGAGGTACAACGCCGCCTGATCTCTATGAATGTAACAGTTGATGCGAATGTCTGGCCGATCCACATCCACATTCGGACGATCGCCATGGCTTTCAGCGAAACTATCGACAAGCGCATCTTTGATTTTTAGTGCCGCATAATGACTATGGGTGATTTTTGATGCTGAAACATTGGCATCAACTGCCAGTGTTTGATTGACCAAGAGGTGCGCCGTCCAATCAATACTGCGGACACCCTCGTAGAGCGCCTCCGGCGAATCGGCGGGAAAAGTCTTCAGCGGCAACAGTATTCTGTTCGCCAGACGCGACCAGAGACAAGCCCGATAGACGACTTCCATCGAGCCTTCAAACTGGGCACCGGCACGGGTTTCAGAGACATTGGTCGCGCCAAAGCTTTGCAATTCGGTGACGAGCAGGTCTGGCATGCCTTTCGGCGCAGTAGCAAAATAGGTAGGGTTTTTCATCGGCGCTAGTCTACCACACAGGTATCCATCCTTGACGGTTCGACTAACGCAAATTATGAACGTCAAAGAGTCGCTTTTATTCAGTCTTTAAGATTTTACTCACTGACTTCATCGCCAGTTTATTTAGGGATTCATCTCGCCGAACTATGCTTGGCTCTGCCGTGGAGGCTGATCACCCCTACCACACCTTCACTCGCCGCTCTGGCGAGACACTTGTAGCAGCTGGCGACAGCAATCAGGTGACTAAACCGCGCTGCTGAAACCTAGGCTGCTGATAAGTCCCGTTCGACACCAGCGATGTCAATTGAACGACAGTGTCCCAGACGTCAACAAACTGCGTATATAGTGGGCTAAAACCGAACCGCAGGATGTTCGGGGCGCGAAAATCCGCAATCACCCCTGCTTCAGCCAACGCCTGAACCATGGCATAACCTGCTTGATGCTCATAACAAACCTGACTGCCTCGACTGTCAGCCACTGCGGGGCTCAATAAATCAAGGACCCCTAGCGTGGGTTCGGCGGCAACCAGGGCAATGAACAATTGACCCAATTGCTGCGACTTGAGTCTGACTTGTTCGAGATCAATATCTGCCCACAGATCCAGCGCAGCATCCAGCGCACTAAGGCCGAGGATAGATGGCGTACCGCAGAGGAATCTCAACATGCCGGCGCCGGGCGCATAGTCCTGATCAAAATCAAAGGGGGCGGCGTGACCCATCCAGCCTGTCAGCGGCTGAATCACTGCTGCCTGATGTCGGGCTGCTACGTAGACATAGGCTGGCGCACCGGGCCCACCATTCAGAAATTTATAACCACAGCCAACCGCCAGGTCAACATGCCAGCTATCGAGGTGTATCGGCATGGCACCAGCGCTATGGGACAGATCCCACAGAACCAACGCACCCGCTCTATGGGCAGCCGCCGTCAGCGCCTGCAGATCATGACATCGACCGTTGCGAAAATTCACTTGGGTGAGCAGCAAAACCGCCGTGTCGGCATTCAAGCTATTCAACAACTGCGCTTCTGGCACCTGGCGCAACTCGCAGCGGGCTTCGCCCACCAGAGCAGACAAACCCTGGGCCATGTATAAATCTGTCGGGAAATTGTCATCCTGAGACAGAATCACCGTGCGCCCTGGGTTCAGTTGCAGGGCTGCAGCCAACAGCTTGAACAGGTTGACGGAGGTTGAATCAGCACAAATCACCTGACCCGGCGCCGCACCGATAATCGGCGCTATTTTTTCCCCAACTACTGTCGGCAAATCAATCCAATGCCGATTCCAACCCCTGATCAGATCCGTCCCCCACTGCTGACTCAGTGTTGCGTGCAGACGCTCTACGACCACATGGGGTAGCGCGCCGAGTGAATTGCCGTCCAGGTAGATCAGGTTATCGGGTAGCGCAAACTGAAGCCGGTGAACGCGCAGCGGATCTGCTGCATCTAGCGCAATGCAATCCTGTCGGGTCATGGTTTGCAGACTCCCTTGATAGCATGCAACACGGATACCCATGCATCTGCTGGCGGATGAATTAAATCGAAGTGACCAGCGTTGGCTATGGGTAACCATTCGGCGCCAACTCGGGCTGCCGCTGACTTGCTCTGTGCAAACGCCACGACGCTGTCGTCAATGCCGTGGATCAATAAGGCATTCGACGCCAACGGCAGGTTCACGGGGGAAACCCATTGGTAGCGCTGCGGTTGTTGTTCCGGCGTACCTCCCATCAATTTCACCGCCGCCTGCTGACATTGACTGTCACCTTGAGCATACGCCACCAAATCTATAATGGCCGCCAACCCAATGACGCCCTGAACGGGCAAGGCATCAGCTTGATGAAATCGATGGCCGGCCGGCAGTTGGGCACGACTCGACGCCCACAACGCCAATTGCCCGCCCGCGGAATGGCCGATCAGCACGACCCGTTGCAGATCCAGCGGATAGTCATGCAACTGCCGAACGTAGTCTACGCCCTCAGCGACATCCATAAAACTACCGGGAAAACCACCCCCCGCATCACCGACTCGCCGATACTCCAAGGACCAAACCCCATAACCCTGCAGCTTCAGGCTCATCGCCATCGCTCGACTATGAGCGATATCAAAGGCATTCAACCAACACCCACCATGGATCAAAATCAATAGCGGCGCACCCTTAGCCGGCGCGTCTGAGGGCAACCAAAGCTCACCAAATTGTTGCTTGGACTGGCCATAGAACAGTACCGCGTCAGGCGTACTGGCCGGCAGCGCCAACACTTGCTTGAAGGTGGCATGGTTCATTTCGGTTCACCCATCGTCGCTATCCGCCCACTCACAGACACCCTGTCGGTCGACACCAACCTAGATGAGCCCACGAGCATCTTTTAGACCACGAAAACGCGCCTTGATCTCCTCGGCACTGGCTCGTAAATCGACGATGGGCGCCAAATAGCCAGTCGAATCTTTCTCCAGCCGGTGTATCGCTTTGGCTGGCCAGGCCGCTAACTCCGGCACCCACCGCTTGATATACACGCCGTCGACATCAAACTTAAGTTGTTGTCGCCAGGGGTTAAAGACTCTGAAATAAGGCTGCGCATCTGCACCGGTAGACGCTGCCCATTGCCAGCTGCCATTGTTCACACAGGCATCATAGTCCGTCAGATACCGAGCAAAGAAGGCCTCGCCCAGGCGCCAATCCACATGCAGGTTTTTCACTAAAAATGACGCTACCACCATCCGCACTCGATTGTGCATATAGCCAGTGTTTACTAACTCGCGCATACCGGCATCGATAATCGGGAACCCGGTTTTACCTTCACACCAACACTGAAATTTTTCCCCTGCCTGATCCCAGACAATACCATCATATAGTTCGCGGAAGGCATGGCCAAAAACTCGCGGTCGGTGGAACGCGATATGGGTAAAGAAATCACGCCAGTAAAGCTGTCGTAACAATGGATGCTGGTCACCGAGATTGTCGGCAATCTTGTGGTAAGCCTCGCGTACCGAACAGGTACCGAATTTCATGTGGGCCGACAGATGACTCGTGCCTGGCAGTGCCGGGAAATTGCGATCTGTTTCATAGGTCTCTAATGGCGCCAGGTTCGCCAATACCTGCAATGCACCTTGCCTGCCCGGCAAAAATACAGACTGGGCTTTACCTCGGGGCACACCTGACGGCAAGTCCTCCAGCGCGATATCACTGAACTTGGTCGAGCAGAGATTGGTAGGCATATCCTCCTGAGGCGGCGCGACAAATAATTGTCGCGCCCGATTATAGAAGGGCGTGAAGACGGCATAATGGCCGCCGTCGCCTTTGTACACTTGCTCGGGCTCATTAATCAAGGCGTCGCTGACTGTAAAGAAATGTACACCGCGAGAACCACAGGCTGCCTCCAGGCCGGCGTCGCGTCGGCGGCTATAGGGCGTATAATCGCGATTCACATAAACACAACTGAACGTCTCGGTATTGAGCAGATCCTCAACCACATCCTGGGGCTTGCCAAAAAACACATTCAAACGTCCACCAAGCGCTTGTATCTGCTGACTCAAATCCATGAGGCTGGCATGAAGAAATTCCAAGCGAAAGTCACCCTCGGAATACCCTGCCAAAATAGTTTCGTCATAAATAAAGCAGACAACCACCTCACCCGACTGGCGCGCGGCTTCCAGTAGACCCGTGTTGTCGAAAACCCTAAGGTCACGGCGAAAAATAAATAGGCTTTTAGTCATCGGGGCTCACCTAGGGCAGTCGCTGCTGCTGTTAATTTGTTTAGGCTCGCCGGCATAAGGCACGCGACGACCTACTGGGTTACAAGCTCCGCCAGGCGGACTGGCGCTTATCATCTTGAATATGGCAGCCGAGCTATTTTAAATTACTCACTAACTGATGCCGATAAATCCAAAACTCGAAGTTGCATCAGGCTGTCACTGAACCTATTCTTGCACGACACTCAAACTGTGAATACCTATGTCGCCTACATTGATAACTCGACCCGATCAGGTCACGCCCGAGTGGCTCACGCTGGTCCTTCAACACGCTGGCCGGGATGGCCGAGTGGAGGCTTTCGACGCTGTGACCATTGGCACCGGCCAAGTTGGCGAAAATGTCCGTTTTACCTTGTCGGGCCCCGGTGTCCCGCAGTCTGTGGTAGGCAAATTTGCGTCCTCTGACCCCACCAGTAAACAAAGCGGTATAGACCTGCAGAATTATATTCGCGAGGTCTTCTTCTACGAACACCTGCAGGACAGTGTCGACATACAAACCCCTGATGTGCTGTTCGCCATCGCTGATGAGACCACTCATGATTTCGTCATCGTCATGGAAGATCTGGCACCTGGGGAACAGGGCGATCAACTGGCAGGTTGCACCGTCGATCAAGCCGCCCTGGCTCTTGAGCAACTAGCCAAGTTGCAAGGCCCAAGATGGGGAGACAAAACGCTGCAACAGTATCCCTTACTCAACGGCAGTATGACGCCAGAAAATGCCGAGATGGTCCAGGGCCTCTATAAGATGCTAGAACCCGGTTTCCAGGCACGCTACACCGATCTATTGAACAAAGACCATATCAAAACCTGTGCGCTGGTTGGCGAACGATTCGACGCCTACAGCGCCTTTTACGATGGTCCGCCAGTATTGGTTCATGTGGATTACCGGCTTGACAACATGATGTTCGGTGGACCCTACCCGCTGGCAGTGGTTGACTGGCAGTCAATCGCACTGGGTTGCCCGTTAGCCGATGCCAGCTATTTTCTGGGCACATCACTACTGCCGGAAGTGCGCCTCAAAGAAGAGCAGCAATTGTTAAAGCATTACCTGGGCGTACTGAAGTCTTATAAGGTTGATCTGAATTTCAACACGGCGTTCAGCTATTACCGCAATCATGCCCCCGCTGGGTTAATCATGGCCGTCATTGCCTCGATGATTGTCGGCGAGACCGACCGTGGTAACGAGATGTTTATGGTGATGGCTAATCGCAGCGGCCAGATGTGCCTTGAGCTTGACTGGGCCAAGCTCACCAAAAAGACTGCTTAGGATCGAAACCATTGACCGCGGGATTTAAACAGCCATGGGCTGATAGCAGCGAATAATAAAATCCGCTTGTGTTGTCAGCTGCGTGAGATGATCCAGTTCGCTTAGAGTCTCACGCCGAGCCGTCCAGACAAAGGGCGTCATGGTCAGGAGCGCGTCAATCTCTTCTCGAGCCTGCAACACCACAGGGAACTGCAGCGTGTCTTCGAGCAGGCAGTCAAAGCCTTCGGGCATCGTTGGCGCTACGTGATTCCGTGGTTCGGCGTAGATCCCCTGCTTCAGCTCATATAAATGTCTTGGCCCGGGAGACACAACAATAATGATGCCCTGAGGGCCCAATACTCTGCGAACTTCACCGAAATCACCCGGCGCAAAGATTCGAATCATCACATCGATTTGATCATCGTGTACCGGCAAGTGAAAATTGCTGGCAACAGCAAATTCGATCCCAGCATGCTGACGGGACGCCAGACGCAGTGCCATTCGAGAAATGTCCAGGCCAGCGACTCGAGCAGGTGTATCAAGCTCCAGTAATCCCGCAGCCAGCGCACTCGTGTAGTAACCCTCGCCACAGCCACAGTCCAGAACATTGACTGGCCCAGTAATGCGCGAACTGTCACGCACCCTGTCACAGACAATAGCCACCAGCCGATTTGCCAGCGGCTGATAATGCCCGGCCGCCAGAAATGCCCGCCGGGCTTTGATCATCTCTGCCCCGTCACCGGGCTCTCGGCTGCCTTTGTGATTCACGGGCAACAGGTTGATATACCCTTGTCGGGCGCGATCAAACTGATGACCCAGCTGACAGCGAGCACCGTCTTGAAGCAACGCCAGGTCACCCGCACAGATCGGGCAACGCCAGCGCATCTAGCTAGCCTCGCCGAGGGGCGGTGCAGCTGGGGGGACTATCACCGGATCTGGCATAGGACCAATATAGGCAAATCGGGGTACTGACTCGCCATCAATGAGCACAGACTCAGCAAACATGGCCAAGGGCCTGGCCCACCAGCTGAAGTCGCCATACAGGCAACGATAGATCACCAGCGGCTCTTCAGTCTCGCTGTGATTAGCCACCAGTACCACTTCGTAATGCTGCCCCTTGTAGTGGCGATAATGCCCGGCCACAAAGGCCCCTGTGTCATTCATAGAACTCACCGATTGTCCGTCTCCAACCGCAGGGCCGCATATTAACGGACGCGCGACAGCTATGCCATTTTTTAAGTTTTTACTGTGTTAATGAGTTAGTAAGCGCTAACTCCATATAGACATTAGACCGCTCATAATCTGAAGGACGGGGCGGTTCGCATTGCTCGAAGCCCACCTGTCGGTAGATTTTTATGGCCGGCTCCAATCGCGCATTGGTTTCCAGAAACAAGCGCTGAAAACCCAATTCACTGGCCCGATGGATAATAGCCTGCACCAGCAGTAAGCCTGCCCCACGACCACGAGCTTGTTTCGTCACCCCCATCTTTGCTAGCTCCGCCAGACTCTCGTTATGCTTGATCAACGCGCAGGTTCCCAGGATCTCGGCGGTTCGAGTATCACGCACAAACAGAATATCGCCGCCGGCTTCCAGGATTGATCGGTGCGGATCTTCCAGCGTCTTTTGATCAGCTACCTCGAGTTTAAAATACTCTGTAATCCATTCCTCGTTAATACGCCGGAATGTATCGGCCAGCACCGGCTGGAAACCCTCTATCACCAACTCCGGCGCTGATCCGTCGGGCCGCATTTGGTCGGCAGTCATAGCACCCGCCAGCTGTAATCGCGCATACAAGCCCTGTCGGTCCACTGCCGCCTCGATAGCATCGAGATCCTTCAGAAAGGCGACTTGAGACTCATCCAGCACGCCATTAACCGCGACACTAATACTCGACCACAGACTGGTCAGAACCGGTTTCAGGGCCCGCCCCTCGCGGGTCAATGCCAGCAAGCGCCGACGTTTATCACGGGCATCGCGATACGTCGCAATCAGTCTCGCTTGCACCATTTGACCGGCCACCTGATTGACCGCGGGGTGAGTGATACCCAGACCACGAGCAATATCCATCACTGGACTCGGTCCAAATCGATCAAGGTATTGATACAGTGGAAACCACCGAGGCTCAAAGTCAACGCCAGACTCACGGTAGACCCGAATACCGTCCTGCATTATTTTGTCCGACAACCGCTTGAGACGGTTTCCCAGTCCCAAACTACCAAGCTCTTTCATCAGATCCATGTCGTCTCCGTTATGCAACCTGTTAGACAAGCCATTTATGTAAGCTATTACGTAAGAACTAATACATAATCCTCCTTCTCGACGGTTATTACAATCCTCAGCTAACGCCCCGGTGCTGTTATTTGGCATACTGTCAGCAATCCGGCTAGTGAATACTGCCGGTCCTGAAGATGACGTATCGAGGGCAGTAAATAGATGGATAGTCTGCAGATCATCCCTATTAGTGGCGCCATGGGCGCTGTTGTATCCGGCATTGACCTTTCACGACCATTGACTGAAAACCAGCAAACTCAAGTCGACGAGGCGTTTCACCAATATCTGGTACTGAGTTTTCCCGATCAAGATCTCAATCCAAAGTCGTTACTCGAACTCACTCAACGCCAAGGCGGGGTTGGCGAGACGCCTTACCTCACGGGACTGACGGACTACCCCGATGTCGTGCCGATTATCAAGGAAGCTACAGAGAAGACTGCGCATACTTTTGGCGCCGGCTGGCACACCGACTTTACGTTCCAGCAACAGCCGCCCGCGAGGACGCTGCTGTACGCCATCGACGTGCCGCCGGTGGGTGGCGACACGCTCTATACTAATTTATACGCGGCCTATGAATCGCTCTCTGCTGGCATGCAAGATCTACTGGAGAATATGACTGCAGTCCACAGCGCCACACGCTCCTACGGGCCCCAGGCAAAACTCAAAGATCACCTGGAGAGCATGACAATTAACAATGCGACGACAGAGCCGGCTACCATGACCCATCCGGTCATCCGCACCCATCCCGTCACTGGCAGGAAAGCCCTGTGGATTAACCCCGTCTATACCATCCACTTTTCCAATATGAGCCTGGCTGAAAGCACGCCGTTGCTAAAGTATCTCAACGACGTCGCGATCTCTCCCTCCTTCGGATGTCGAGTGCGCTGGCACAAGCGGACCCTGACAATGTGGGATAACCGCTGCACGCAACACTGTGCCACCGCTGATTACCACGGTCACAGACGGGAAATGCTCAGGACCACCGTTGCCGGCGAAATACCTCAATGAAAACCCAATTGGCAAGCCATCAATGAATCACACCGCACCCCAACCGGTCCCATCTCGGCGGGAACTCACTAAACGACTGTTCACAGTTTATAAATGGCTGTGGGTGATCCCGTTTCTCGGCGTTTCAACATTGGTCATTGGCACCACTATCATCTGCCTGGCATTTCTCGGTCTACCTGACCTGGCCTCGAGGGTGCTCGGCCCGATCTGGGCGAAAATTAACAGCCTCATGATGATGCTCACCGTCCAAGTCGAGGGGCGCGATAAATTCAACCCGAAGCAATCCTATATCATCGTCGCTAATCACCAGAGTCAGGTAGATATTCTGGCTCTCTACGGCCATCTTGGGGTCGATTTTAAGTGGGTGATGAAACAAGAATTGCGCAGAGTTCCTGTGCTGGGCCCCGCCTGCGCTGCGATGGGCCATATTTTTATCGATCGCGGCAATACCGAATCAGCTTTGACCTCAATCAACAACGCCAGAACACAGATCAAAGATGGCATGTCCGTGGTTTTCTTCCCCGAGGGCACCCGGTCACGGGATGGTGAATTGATGCACTTTAAAAAAGGCGCCTATCGTCTGGCGCTAGAACTGCAATTGCCCATTCTGCCGGTGACGATTTTGGGTACTCACCAAATTCTCCCAACGGACACTCTTGACTTAACACCCGGCGAGGCCCGCATAGTCTTTCACGCGCCCATTTCGACCCAAGGTCTAGATGCCAGCGATCTGCCGCGGTTGGTCGACCAAAGCCGTGAGGCCATCCTCGACAGGTTAAATCGGGCTTAGGAAATGTTGAGGTAGCCCCGGGGTCCGGACTCCTACTTTTTCTTCCGGCGGTTTTTGGCGGGTTTAGTGGTTTTGGCTGATTTTGCCTTGCTCGGCTGACTCGCCTCACGCACTGCCTTGAATGTCTCACGCATGGCCTGGACTCGCCCCTCCTTGCGTTGCAAGACATGGGGTTGTTTGGCAGCGTTAAAATCGATCACCTGACCATCTCCAACTGGGGAGTCCGAAGTCTGAGCTGTCTGTTTATCCACCATGATGAACACCTTTTATCGATCTTATAAAAACCTTAAAACCTGCCTGGCCCAGATGGCGCAACCATCAGCCTGAGAAGGACTCTTCCCGCCCGGCGACAAAGGCGCTTCTCACGAAATCAACGCCACTCACTCCAACGCTGGCAGAACAAATAGGTTGTTTACTTTTCTAACTTGCACTTATACCATGCCCGCTACACCGATCCCAGCCAAGGCGCCTATAAAGCCATCGCTAGATTATTTAACCCCTGAC
>DGOD01000005.1 GCA_002389265.1 Gammaproteobacteria bacterium UBA4475
ATCCCTGTCTCTCCGCCATTACCTAACATTATGTATCTGTTTTTATTGTTTAAGTTGGTGAACAACCGTCAGAAGATAACACTCTAGCATACACTATAGATAGATTGAAGATTTCAGATGTTAAGCTCTCTGATGCTTAGCGTTCCCCGCTAGATGGAGGGCTGCTTGATGGACTCGTTCTGTCGAACACTCGACCTTGGGGAAATGGAGTTGATCATCTTACCTTCCAAACAAACCCCAGTTCATTAAGACGCTGACGTTGATCTCCTGATAGGCTTTCTTTTTTAGAGCGTTGTGTGTCAACCCATGTCCCCAATTGATACCCATCTTCGGTATGCCCACGAACAACAAGACAGTGCCCCTTACGCTCTTTGAACGGCTTAGCATTTACGCATAATAAGAGTGCAGCTTTAATCTTCATCTTCCATCCGTCGCCGACGCTCAGCCAGTGGCTCTCCCTCATACTCCCAGTAATCAGGGTCAGCTATTTGTTTCCACGTGTAACCTATACGTTGGATCACGGTGAGGTCAGAGCCACTCAAGCTTGTGATTTGCCCTTCAAACTCAACCTTTTTGTTTTCCGAACTGACGGCAGCCTTGTCAGAAACGCTGGAGCAGATATCCATTGATGCCCCCCACGTCAAAGCCCACCGTCGCGCCAGTGGCGGAGAGGGGGGGCTTTTGTTCTGCACAAAAGGAGGCCGCAACACCAAGGTTCATGCCATAAGCGATGAGTATTGCCGCCCCCTAGCTTTTTACCTGACACCTGGCCAAGTCCACGATATCAAGGGCGCTGTCATGCTTGGCGCAGCGCTACCAAAGGTACGTTACCTGCTCGCCGACAAAGCCTATGACGCGGACCATTGGAGGGGTTATTTGAAATCCCGGCGTATCCAGCCGGTCATTCCAAACAAGTCCAACAGGAAGTAGCCGCATCCGTTCAACAAGACCAGATACAGAGGCCGCAACGTCATTGAGCGGATGTTTGGACGCCTCAGGGACTCCCGCCGCGTCGCCCCGCGATATGATAGGAACGCCAAAAACCTCCTCACCGCTCTATGCCTTGCAGCACCCGTCTGTTATTAGATTTGAATGTGTCTCGACCCTAGTCAATATCGATTCCCTGTTCGTGCAACAAATATTCAAAATAGCGAGACGATAGTGGAATGAACTATTATTTTTTTATTCAGGAAAAAAGTGAGGTAAGGGCCGTATGCCGCCAAAAACCGTTTTTCTCAAACACCGCCCCCGCTTGCCTTTCATCCAAAAATGAATCCCGCCGTGAAAGAGATTGAATATTCCTACTCCGCGCATTCTACCTTTGCGTATATCGGCCACCCGAAGTTGCTCTAAATTTGCTCAGCCCATGGGTGTAAGCTACCCCATCTCCCTTTCAATCTCGGCCCAGTGATCAAGGCAGCCGGTGGACTACCTTTTTGCGCGCGCACTCAACACCAGGTTGACTATTTTTTTGGGTATGAAATAGAAAGATGGGCACAATTCCGTAACCTAGAGATTGAAGATCACCGACTCATCCATCACGATAAGCTGCTGGACCTTCCGCATGGGGTGCTAATCGCAGCGCTCCTGGAGGGGAGAAAGATGTGAATGTACTTGCCTTCGCACTCCTACAGGCGCACTGGCGGGACGACAGGGACTCAGCAGAAAGACCCTCACTTGAACATGCATGCACGCAAGCTGGTTTTGACCCGCGTCCGCTCCTAGATGCGGCAGTGAGCGAGTTTACATGAGGGGTTTACGTCGAGAACACTAACACTTAAGAGTCAATTCAATACAGCGTTTTCGGATCACCACCTATTTCATGGATGGCGACATATTCTATGGTCAAGACCGCCTTGAACTAATTGATGCAGCGTTGAAATCGCCATTTAAACCCGGTGCCTTCAAAAACTCCAAAGTCGCTTCTTCAGAATAACAACCCAGAACGCCTTGTTGGACAAAACCCACGCGACCTTTAGTGGGCGGCGCAAGCCTTAGCAATTGGCAATCAAGCGATCAGGGTCAGAGATAAATCGTTTTAACAATCTCATCATGATCGTTTTCCATCCCCTTGACAAATCCACCGTCACTGACCAGGCCGTCACGCAGAATAATGAACCGGTCGGCTACCTTGAAAGCCAGAGAAAGGTTTTGTTCAACCATCAGTATGGTGGCACCGTCGTTTTTCAGCGCCTTAATAATTACCCCTATTTCATTTACGAACTGGGGTGAAAGGCCGCCTGATGGTTCATCAAGAAGCAGCAATTTAGGCTTCGACATCACTGCGCGCCCGATTGCAACCATCTGCTGCTCCCCACCGGACAAGGTGCGAATATGCTGTTTGCGGCGCTCTAAAAGACGAGGAAAATAATCAAAAATCCGCTCCAATTGTTGTTGCACGCCTTTACGATTACGAACCACAGCGCCCAGGCGCAAATTGTGCTCAACGGTCAGGTCGGGGAATAGATCACGGGCCTGCGAGACTTGGACTATGCCACGGCGGAAAATTTCATTGGCCTTCAAATTAGTAATATCTTCGCCTTCGAATTTGACCTTGCCAGTCAAGGTCGGGACAAACCCGCTGATGTTATTGATCGCAGTAGATTTGCCGCTGCCGTTGGCGCCAAGCAGAGTGACAGCTTCACCCTTTTTGACGTCGAAATCGATCCCAAACAATATCTTCTTGGGGCCGTAGGCTACATGTAGGTCAGTGACGGACAACAGGGGGTCAGGCGTAGCCAAGATAGGCCTCCAATACCTCGCGGTTTTCCCG
>DGOD01000207.1 GCA_002389265.1 Gammaproteobacteria bacterium UBA4475
GCACTGCAAAATAGAGCACTGCAAAAGTGCATAGCACCTCACGTCGGTGCAACAAAGACCTGGAATAACCCGCTGTTGGGTCGCCAGGCATCAACCGGTCAATGGCCCAGTAGGGCCGAGAAAGTCTTAATCAGGAATAAAGTAAATGCTTAGTAGAGACCTTGAAGTAACACTGAATTTAGCGTTCAAGGACGCCCGAGCCAAGCGGCATGAATTGATGTCGGTCGAGCATTTGTTATTGGCGCTGCTGGATAATGCCGTCGCTATTGACGTGTTGCGTGCTTGTGGTGCGGATCTCGACGCGTTACGCAAAGAGTTGCAGGATTTCTTGGATGCAACCACGCCCCTTATCCCGGCGAACGAGACCGATCGTGAGACTCAACCGACACTAGGATTTCAGCGTGTTCTTCAGCGTGCTGTGTTTCATGTTCAGTCGTCCGGTCGAAAAGAGGTCACAGGTGCCAGTGTGCTGGTGGCGATATTCAGTGAGCAAGAAAGTCATGCGGTTTATATCCTCAAGCAACAGGAAGTGAATCGAATCGATGTGGTGAATTTTATCGCCCACGGCACACCTAAGGTCGCCGGCCAAGAAGATGTGGAATCCGGTGAGCAGGTCGACGAAGATGGTAACGCTGAGGAGAAGGCGCCCAGTTCATTAGAGCAATTTGCCAGTAATCTCAATGAGCAAGCGCGTCAGGGTTTGATTGATCCTCTGGTAGGTCGTCAGGACGAGGTTGAGCGAGTGATTCAAACGCTGTCTCGGCGCCGCAAGAACAACCCCTTGCTGGTTGGTGAGTCCGGTGTCGGTAAGACGGCCATCGCTGAAGGTCTGGCAAAGATGATAGTTGATGGCAAAGTGCCGGATGTTATCAAGGATAGTGTCGTCTACTCGCTGGATCTCGGTGCGCTGCTGGCAGGGACGAAGTATCGCGGTGATTTCGAAAAACGCCTGAAAACTCTTCTGGCAGAGTTAACCAAAAAGCAAAATCAAATTTTGTTTATCGATGAAATTCATACCATCATCGGTGCCGGTGCGGCGTCTGGTGGTGTGATGGATGCATCGAATCTGCTCAAGCCGCTGTTGGCGTCAGGTGATCTGCGGTGCATGGGATCAACAACGTATCAAGAGTACCGTGGCATCTTTGACAAAGATCGGGCACTGTCACGCCGGTTTCAGAAAATCGATGTGATTGAGCCCAGCGTGGAAGACACCTATCAGATCTTGAAGGGCTTGAAATCACGGTTTGAAGAGCACCATCACCTCAAGTATACGGATAAGGCGCTACGGGTAGCTGCAGAGTTGGCTGACCGCTATATCAATGACCGGTTTATGCCAGACAAGGCAATCGATGTTATCGATGAGGCCGGTGCCTTTCAGCAAATTCAGCCTGCGAACAAGCGCAAGAAAGTGATCAATGTTACCGACGTTGAAAAAATGGTGGCCAAGATTGCGCGCATACCACCAAGCACGGTGTCGTCTTCGGATAAAAAAGCATTAAAGGATCTTGAAACGAATCTTAAGATGGTAATTTTTGGCCAAGACGAAGCCATCAATACGCTGGCCAGTGCCATCAAACTATCAAGGGCGGGTCTAAAGGACAGCGATAAGCCGATTGGTTCCTTCCTGTTTGCTGGCCCAACTGGCGTTGGTAAGACCGAAGTCTGTCGACAGCTTGCCAGCATCATGGGGATCGAGTTAATTCGCTTCGATATGTCTGAATACATGGAGCGACATACAGTTTCTCGTTTGATTGGTGCACCGCCTGGATATGTCGGTTTTGATCAAGGTGGCTTGTTGACCGAAGAAGTCACCAAGCATCCGCACTGTGTATTGCTGCTCGATGAAATTGAAAAAGCACATCCTGAAGTCTTTAATTTGCTGTTGCAGGTGATGGATCACGGTACGCTGACGGATAATAACGGTCGCGCGGCTGATTTCCGGAATGTCATCATTGTCATGACCACCAATGCCGGCGCCCAGGAAATGGGTCGATCCTCCATTGGCTTTACGCATCAAGATCATGCCACCGATGGCATGGAGGTGTTGAAGAAAATGTTCACGCCAGAATTCCGTAACCGTCTGGATTCGATTATTCAGTTTGATGCCTTGTCGCCCGAGGTGATTAAAACCGTGGTCGATAAGTTCCTGGTTGAAATTCAGGTTCAGTTGGATAGTAAGAAAGTTGTGTTGGAAATCAGCGACGAAGCGCGTGCCTGGCTCGCTGTACACGGGTACGACAAGACCATGGGCGCAAGACCTATGCAGCGCTTGATTCAGTCGAAAATCAAGAAGGAGCTGGCAGAAGATATCCTCTTCGGTCGATTGTCGAACAACGGTGGCGTGGTTCACGTGGTGGTGCGGGCTGATGACCTAGTGCTGGAAATTGATGAGCCTGTGTCTGCCTGAGTTCCTGCTGTTATGCGGCTTTGACGTTGTTGGCCAGCGGCGGATGGCTGACAGGTGTTAGGCTGGAGCGTGTGTTGGGTGCAAATAAGCAGTGGGCGCCGTTTAACTGTCAGGCACCGCTAAGCCGGGCCTGCTTTTAGCGGCGGATATGGGCGGTGGAGTGGTAGATCGGTGTGCTGACCCGTTTCTTGTTTGGTTGAATGAAAAGTTCCCAACAATCACCAAGGCCAGAAAAACGCATACGGATAGCAGGCGCTACCCGGGCAGGGGTTATTCGCGGAAAGTAATACGACCTTTGGTCAAATCGTAAGGGGTCAATTCGACCTTCACCTTATCGCCAGTAAGAATTTTGATGTAATTCTTCCGCATTTTTCCGGAAATGTGCGCGATAATTTTATGGCCATTCTCCAGTTCCACCCTGAACATGGTATTCGGTAAGGTATCAACTACCGTGCCGACCATTTGAATCTGTTCTTCTTTTGCCAATTTAAGTCCTCTGTACCGAAGTGCATGTTGAAAAGGCGTGCATTTTGCACGAAAACCCAGGGCTTAGCAAAGCACTGTCACTATTGTTCACAAAGCCGGAATCCGATCTTCGAGCCAGCCATTAGCTGCAGTGGATCAGGGCTGCAAGGCGAGCCAACGATTGTCGAGATACAGTTCAATCGGTTGGTATTCGGTTTTGTAGCTCATCTTCTGGCATTCTTTGATCCAATAGCCTAGATACAGCCAGGCTTTTTGCTGCTGACGGGCTGCTTCGATCAGCCATAACACGGCAAAAGTCCCGAGGCTGCGCTGGTCTTCTTCGGGTGCAAAAAAGGTGTAGACGGCTGATAGCGCGTTGTCGAGTTCATCGCTGACGGCAACCGCCAGCAACCGTCCATCCAGGCGAAATTCAACGAAGCGAGCTTCCTTGCGGCCCTCCACCAGAAAAGCTTGAAATTGTTCGGCCTCAGCCGGGAACATATCGCCATCTGCGTGACGTTCGGTGATATAGCGGTCATACAGGTCAAAGTATTCGGCGGTTAATCGAGGCTGCTTAATGCTGACAGTCAAATCTTGATTCTTCTTCCAAATTCGCCGCTGTCGACGATTCAGGGTCGAATCTGCAACCACAACACGGACCGGAACGCAGGCCTGGCAGGACTGGCAGTGAGGTCTGTAAATATGCGAGCCACTGCGTCGAAAACCAACCGCAGACAGCGCTGAGTAAGTGGCCGTATCGATTTCCGCGTGTGGGTCCGCAAACAGCGTGACGGCCTCGCGATTCTCGAGATAGCTGCAAGGGTGACCAGGGGTCGTATAGAATCGCAGCTTCGCGAGTGTGGCTAAAGGGTCATGGCTCATGATGATTAAGTTACCATGGCGGTAGCATCGCTGGCACCTGCTGCCAGTCGATCTGCAGGTCAGGTTGGGCATAAACATCGACGATCGCGATAAAGTCTTCACGACTGATTTCTCGTAAACCCAGAGTTCGCAGGTGGGGATTATCCATCTGACAATCTATCATCGGACTGCCGAGGGCCAACATCAATCGATTAAGGTGCGCGAAAGCCACTTTAGAAGCATCTGTGACGGTGTGGAACATAGACTCACCAAAGAACAGCTTGCCAAGTCCAATGCCGTACAAGCCGCCCACAAGTACATCGTCTTGGTAACATTCGATGGAGTGCGCATACCCGAGTTCGTGCAATCTGATGTAGGCGGCCTGCATCTCTGGATTGATCCAGGTATCCGCTGCATAGACTCGAGGCTGACTACAGTGGCGAATCACAGCGGCGAAGTCCCGATCTACATGCACAGAGAAGGGGTGTCGGTTCAATAACTTGCGCAGACTGCGACTGATTTTGAGTTCATCGGTGAATAACACGCCTCGAGGATCGGGCGACCACCATAGAATCGGCTCTGCCGGGTTATACCAAGGAAAGAGACCGCGCCGGTAGGCCAGTAACAACCGTTCTGGACTGAGGTCACCGCCAGCTGCGACCAACCCGTTAGGTTCCTGCAACGCCGAGGCCACAGGCGGAAAGTCCAGTTGATCCGGGTGCAGCCAAGTCACCGTCATCATCGACTCCGGTCGAGCAGGGTTATGCCTGATCCGCGAGGTTGTCGAGGTATTTTTCTGCATCCAGGGCGGCCATACAACCAAAGCCGGCAGAAGTGACAGCCTGGCGGTAGACCTGATCTGCGACGTCCCCGGCGGCGAAGACGCCGGCAACACTGGTGGCTGTTGCATCACCCGTAAGTCCAGTCTTGATGCTGATGTAGCCATTGTTCATGGCCAGCTGACCCTCAAATATACCCGTATTGGGCGTGTGCCCGATGGCAATGAAGACGCCATGTACGTCGACCTTGACGCTGTCACTGTCGCTCGTATGGCCAATCCGGATGCCGGTCACGCCCATATCATCGCCAAGTACCTCTTCGAGCACTGAGTTCCAGTGGATCTTAATATTGGCTTTATCATGGACCTTCTGCTGGAGTATTTTTTCGCCACGGAACTTGTCCCGGCGATGCACCATGATGACTTCTGAGGCGATATTGGACAGGTACAGGGCTTCCTCAAGTGCGGTGTTGCCGCCACCGATCACCGCGACTTTTTGCTTCTTGTAGAAAAAACCGTCGCAAGTTGCGCAGGCACTGACCCCACGGCCCTTGTAAGCTTCTTCAGATTCGAGCCCAAGATATTGAGCCGATGCCCCGGTGGTTATGATAAGCGCATCGCAGGTATAGGTTGCGGCATCACCATGAAGGCGAAAAGGTCTGACATTCAGTTCGGTACTGTTGATGTTGTCATAGACTATTTGAGTGTCGAAACGCTCTGCATGTTTTTGCATGCGAACCATCAAGTCAGGCCCTTGTAGTCCCTCGACGTCGCCTGGCCAGTTATCCACGTCTGTGGTCGTCGTCAGCTGGCCCCCGACTTCGACGCCGGTAATGACAACGGGGTTCAAATTAGCTCTGGCAGCATAGACCGCAGCGGAAAAGCCAGCAGGGCCGGATCCAAGGATAATAAGCTGGTGGTGAATTTCCTGCATTGCTTGGGTTACCTGATGTTGAGAGGTCTGATGAAAGAACATCGAACTAAATTATCAAGCCTGAATAAAAACCGGCCAATCCTGTGTTAGACCAGACTGGCGCTGTGTGTCTTTATCCAGCCTGGGCTCTGATTTTAATAAAATCCGCACCTTGTCGATGCTTTTCGGCGATGTCCCACAGGGTTCGGCCATCTTTGTCCGTGGCGTCCGGTTGGCGCCCGGCCTCAATGAAAAAGGTCAGAAAGCGTTTGAAGTCAGCGGGTCGCATACCACGATAAGCCTTAAGCAGAATATGAAAGTCTTCGGACTCGTCGCCATAGGACTGCATATTGAGAAAGCTCTTAACTCGGTCGTCGTCCCAGACTTCATCAGTAACTTGGGGCTGTGTGGGTCCTGCCATGATTGTGTTTTCTGCCGCTAGAATGTCAGTAAATGATACAGTAGACAGCGAGTTCGGGATAGCTGATCTGGGCAGGGCTTTAGAATAAAAGGATTTAACATTTTAACCTGGCGATATATGATCCGCTGGATACCTAACAGATTGATTAGTAACAATAATTGACCCGGTGGCGGGTGTATCGAGGAATGTGTTTTGGCAGAAGAAAAGATAAAAGCACAAACACCTGAAGAAATCATGGACCATTTGCAGCCACGATTGAAAGAAGGTGCACTGATTGCCTTGGTGGCGTTGTGTATTTATCTGTGTCTTGCGCTGTTTAGCTTCGATCCCGCGGATGCGGGCTGGAGTTATACAGGCGCGGACAGCGAGGTCAGTAATCTGGTGGGTAAGACCGGCGCCTGGATCTCTGATGTTCTGTTTTTTCTGTTTGGCTACATGGCATTCATCTTTCCCATGATGCTTGGCTATCAGGCATGGCTTGTGTTCAGAGTGCGCGGCCGTGAGATTGCGTTCAATTGGCCGCTGTTTGCCTTTCGAGTGTTGGGTTTGCTGCTGACGTTAACCGCCGGCGCTGGGATTGCCAGCCTGCACTTTTACGGTGCAGGCTTGCATCTGCGCGAGGGTACAGGCGGCGTTTTGGGCAGTCAGTTGGCGCAGTTGCTGGAACCCTCTTTCAGTTATGTGGGCGCTACTCTGATATCGCTGGCCAGCTTCCTGTTCGGTTTAACTGCTTTTATTGATATCTCCTGGCTAAAGGTCATAGACACCGCGGGGCACTGGTGTCTACTGGCAGTTGATCAAGTACAGCTCAATTGGCAACGTTTGAGAACCTATTGGCGTGAGCGCGCCGAGGTTAGGGAAGTCACGGTCAAGCGCCATGAGGCACTGGCCCGTGAGGTCGAGAAGAAGCTTACTCGAGAACCGGTGAAGATCCTTCAGGCAGCACCAAAACCGCCGGAAGTCAGCGCTCGAGTCGCTCGTGAGAAGCAGGGCAATCTATTCAAGGTCGCTGCTGTGGATGGTTTGCCCGCGTTACATCTGCTCGATGCCTCGGTGTCAGACGATTCTCTCGGTTATTCAGCTGATGATCTTGAGGCCATGTCTCGGCTGTTGGAGCTAAAGCTGATGGACTATGGCGTTGAGGCCCAGGTTGAGGCCGTTTTCCCTGGCCCCGTCATTACACGGTTTGAAATTAAGCCGTCGCCAGGGGTCAAAGTCAGCAAGATTACCGGTCTGGTGAAAGATCTAGCCCGCTCTTTGGCAGTGATCAGTGTTCGAGTAGTGGAAGTGATTCCCGGTAAATCGGTGGTTGGCATTGAGATTCCTAATGTTGACCGTGAAATCGTCAAACTAAGCCAGGTCCTGAGTTCCAACGCCTATGATGAAGCGACTTCACCGCTTAGTCTTGCTCTGGGTCACGATATCGCTGGCGAGCCCGTGGTTGTGGATCTGGGCAAGATGCCACACTTACTGGTTGCCGGCACAACGGGCTCGGGCAAGTCAGTCGGCTTGAATGCGATGATCATCTCGCTGCTATTCAAGGCATCGCCACAAGATGTTCGATTGATCATGGTTGACCCGAAGATGCTCGAGCTTGCTGTTTATGAGGGCATCCCGCACCTGTTAACACCGGTAGTGACCGATATGAAGGACGCGGCCAACGCGCTGCGTTGGTGTGTGGCTGAAATGGAACGTCGCTATCGGCTGATGGCCGCGATGGGCGTCAGGAACGTCGGTGGTTTTAATCGCAAGGTCAAAGACGCTATAAAAGCCGGAACGCCGCTCAAGGATCCATTGTGGCAGCCATCTCCCTTGCAGGAGTTGGAACAAACCGCACCTGATCTGGAGACCCTGCCATTCATTGTTGTGATCATTGACGAATTTGCCGACATGATGATGATCGTTGGTAAAAAGGTGGAAGAATTGATTGCGCGTATCGCGCAAAAAGCCCGTGCCGCGGGTATCCATCTGATCCTTGCCACGCAGCGACCTTCCGTGGATGTGATTACGGGGCTGATTAAAGCCAACGTCCCGACTCGAATAGCCTTTCAGGTATCTTCGAAGATCGACTCGCGGACGATTCTTGATCAGGGTGGTGCTGAGCAGCTACTTGGTCATGGCGACATGCTTTACTTACCGGCGGGCTCTGCGCTGCCGGTGCGGGTCCACGGGGCCTTTGTGGATGATGATGAAGTGCATCGAGTGGTTGAGAGCTGGAAAGAGTTGGGTGCACCGAATTACTTGGAAGAAATACTCGATCCTCGGTCGGACAATGAACTGTTGCCTGGTGTCGCCGGTACCCAAGAGGAAGACGATGGTGAGCAGGATTTGCTTTACGACGAAGCGGTGCAATTTGTCATGGAATCTCGGCGAGCTTCTATTTCAGCGGTCCAGCGAAAACTGCGAATTGGCTATAATCGGGCGGCACGGATGATCGAGACCATGGAGCAAGCAGGTCTTGTGAGTGAAATGAACAGTAACGGCTCCCGGGAGGTGCTGGTTAATGCGCCTCAATAGACGATGGTTGGTGTTGCTGCTCACTTGGAGCATCGGTGGCCAAGCGGCAATGGCTGATGACGCAGCTGACAAGCCTCAGACTATGGATCGAAGCGCGCAATTGATCCGGCAGCTCGATCAATTGCAGACACTGTCAGCGAGCTTTATCCAGACCACCATCAATAGTCAGCAGCACGTTGTCCAGCAGGCCCGGGGCCAACTCTGGGTCAGCACCCCCGGTAAATTCCGGCTTGAAACCCTTGAGCCGGCAATCCAAACCCTGGTGTCAGATGGCGATACCTTTTGGTCCTTTGATAGCGATTTGGAGCAGGTGATTATCACTCGGTTGCAGCGCGATATTACGCAAGTGCCGATATTGCTATTGGGTGGTGATGCGAAGGCCATCACCGATGAATATCTGGTGGTGTATTACGCTGAAGATCAGCACGATTTTTTCGTCCTCGAGCCGCGGCAAGAGGGTAGCTTATTTGAGTCCTTGACCATTGCCTTCGCGGCAGACACACCAGTTTCGATTGTGCTCCGCGATAGCCTAGGTCAGCGCACCCAGATCGAATTGACGGATGTTGACCGCAATCGCCAGATACCGGAGACGACATTTACGTTTGTACCACCAACTGAAGTGGACGTCATTGATGACCGCTGATTGCAGGTTGACCTGAATTGAATTCATTATTCGAGCAACAACCGACATATCAGCCACTCGCGGCGAAGATGCGACCCCGCAGCCTCGATGAGTTTGCCGGTCAGGCCCATTTGCTGGGTCAGGGCAAGCCGCTGCGCGCCGCCATCGAAACTTCCAGCCTGCATTCCATGGTCCTGTGGGGCCCCCCGGGTGTTGGTAAAACAACGATTGCGCGAATGATCGCCGATATTTGCGAAGTGGAATTCCAGGCAATTTCAGCGGTATTGGCGGGGGTTAAAGACATTCGCGAAGCGATCCTGATCGCGCGCCAGAATCAAGCTCGTTCTGGACGCAAGACCTTGTTGTTCGTCGACGAGGTTCATCGTTTCAATAAAGCCCAACAGGATGCATTTCTGCCGTACGTTGAGGATGGCACCGTCATTTTTATTGGCGCTACCACTGAGAATCCATCTTTCGAGTTGAACAACGCGCTGCTCTCTCGGGCACGCATTTATCGTTTGAAATCACTGGAGATCGATGATCTTACCGCGCTGATGCGTCGCGCCCTGACGGATCCACGAGGTCTAGGCGAACGCCAAATCGGGATCTCGGCAGATCTGCTGGTGACCTTGGCAAGGGCGGCCGATGGTGATGCTCGGCGCAGCTTGAACCTGCTGGAAATTGCTACTGATCTGGCCACCGATGATCAGGTTAGTGAGGCGATCCTGGCTGAAGTGCTAGGTGCTGATTTGCGCCGCTTCGATAAGGGCGGGGACATCTTCTATGAGCAGATCTCGGCTTTGCATAAAGCAGTTCGCGGCAGCGCGCCTGATGCTGCACTCTACTGGTTTGCGCGCATGGTCGATGGTGGCTGTGACCCCTTTTATATTGCTCGGCGGGTGGTGCGTATGGCCACAGAAGATATTGGTAATGCTGACCCTCGCGCGTTACAAATGGCTCTTGATGCCTGGTCGGTGCAAGAGCGTCTGGGTAGCCCTGAAGGCGAGCTGGCGATCGCCCAGGCCATTGTCTATTGTGCCGCCGCGGCCAAGAGTAACGCGGTTTACACGGCTTATAATCGCGCCTTGGCAGATGTCAGAAGCTTGCCATCACTGGACGTTCCCATGCATTTACGCAACGCGCCTACAACGATGATGAAGGATATGGGGTATGGCGACGATTATCATTATGCGCACCAGTTTGATGATGCGTTTGTTGCTGGGGAGTCTTATTTTCCCGAAGAAATTGCTGCTCGAAAATATTATGAGCCCGTGGACCGAGGCTTGGAAATTCAGATTCGAGAGAAATTGCAGCGCCTGATGGATCAAAATCAAGCGAGTGACTTCCAGCGCTATGCAAAAACCCGCAGCCCCAAGGCTTGAGTGAAACAATATGCCCGTCATTGATCAGCGACCCAAGGCGCAAAGCCCCGAGACTCAAGCCACTGTGAAACGCTGCTATGACCTTTGAACTCATCGCCATTGGCCTCGGGGGCGCGCTAGGTGCTTTGTCTCGCTACGGTCTGACCCAGTGGGCTAACATCCTTATGGGGGTCAAATTTCCTTACAGCACACTGTTGATTAACGTTCTGGGTTCATTTGTCATCGGTATTCTTTTCATTTTGCTGGTGGAGCGTAGTCTCTTGGCGCCCATTTGGCGGTCAGCTTTATTGGTGGGTTTCCTGGGCGCATTCACGACCTTCTCCAGTTTTTCACTGCAGGCGCTGGGTCTGATGGAGGAGGGTCGATTTATTGCTGCCCTGGGTTATATTGGCAGCAGTGTCATCGTCTGTATTCTTGCAGTGGCCTTGGGTATGTATCTGGCACGGCAAATACCTTAAGCGCCTCATCTTCTGCTAGTATAGCGTCCCAAATTAAATCGGCTTCAGCGTAACGACCATGCTTGACGTAAAACTACTTCGCACAGATATCGCCCAGGTGGCAACTCGTCTCAAAATCAAGAATTTTGAGTTGGATATTGCCCTGTATGAACGCCTTGAAGAGGCGCGCAGAGGGTTTCAGATTGAAACTGAAAGCCTTCAGGCAGAGCGCAACACCAAATCCAAAAGCATCGGTCAAGCGAAGGGGCGTGGTGAGGATGTCGCGCCTCTGTTAGCCGAGGTTGCAACCTTGGGTGATCGCCTAGGGGCCGCGAAAAGCCAGCTAGAAACGGTCCAGCAGGAACTGGATGACTGGTTAATGAGTATCCCGAATTTACCGCATGAGTCAGTACCCGCAGGCAAGTCCGAAGACGACAACGAGGAGCTGCATCGCTGGGGTGATCTACCCCAATTTGATTTTGTAGCGAAAGATCATGTTGATCTGACGGAAGCCAGTTCGATGCTAGATTTTGAAGTGGCAGCCAAAATTGCCGGTTCACGGTTCGTGACCTTACGTGGCCCGTTAGCGCGACTGCACCGTGCGCTGATCCAATTTATGCTGGATGTGCATACGGCAGAGCATGGTTATGAGGAGGTCTACGTTCCTTATGTTGTTAATGCTGAATCTTTGCGTGGCACCGGCCAATTACCAAAATTTGAAGCAGACCTGTTTAAGCTTGAAGATGAGCGTGGATTGTATTTGATTCCAACCGCTGAAGTACCCGTTACTAATATCGCCCGCGACCATATCTTCAGCAACACTGAGATGCCTGTGAAATTCGTATGTCATTCACCGTGTTTTCGCAGTGAGGCCGGCAGTTATGGCAAGGATACTCGAGGCATGATTCGTCAGCACCAGTTCGATAAGGTGGAACTGGTACAGATGGTGCGAGCGGAAGATTCTACCGCTGCGTTGGAGGAGTTGACTGGCCATGCGGAAACGATTCTGCAGCAACTTGACTTACCTTATCGAGTGGTGAACCTGTGTGGTGGTGACTTAGGCTTCTCGTCTACCAAGACCTATGACCTGGAAGTTTGGCTGCCGGGCCAAGGCAAGTACCGAGAAATCTCATCCTGTAGTAATTTTCAGGATTTTCAAGCTCGCCGGATGCAAGCACGGTGGCGCCGACCAGAGACGGGTAAACCTGAGCTGATTCATACGGTCAACGGTTCGGCCTTGGCTGTTGGTCGAACGCTGGTGGCTGTGCTGGAAAATTATCAGCAAACAGATGGTTCGATCCGGGTTCCGCAGGTGCTGCAAGGCTATATGAATGGTGTCAGCGAGATTAGCTTCTCCTAAGGTCGAACTTATATGGATTATTTACCCCTTCATTTTGACCTGAAGTCGCGCCGTTGTTTGCTTGTTGGCGGTGGTGAGATCGCACTGCGCAAGGCTGATCTCTTAGTGCAAGCGGGCGCGCATATCACCGTGGTTGCGTTAGAGGTTTGTGCGCCACTCAGGATGTTGTTGGCAGCTGAGCACCATGAAATATGTGTTCGCGCTTATGCATCGAGCGATATATCCGGTAAATCCCTGGTCGTTAGCGCCACAGAAAATAGTCAGGTCAACCAGCAGGTTGCCGATGATGCGAACGCCATCGGGATCCCTGTGAATGTTGTGGATAAACCCGGCCTTTGCTCGGTAATTTTTCCGGCAATCGTCGATCGATCTCCCGTCGTTTTGTCTATTTCAACGGGCGGTAAGTCGCCGGTGTTGACTCGCATGCTGCGGCATCTGCTCGAGTCACTGGTACCTGCCGGAATGACGAATCTCGCGAATTACATGGGTTCTCGTCGCGATGCCTTAAAAGTACGATTCAACAGTCCCGATGACCGACGTCGACATACTGAAAAATTCATGGCGTCGCCTGGCTACCAGTACGCTATGGACAAGGACTTCGAGCGTGCTGACGAGTATCTCAATGCGGTGTCAGATGAAGTCCAGGTGGGCGAGGTGTTTCTGGTGGGTGCGGGTCCCGGAGACGCCGACCTACTGACGTTGAAAGCACTACAGTTCATGCAGTTGGCAGACATCGTGTTGTATGACAATTTGGTGTCTGCGGATGTGCTTGCGCGGGTGCGTCGCGATGCCACCAAGGAATACGTTGGCAAGGTAGGTGGAGACAAGTCGACACCGCAGGAATCTATCAACGATAAATTGGTGAGACTCGCCAGCGCCGGGTATCGCGTGCTGCGCCTGAAGGGCGGTGATCCCTTTATTTTTGGTCGAGGTGGCGAAGAGCTTGAGTCTCTCGTGGCAGCTAACATTCCGTTTCATATAGTCCCAGGCATCACCGCAGCATCAGGTTGTGCCTCTTATGCCGGGATCCCGCTGACCCATCGAGACTATTCCCAGTCGGTACGATTCGTAACCGGTCACCCTAAAAATGGCCAAGTCGATCTGGCGTGGCAGGAGTTCGCGCACAAGAATCAGACGATTGTGTTTTATATGGGCTTGGGTGGACTAGAAAAAATCTGTCAGCAGCTCATTCTCCATGGGCGCGGCGCAGAGACGCCGATGGCGGTTATCTCTAATGGTACCCTGCCAAATGCCAAGGTTGTGGTGGGTACGTTGAGTAATATGGTTGAGCGCGTAAAGCGTGAGCAACTGCAACGACCCACCTTAATCATTGTCGGTGAAGTGGTCGGCTTGCGGGATATCCTGGGGTTTGCTTAATCGCAGTTAGTCGGCTTAGGCAATCCGGCGATCTTCGCTACTAATTTTGCGGGCTTGCCGCCAAATAGCTGCATGATATAGATGCTTCGACCCTTTTCTGGACCTAACTGCTCAGCGACGACTTTGACCAAAACGCGGGTTGGCGGCGAAATGTTAAATTGCCCATGATAATGCCGTATCAGAGTAATGATTTCCCAGTGTGATTCGGTCAACAGGATATCTTCCGCTGCAGCCAATTGTGCGGCCGCCGTCGGCGTCCAATCGGCCAAATCCCTTAGAAAACCTTCATTGTCGCAGTCTAGTCTCATCCCCAGCGCTTGCTCTTAGTTTGTTCGGTGCTGAGGGTCACAAAGCCCTCGTAATCAATTAATTGCACCGCCGGATTGAGTCGATTTAACAAGCCGCGGGCCTCCACGTCGGCCTGCAGGCAAAAGACCGGTATTTCGCGCAGCAACAGATTATTGAGTGTCGATGAGTCGTTGGTGGCCGCGCAGTAGACACCGTCTTCGATTAATATCAGGCAATCCCCATCGCTGATAAAGCCTGCGCAGCGGTTCAATGCTGGATGGTCTGGAGATTTGTTGAGGGTATGTAGAATCATTTAAAAGTCCAGGATCCCATCATAATCGCGCAATACCGCAGCAAGCTCAGTGGCATCCAGCAGAGTGGGTGTCACTATCAGGTCAGCAACAGTTAAGTTGCGCGCGAGCAGGTCAGCGGCGCTGCAAAACAGTGATTCAACCCCATAATCGTGCAGCGCCTGATAGCTGACGGAAAAGTTTTTGCTAGCCAATGCGGTGGTTTGCTGGTCCTTGAGGAGTTGGTAGATACCGTCACCCAGAAACAGCACGCCACACTCAATGAATGCTGACCCAGCCAAGATGGCATCCAGGCCTTCCTGGCCAAACAGTGAGCCATGGGGCGGATGGGATTGGACGAACAGCAGCTTTTTCATCAGGATCCAAAGGTCATGGTGCGATCAGCGTTAATCGTACCGTCAATCAGTTGACCCAGGCCAGAAATAATAAAAGGTGCTTCGACGTTACCCAGGGGCTTCTCGTAACGGCTGGCCTCGGTTTGATCGAGTATCCCCCGACGGAGTGCTGAGGCGACACAAATGACTAATTCCAGGTCATTTTCTACGGCTAGCAAGCGCCATGCCTCGTGCAGATTGACTTCATCCTGGGGTGGTGAGAGCAGGCCGTTAGCGTTGTAAACGCCATCATGATAGAAAAAAATTCGGTATATTTCGTGTCCGCGAGTCAATACAGCGCGCGCAAAGTGCCAGGCAGAGAGTGATGCCTGTGAGGTATAGGGACCACCTTGAACAACAATTAAAAACTTCATGGGGGCTGCTTCTTACTGGGGCTTGAGAATGTGTTCTTATACCACTCATTCGGGTCTTTAAAACAGTGATTCAAAAAAAAGCCCCGGCGTGATGTGCAATCCGGGGCTCTTTTTGCTTGATATCGTTACTTGGGGGCGGCTCGCCACTCAGTACTATACTGCGACTGCGCGAAAGGCCTGCCGGCATTCATGGATTGCGCCTTTAAGCGCAAAATCACGAATTGAATCGGGGGATACTTAATCGTCACCACCGAATGCACCGGTCAGATGCAGTAGCGCAGTGAACAGGTTGTAGATGTTCAGGTACAAGCCCACAGTCGCCATTATATAATTGGTTTCCCCGCCGTTGATGATCCGACCAGTGTCATACAGGATGAAACCTGACATCAGCATCACAATGGCAGCAGAGATCGCCAGATGCATACCCGAGATTTGCCAGCCAAACATGGAGCCGACGAACATCAGTAACATGGAGCCGATGACGACCCACATGCCTGCCATCAAAAAACCGCCCATAAAAGAAAAGTCTTTTTTACTTAGCAGGGCGTAGCCTGACAGAGACAGAAAGATCATGCCGGTTAAACCGGCCGCGGTAACCACAGTCTGGGTGCCAGCCTGGGACGCCATGTAATAATTTAACACGGGCCCAAGGGCGAAGCCGAGAATGCCGGTAAAGGCGAAAACCAAGACAATACCCCAGCCACTATTGCGGAACTTGCTGATAGCGAAGAGCAGGCCGAAAGCGACGAGCAATGGCATAAAACCCATATAGGGTGCGTCCATGGCCATCGCTAAAGCAGCCATGCCGGCACTGAAAAGCAGAGTCATTGACAGCAACATGTAGGTGCTGCGTAAAACCTTGTTGGTCGAGACCGCCGAGGTTCGGCTGTCCGTGATAAATTGCGCGTCTGCCATTCGTACTCTCCTGGGTGTTGACGGTAAAATTTTACGGTTGTGGTAACTAATTGCAAGCCTTCGTTATCGCTAGAAGTCATTGTAAATAGTGGGGTTTCTGTCCTATTGGTCCTGTTGGGTCCTATTTCGCGACTATTTTAGGGCGCAACGGTTAGAAAGCTAAAATCCGTTAGAGTTCCAACTTTTTGGCGACCTAAATGCCGGTTAAACGTTACCAGCGTACCGGTGTTCTGCAAGGGTAATGGTGGCATCAAAGCAAAAATCAAGGTTAGACTAGCCCCTGCCCGCAAACTTAATGCTGGTGGCGCAAGCTCAGCTGTCCGCATGGATATCTCGGGCATTGCCCCCCAGTTAATTTCAGTCAAAGAGTTACGATTATGGTATCGACAGTGCCCTCACGTTTTCTGCCCATGACAGGCAGCCTCAATTTTCGTGACTTCGGTGGCTATCCCACGGCTGACGGTCGTCAGGTGAAGTGGCGTCAGTTGTTTCGGTGTGGTGCCCTGAGCATGCTGACTGAAGCAGACCATGTCCTGTTTGAAGGATTGAATATCGGCGTTATCTGCGATCTGCGCCGGGTGGATGAGGCAGCCGGCAATCCTTCGCCGCAGCATCCGCCCTTTGATGTTCGTCTGGCCATTCCCATCGCCCCTGGTAGCAACGATATGCTGCGTCAAAGTATCCAAGATACGTCCCAGTCGGCAGAAGATCGCATTCGCTATATGACAGAGGTGACCCGCGATCTAGCCCGTGATCATCACGCAGAGTACCGTGTTTTGTTTGAGCAGTTGCTGAATACACCCGCAGGTTTTCTGCTGCACTGTTCCGCGGGTAAGGATCGAACAGGGTTCGGCGCGGCTCTGATTCTTGCCGCGTTGGGCGTTGAACAGAAGTTGATCATGGAAGACTATCTGCTGACTAACCAGGCAGCCTGTCTGCGTGAGTTTATGCAGACGAAGATGCAAGTGTTTTATGGGGCTCACTTCGACGCTGCTAGTTTGGCTGCGGTAGGTGGGGTCAGGTCTGGCTATTTACAGGCGGCTTTCGATGAGATGATCAAGAACCATGACTCGCTGGATGGCTACCTGGAAGAAATTGGAGTCGATTCAGCAGCCAAGCGAGCGCTGCGCACCAAGCTGCTAGTCTGACCCGGAGCCTCTATACGAGATCTAAGCTTTGCGGTTGATACTGGCCAAACAGTCCTTGACGCATATCAGGGTCGCAGCAGAGTTGATTCATTAAGCTCGAGTTGAACTCATTCCTCAAAGGGTCAATTACCGCTTATGCATACACCATTGCAAATCACCTTTCGTCACATGGATCCTTCCGATGCAGTTGATGCCAGGATTCGGGAGTATGCTGACAAGCTTGATCGCTATCATGACAATGTTATCAGCTGCCGGGTTGTGTTTGATGCTCCCCACCAGCATCAATCCAAGGGCAACCTGTTCCACATCAGCATTGACGTCAAAGTGCCTGGCCATGAAATCGTAGTCGCGCGCGACGCACATCAACGGCAGGCACGGGAGGATCCTTACGTCGCCATCCACGATGCTTTCGAAGCGGTGTATAAACAGTTGAAGGGTGCCGCTCAGGTTAGACGTAATGACGTGAAGCATCACGATGCGCCCTTGACCGGTATGATCCATTCGATACCCTGGGAGCAGGACTTCGGCGTGATCATGACGCTGGATGGGCGCGAGCTCTATTTTCATAGGAACAGCGTCCTGAATCGCGAGTTCGAAAGCTTGAAAGAGGGCCAGTCCGTGCGCTTCCATGAAGAGCAAGGCGATCAAGGTCCCAAGGCGAGTACCGTCATCGTTACCGAATAGGCTGATGGCAATAGCGGCTCAACGGGTAACACACAAGACTATCGCTGAATAATTCAAGCAGTGCAGGATTGGTTGATCAAACGTTGCCAGGTACGTCGGCCCAAGAGGTTCGCGAATCCTTTGCCGAATAGCGACGACGCGTCAGGCGAAGTAGCCCGGCTGTTTGGTTTCGATGAGCGTTTCGCTGAGGGTCCACAGTTGTTCTGCCAGATTGACATCAACAGCATAGTGCATGACACCGCTAGGTGCGCTGGGTTGGCTCCTGTGAATGGTCGCAAACCCGCAATCTTCAAGGTAGCTCCCACCAAGGCCATTCAAGGTAGGGCTGGTAGCTGCCCATGTGGAAGTTGATGCGCCTTCCGCGACGGATTTAAAGCGTTCATTGATGTTTCCTTCGGCGTCAACCCAGCCTCTTGACGTGATATCCGATTGCGTCATGTGTCTTTGCAGGCTCGTCATAATGCCACCGGGATGCACCGCAAATGCCTCGATGCCTTCGGCCTGATAACGTTGTTGCATAGCGACGGCCATTAAGCTGTTCGCCGTTTTAGCTTGACCGTAGCTAAGCCATGGATCATAGAGACGCTGTTCGAATTGAATGTCTTCGAACACCACGGGACTGAGCAAGTGCCCGGTTGAACTCAGGCAAACCACGCGTGCGCCGTCTGCGTTCTTTAGCTGTGGCAACAACAGGCGTGTGAGAGCGTAATGACCCAGGTGGTTTGTGCCGAACTGCAGTTCAAATCCGTCGCTGGTTGTGTCATGCGGGCAGGCCATAACAGCTGCGTTATTCACTAGGATATGTAACGCCGGTTGGCTAGCGCTGTAAGCCTGCGCAAACTGTTTGATACTGGCGAGACAGCCCAGATCGAGCGCCAAGGCGTCGGCACCGATCTTCGCGGCAGTCTCTTGGGCGCGACCCAGATCTCTGCAAGCGATGGTTACTGCAGCGCCAGCTTCGATGAGCGCTTTTGCGGTTTCAATGCCGATGCCTGAGTAGCCCCCCGTGACGATGGCGGTTTTGCCGCGCAGATCTATCCCCTTGATGGCCTCCAGGGCCGTGGTGCGATAACCGAAAT
>DGOD01000068.1:0-6796 GCA_002389265.1 Gammaproteobacteria bacterium UBA4475
TGCCCGGCGCGGCCGCTTTGCAGCTCGGCGCGGGTGGTCGAGCCGGCCAGGTCTGAGCCACTGCCCGGTTCACTAAATAGCTGACACCAGGCGTGCTGACCGGTCAAAATTGGACGCAGATAACGCTGCTTTTGGTCTTCTGAGCCATGGGCGAGAATGGTCTCTGCGGCCAGTCGCCGCGGGCCGGATTGGGCCGCGCCAACGATGCCACGGCGAGCAAATTCCGCCTCAACCAGCGCACTTTGCTCGGGACTGAAATCTCGACCGAAATAGGCGCGAGGCCATCCTGGCGCCGCCCACCCGCCATCTACCAACAGGTCGCGCCACTCAATCAGCGAGCGTTCGGGCGACCAGTTCTGATCAAGCCAGGCATTTAACTCAACGCTGATAGTCATAAGATCATCCACAGTCTGACTCCTGAATCATTGTCATCATTCGCTCACGGTGCAAATACGGGCTACCGAGAAAAACCTCGGAACTCTTGGCTCGCTTAAACCACAGATGCGTATCATTTTCCCAGGTGAAGCCGATACCACCGCGCAGCTGCACCCCAGCTCGCGCCAGACTCATATAGGTATCACTGGCCATGGCTTTCGCCATGCTTGGCAAATGCCGCGGACCTTCTCCGGAAGCCAAAAAATGTGAGGCCTGACGGGTCACCGCCTTGGCTAATTCCAGCTCGAGTAAGAGATCCGCACAGCGATGTTTGAGCGCTTGAAAAGAAGCAATGGGGCGGCCGAATTGCATTCTCAGCTTCATGTATTCCACCGTCGAATCCAACAACGTCTGCGCACCACCGATCATTTCATGGGCCAAAACAACGCTCAGCTGATCCCACAGCAGCGCCATAGCTGCCCCATTCAACTCACCGATTTTTTCTGCTCGAACTTGGTTGAACTCCAATCGTGACAATTTGCGGGTCGGGTCTATCACTTCCAGCGGCTCAATCACGAGGTTCGGCTCGGCTCGATCTACCAAGAACAATCCCAAGCCATTATCCGTCGCCGCCACACAAAGGAACACACCGGCCACCTGGGCATCCAGTACTAATCCCGCGGTACCTGTCAGCCGCCAGTGTGAAGCGCCGTCAGCACCCTCCTCGCTATCGGAGCCTGCGTCAGTATTTGCTTGAGTAGCCGGAGGAGTAGCCGGATGAGCGTCGGCCGTTAACGCTCCATGAAGCCCTCGGCCTGACTGATCCACTTGATTGAGATCATCCAGAACTAAGGTCGCGATCGTCGAGCCGTCGGCGATCCCTGGTAACAACCGGTGTTTACACACCTCATCAGCACCACCCAACAGCGCATAGCCCGCCATCACAGAAGACGCAAAGAAAGGGCCGCAATAGAGGGTACGACCCATCTCCTCGGCAATAATACCCAGTTCTACCGGCCCGAACCCATAACCCCCATAAGCCTGCGGAATATGCGCCCCCGCCAAGCCAACTTCAGCGCTCAGCTGCTGCCAGACGCCCGCATCATAACCCGCATCGTCTGCCATCAAGTGGCGCACGGCACTGATCGGCGACTTATCCGTAAAGAACCGTTTGACGACATCACGAAACTGCTGTTGATCGTCGTTGAACTCTGTCGTCATAGGGTCACATCCATCTTCGGTTATCTGCCAACAGGAATCAGGCTCCACCCGGCGCTTGTTCTGTACCGGTGCCGGCAGTATTTTGGCTATTTTCGCCGCCCTATCATCTCGCAATAAGGCTTGCTGGCAAGCAAATAACAGTAGTAGAGTTGGTCCGTTAATGTCTACCCCCTTTCTTATAATCACTAATTAAAATGCAGACTCACACAGGAATTTGATCATGACCGAAGCCTGGATTATCGACGCAGCACGCACCCCTCGTGGCATAGGCAAACAAGGCAAAGGGGCCTTGTGGGAAGTCCACCCGCAGAAATTACTCTCTACGGTGCTCAGAGCCCTGGTGACACGAAGCGGTCTCGACAGCCAGGATATTGATGACGTCATCATCAGCTGCAGTACCCAATTTGGCAAACAAGGTGCCTGTATCGGGCGCATGGCGGCCTTAGATGCAGGCTTCTCTAATAAGGCATCGGGCGTGACCCTTGATCGTTTCTGTGGTGGCGGCATCAGCGCGGTCAACTTTGCCGCGGGCAGTATCATGAGCGGCATGGAGGATTTGGTCATCGCCGGCGGCGTCGAGATGATGTCCTATACCCGCGCAGAAGCGCCAAACCGGCCATTAGATGCTGGCAATCTTGACCTGCGTGAAGCCCACCCACAGACTAATGTTGGTCTGGCCGCCGACATTATCGCCACCGAAGAAGACTTCAGTCGCGGGGAACTCGACGCCTTCTCCGCGACCAGTCAACAGCGCGCTGGCAAGGCATTGCTCGATGGCGCTTTCGCCAAGAGCCTAATCCCGGTTTACCGACCCGACGGCACTCTGGCGCTGGACACAGAAGAGTTTCCACGCCCGCAAACCACAGTCGAGAGCTTGGCGAAGCTAGAGCCCGTCTTTGGCGCCTTCATGGACCTGCCCTTTTATGACTCGGGTCTGACCTATCGCGAGATGGTTGAGAAAAAATGGCCTAATCTGAAGATAGATCATCGTCATCATGCCGGCAGTTCTTCCGGTGTCGTAGATGGCGCCGGCGCCCTCGTTCTGGCATCACCCGCCTACGCGAAAGCCCATGGTTTGAAGCCTCGGGCCAAGATCACAGCGATGGCGAACATGGGCCATTCTCCCGAGTACATTCTCAACGCGCCCGTCGACGCCGCCAAAAAAGTACTGGGCAAAGCGGGCATGACCTTGAGTGATATTGACCTGTTTGAAGTCAACGAGGCCTTTGCCGTTGTTCCAGTCAAATTCATGCGCGATCTCGGCGTCGATCACAGCAAATTGAATGTCAATGGTGGCGCCATTGCACTGGGGCATCCGATTGGCGCCACCGGCGCCATGTTGATCGGTACTGCATTGGATGAATTAGAGCGTCGCGGCCAGTCTGTGGCCATGGTCACCATGTGCGCCGCCGGCGGCATGGCACCGGCCATCATTATCGAACGTCTGTAGCCACCGCAACCGACCCACTGAACTTCACCGCCCGACCAGGCGGTGAGGTTGATACCAGCCATGTAAACCAGGGAAGCTTAATGACCAATCTAGTGCTGCGGCAAGACCATAACGGGGTGGCAACACTCACCATTAATCGACCCGAAAAGCTCAACGCCCTCACCGTTGCAGTATTCATCGAACTGCAAAACCATATCGACAATATACGCGAACAAATTGATACGGTGGGTTGTGTGGTCGTCCGAGGTGCAGGCAAGTGCTTCAGCGCTGGCCATGACCTTAAGGATATCGCGGCCGGCGAAAAACTCCCCCGCCCTAATTTCCAGTCTCACGTGATTGAAAACCTGGCGAACCTGCCACAACCGGTTGTCAGCGCGGTGCATAGCCATTGTTATACAGGCGCATTAGAACTGGCCCTAGCCGGAGACATTATCCTTGCCAGCGAAAATGCCAAGTTTGCGGACACCCATGCGAAGTGGGCTTTGACCCCGGTCTGGGGCATGAGCCAGCGACTGCCGCGCCGCATCGGCAAGGTCAAGGCAGCGGAAATGATGTTTACTGCCAAGACCTACTCAGGCGGTGAAGCGCTGCTAATGAACTTGTGTAATAGTTGTTTCCCTGACGATGAGTTCGACCAGGCAGTGCAAGCCTTCTGCGAGGCTATGCTAGCCAACTCCTGGTTCTCCCTGCGCGCCAATAAATTATTGTTAGCCGAAACCGATGGCCTACCACTAGCCGCCGGACTCGCCCATGAAATTTACCAGAGCCAGGGACATGGCCCTGATATGGAAGAACGGATCGGAGGGTTTGGTAAAAAATAGAGCCATTCCGGCAGAGCGGCGATGACTCAGCGTTCCCTGCTATACATTGAACAGGCTTAGTGCAACACGGAACACTCAGAGTTAGTAAGAACTGACAATAAACTAAGGAGAAGCCCTGATGCGCGCAATAGTCATGGTGTATGGAGTAGTAAGCTACTTGCTGTTCTTCGGCGTATTCCTCTATCTGATCGCTTTCGTCGGCGGTATTTTGGTTCCTAAAACGCTGACATCAGAGGCCGGAATACATGGGCCCCTTGCCTTGCTGATCAACCTGGGGCTCATTATTTTGTGGGGCGTACAACACACCGTCATGGCCAGAGACTGGTTCAAAGAAGCCATCGCACACATCGTTCCCCACCATACCGAACGCAGCACTTATGTGCTGGCCTCGACCCTGATACTGGTCTTGCTCATGTACGCCTGGCAGCCCATCGACGGCATCATCTGGCAGGTTCAGAATCCTTTAGGTGTAAAAATACTCTGGAGCGTATTTGGTATTGGCTGGGTGTTGGTCCTGCTATCAACGTTTCTGACAGACCATTTTGATCTGTTCGGCCTGCGTCAGACCTGGCTGCATTTTGTTAAAAAAACCTACACATCGGTGAATTTTACAGAAAGCCTGTTATACCGCTGGATTCGCCATCCAATGATGCTTGGCCTGCTGCTGGCTTTCTGGGCAATCCCGGTTATGACAGCAGGGCACCTGGTCTTTTCCCTCGGTATGACGGTTTATATACTGATGGGCATCTATTTCGAAGAAAAGGGCCTGGCTGCATCCATTGGCGCTGACTATACGGAATACCAAAAAAGAACTGCCCGGATCATTCCAAAGATCTATTAACAAATCAGACGGATTAGCCGCTAGCCTTCGCTCACTGCAGACAAGCTGGCAAACACACCATCCAAATATAAAAGGACAACGACCATGTACGTCGGTAAATATGCCATAGAAAAAGCTAATCAACCCGCCATTATCATGGCGGAAACCGGTGAACTGTTGACCTATGCAGAGTTTGACCAACGCACCAATCAGGTGGCTCACTTGCTGCGGTCTGAGGGCCTCAATCGATTAGCGCATTATGCTCTGTTTATGGAAAACGCCCTGCCCTATGCTGAAATATGCGGCGGTGGCGAGCGTTCGGGGCTGTATTATACCTGCATCAACTCCTATCTCACCGCTGACGAATTAGCTTACATTCTCAACAATAGTGAATCTGAAGTGGTCTTCACCAGCGCTGCCAAACTACCTATCGTCACGGCGGCCCTGGCGCAATGCCCCAACGTCAGGCGCTGCTATATCATCGACGGCGACGCCCCTGGAGACCAATATTGTCACTACGCCGACGCCATTGCTGATTTGCCATCAACGCCTATTAGTGACGAATTTTTGGGCACCAGCATGTTGTACTCGTCAGGGACGACGGGACAGCCAAAGGGCATTATTCGGCCGCTACCCGAAAGCAAGCCTGACGAATTGTTGCCGATTTACAATTTTCTGCTGGGTCTGTGGCAGTATCGCGAGGACATGATCTACCTCTCGCCGGCGCCTTTGTATCACTCGGCTCCCCAAGCCGCTGTCGGGCTGACCCTGCGCGCCGGTGGCACCGTAGTCATCATGACGCGATTTGATGCCGAGCGTTACCTAGACTATCTGCCTCAGTATCAGGTGACTCATAGCCAGCTGGTGCCCACCATGTTCAGTCGAATGCTCAAACTGCCCGCCGACATTCGATTAAATGCTGATATCTCCTCCCTGGAAATCGCGATACACGCGGCAGCACCCTGTCCGGCCCAGGTTAAAGAAGACATGATCGCCTGGTGGGGACCCATTATTCATGAGTACTACGGCGCGACAGAAGGGTTGGGGTTCACCTCCTGCGACAGTCATGAGTGGCTCGCCCACCGCGGCACCGTCGGTAAAGTCATGCTCGGTGAAATTGCGATTCTAGACGAAGACGGCCAGCCATCAGCCCCGGGGGAACCCGGTGAAATCTGGTTCAAAACCGCCACTGAATTTTCCTATTTCAATAATGAAGCCAAGACCACCGAGGCAACTTCAGGTGACGGCAAGCTGAGCACCGTTGGTGACGTGGGATACCTGGACGACGATGGCTTCCTGCATCTCACTGACCGCTCGACCTTTATGATTATCTCTGGCGGGGTCAACATCTATCCGCAAGAAACCGAAGACTTGCTCATCACCCACCCAAAGGTTAGTGATGCCGCGGTTTTCGGCGTACCGAATGAAGACTTTGGCGAAGAAGTCAAAGCCGTGATTGAGGTCATGCCCGGCGTGATTGAAAATCAAGAACTGGCCCTGGAATTAATGGCGTTTTGCGCCTCAAAGCTGTCACAGCAGAAGTGTCCACGCTCAGTTGATTTCGAGGCTGAACTACCTCGCTTGCCGACGGGCAAACTCTACAAGCGCGTACTCAAGGACCGTTACTGGACTGATCACAAAAATCGGATCCTGTAGCGGGCTTCAGCCACTCACGGGGACATACCGTCACATGCAGATAGATCATTTAATGTGGGCCTGCCCAGACCTTGAGCAGGGCTGTACCAAGCTCGCGGCACTGACTGGCGTCGCTCCGGAGGCCGCGGGCAGTCACCCTGGCATGGGGACTCGCAACGCGCTGTTGTCCCTTGGCCCCAGGTGTTATCTGGAAGTCATCGCCCCGGATCCAGAGCAGCCGTTAGCGGATAACTTCGGCGCCAGACTGGCGGCACTGGCTACAGACGGCTTACTGAGCTGGGCAGCGGGTGCGCAACATCTCGATGAGTTAAGGACCGAGCTGCACCAACAAGCCATTCAAACCAGCCGAGTGCAGGCCACCAGTCGCAGGAATCCGGCGGGCGAACTGCTCCAATGGCAGCTCTTGTTTATCGCTGGCGTTGAATTGGCGCCGTTTTTTATTGACTGGCTAGT
>DGOD01000068.1:6836-22221 GCA_002389265.1 Gammaproteobacteria bacterium UBA4475
AGCCTGCACCCACCCCGCGGCAACCTCGCCATCGGGATGCCAGCTGCAGGAACTCCAAATCACAGCAGCCGCCACTGAACCGCTACAGCGTCTCTGTGGCCAAGTACCCCGACTGAGCTTGTCACAGGGCCCCACGGCCAGCTTACAAGCGCGCCTGGATACGCCTCACGGCGAGGTCTGGCTGGAATCTCTCGAGCCGCGAATTGCTCTATTTTAGTGCCGCAGCTACGGCTGCTAATGCCCGGGCCCCTGAGTCACTGCACGGCATGAAAGCAAGCTACTTGCCGATGCGGCCAAATAGAATTATCGTGGCTGTTGGGCGAATTCTTCTTACCACCTCAACAGGGACACCCCCGAAGGACCAGTACCATGACAACAGACACACTGGAACGTAGAGCCAAGTTTACCCGCATGGATCAAGGCACTGAGCAAGACTGGCAGATAATTGCCAAGCACAATGGCGAGGAAGCCGCAGGCCTCGCAGACCGGGTACTGAATCACCTGAAGTTACTCGGCGATGATACTGGCGGCTTCGCCGTCACCCGCCTTGAGCATAGCCTGCAAACCGCCACACTGGCGCACAATGCCGGTAAAGATGAGGAATATGTCGTCTGCGCGCTGCTCCATGACATCGGCGACACGCTCGGCAGCTATAATCATGCCGACGTCGCCGCTGTGATCCTGAAGCCTTTTATCAGCGAGGAGAATCACTGGATCATAGCCCATCATGGCATTTTTCAAGGCTATTACTTCTTCCACTATCTGGGCCTCGACCGCAATATGCGAGACGAGTTTAAAGACCACCCCTATTATGCGGCCTGTGCAGAGTTCTGTCGCCTGGATCAGGCGGCCTTCGATCCAGACTTTACCTCCATGCCCATCGAGGCCTTCGAACCCATGGTCCGCCGCGTGTTCGCCAGACCAAAAACCTCGATCTACAAAGCGACGTAGCCAGACCGGTTATGAACCCAGCAGCGGGACCGGCGTTAAGCTCGCTTTTTGATAGAGCGGGTGGGCCGGCTCACCCGTCTTGTTGATGGCCAAACAATGCATGCCCGGCAGCAGTCGCTGCACTTTATGTGAACGGTTGAGATAGCCACCATCGTTGCCCCAGGCAGCCACCAGCAATGTCGATTCGCCGGCAAGCTTAACCAGCCAGCGATTATTCTGCCGGCCTATAGGGTCCTCTGCGGCCTTCATATCAGCAGGCTCTGTTGCCCGATAAGCAAACAGATTAGCCATGCAAACCCCACCATAACCCCATGACCTGGCGTAATTCATACATCGCACCAGCGTCGGGTCGTCAGCGGTTTCATCGGCAGTGGATGGGTTAAGACCAACAAACATGACTGACCCCAAGGTATTATCCCAGGTTCGCCACAGGGCGTAGCGATATTGTCGGCATCGAGACAGGCTGGCAGTATTTTTCAATTAACAGACCTTTAACAGACCAATAGAAGGCTTATATTAGCAGTTGTGCTCAGACCATTTTGCGCGGCCAGCATAGGAGTCACGCCTGCAGCTGATAGATCATCACATATATCATCACACAACAGACGGTCGCACACAGAGCCACTGTCGAGTTTCTACAGGAGCACCTTGTTGAGGATGCAACACCGCCTGCCTGATGGAAATCAATGCCGCAAGGCGCCAGTTCAGATTTTATCTACCACTGGGCCGGCGCAGAGAACCTAGCTCGTCAATTAGCCAATCAGTGCCGTCGATTGAACCAGCCAGGGCGTATCCAGTGCGTTCAGTAAGGGCGCGAGCTTGGCATGTACCTGGCGATGATAACGATTAATCCAGACCAACTCTGCCGCACTGAGCTGAGTTTCATCAATCAAGCGCGCATCAAAGGGCGCGAATGTGATGGTCTCAAAGGCGAGCATGCCATCGTCGCGCTCGATGACGATCATTAGATTTTCGCAGCGAATACCGTAGCAGCCTTCCTTGTAGTAGCCGGGCTCGTTGGACAACACCATACCTGCGAGCAACTCTGTGGCGCCAATCGCAGACTTGCCAATTCGTTGGGGACCCTCGTGGACACTCAGGTAACTGCCAACTCCATGACTGGTACCGTGATCGTAATCGAGACCCGCCTGCCAGAGGAACTGTCGAGCTAATACATCCAGCTGAACACCGGTCGTACCTTTGGGAAAAACCGCACTGGCGAGCGCGATATGGCCCTTCAGCACCAGGGTGAACATGTGTCGATGTTCATCTGTGGGATCGCCGATGGCGACGGTACGAGTAATATCCGTGGTGCCATCGGGGTACTGACCGCCGGAATCAACCAGATACAGATTGTTCATTTCAAGGCAAGCAGGCGTACCATTTCGGTGATCATAGTGACACATAGCCCCATTGGCACCGGCAGCGGAAATCGTATCGAAAGACAGATCACGCAAATCATTGGATTCTCGCCGGAATAACGCCAGCCGATCAGCGAGCACACCTTCATCGTGCAGGCGGCCAGCACTCACTTCCAGTTGTATCCAATGCAGATAGCGGCTCACCGCCGCGCCATCACGAACATGACAACCACGCATACCACTAAGTTCCACTGCATTCTTCTGCGCTTTAGGCAGCAGCACGGGATCTTTACCGGCAACAATAATACAGCCCGCTGCCTGCGCCCGCAGCACAGAGTAGGCATTGACCCCATCAGGATCGACCAGCAGCCGCGTCTGCTGACCACCGAGTTCATTCAGGGCCTCGAGCAATTCAACCTCCGCGCGGATAGTGACGCCGCTGCCAACATGTTCACTGAGCGTTGCTGGGATTTTTTGCGGATCGGTGAAGAAGCACATTCGGCCCTCGATATCCAAGGTTGCAATGCCTAGAATCACCGGCAAGTGCGGTACATCAGCGCCGCGAATATTCAGCAACCACGCGATCGAATCCAGCTGGGCGATGATCGCAACCTCAGCGCCTGCGGCGGCAACCAACTGACCTATACGCAGGCGTTTCGCTTCACTGCCTTCACCGGTATAGCTCTCGTCCAGCAGCTCTGCTGCTTTGATCTGCGGTTGCGGTCGATCGTGCCAATGCTTATCAATGAGGTTTTCGCTGACCTCAACCAATTCGATAGCATTTTGCGCCAGTTGCTGCTGCATGGCGCTATACCCGGCCTGGGTATGCAACCGCGTATCGATACCAACTCTAGCACCTGCCGCCAGGCTCTCGCAGAGCCAGGCAACCGGCGGGCTGTCGATCAGGTGCTGATATTCGAAGCACGCAGCAGGGACCTGTTGGCGCACTTGGATGGTGTAGCGGCCATCGACAAATATCGCGGCGCGATCAACCAACACAATGACCTGACCCGCAGAACCGGTAAAGCCGCTGATCCAGCGCAAACGTTCATTCTGCTCAGGCACATATTCACCCAGATATTCGTCCGCCCGAGGGACTATGAGAGCATCCAGACTGTCCTGGACCAGGTCGGCACGAACTGCGGCTAATCTGCCTGGAATGTCGTTCATTGTGATGCTACCCCTAACTTAAGATCGAAGGATGAATTGGCCGGTTAAGACCTCGCGTTAAGCGGCGCAACTCACTGCATAGCGCCTTCACCAAATATAATACTACGGGATGCCAGTCGCTTGTAACGCAAGCTCATGGTTGCCGCGTCCATCAGACAAACACTGAATGCTCGACGGCTGTGATTAGTTCGATTGACCCCGCTACCATGCACGGTCCAGGGATTGAGCAAGACCACCTCCCCTGCCGCCAGCACCAACGGGATGCGCCGAGGATCATCATCAAAGGCTTGCGCCATAGCGGCGGTCAAGAAGCCACTGGGGTGCTGTGGATTCAACAGTTGATGTTGGGTACGCGGAATAATCTCGATACAGCCATTATCTTCATTCGCAGGATCCAAGGCAGTATAGATCGTCAGCTTTGGGTCCCGGTCCAGAGCCCGCCAACGATCTTGGTGGAGCGGCAAGGCTGTACCACGACCGGCAGGCTTATTCATGAACATGGCACGAAATGCTGCTACCGGCAGGTCGCCATAGAAATGGCCGGCAGCTTCAGCAAAAATCGGCAGCTGCATATACGCCAGAAACACCGGGTCTCGCTCCAGCAGCTGGATTTTTCGGTAATTGAGGGTTTTGCCTTTATGCCCACGGGTCTGCTCGCCGGCTGAATCGTATGCACCATCGTTCGAATCCAGCTGCATGAGCATCCGATCGTAGTCAAGATCTGCCTCGCCCAGCATAATCTCGTCAATGCGCTGCTGCATGGCGCGCAACATGGCGTCGGGCACTATTTGTCCCAGGCGCAAAAAGCCCTCAGTATCGAATTCAGCCCATTGTGCGTCACTAATCTCAACCATGACGGGAGTTTACCTGCGTTAGAACGATTCAGGCAGCTTTATTGTGCAGACCCTGACTGGCCAGATACTCATCATAGGTACCTTGAAAGTCCACGACCTTTTGGCCTTTGATTTCGACGACACGAGTGGCGAGAGACGACACAAACTCTCTGTCATGACTGACAAAAATTAAGGTTCCCTCATATTTTGTCAACGCTTGATTCAGGGCTTCAATAGCTTCCATATCCAAATGGTTGGTGGGTTCATCCATCACCAGAACGTTGGCATCGCTGAGCATCAGCTTGCCAAATAACAATCGATTTTTCTCACCACCGGAACAAACTCGCGCTTTTTTGTTCGCATCATCGGCAGTGAACAGCAGTCGACCAAGCATGCCACGGATCATCAGATCGTCATGTTTCGGTTTACGCCACTGGGCCATCCAGTCGAACAACGTCAGGTCTGAATCAAAATCATCAGTGCTATCTTGGGGACAATAGCCAATCAGCGCGTTCTCAGCCCATTTAACCTCGCCGCCATTCGCTGTCACCTGATTCATCAAGCAGCGTAGCAAGGTGGTCTTGCCCACACCATTTTCACCGATAACGGCTAATCTGGCGCCGGCTTCCAGAATCAAGTTGCCACCCGAGAATAGCTGATCATCAAAACCGTGCCTCAAATCCTCTAGCACGAGTGCCTGGCGATGCAGGCGCTTGTCTTGGTTGAAGCTCAAGGAAGGCGTTACTCGGCTTGAAGGCTTGACTTCGTCAAGCTTGATTTTGTCCAGTTTTTTCGCACGCGAGCTGGCCTGTTTGGCTTTCGAGGCGTTCGCGGAAAAGCGATTAACAAAACCCTGCAGCTCGTCCATCTCTTGGCTCTTTTTCGAATTCTCAGTGAGTAATTGCTGCCGGATCAATGATGAGGCAGCCATGAAGTTTTCGTAATTGCCGGGGAAGATTCGCAATTCGCCATAATCAATGTCTGCCATATGGGTGCATACCGAGTTCAGAAAATGCCGATCGTGAGATATCACGATCATGGTGCATTTACGCTCGTTCAAGACACCAGCCAACCAGCTGATACTATGGATATCCAGATTGTTGGTGGGCTCATCCAGCAACAAGATATCCGGATTAGAAAACAGCGCCTGGGCCAACAACACTCTGAGCTTCCAACCCGGCGCCACCTGACTCATCAACAAATAGTGCAGCGATTCATCAATGCCAGCCTCGAGCAGGATCTCACCCGCACGGCTCTCTGCGGTGTAGCCATCGAGTTCGGCGAAGATGGTCTCGAGCTCGGCGACTTTCATGCCATCTGCCTCACTCATTTCTGGCAGGTTGTAGATCCGGTCACGTTCGCGTTTGATCTTCCATAGCTCAACGTCGCCCATAATGACGGCATCCACCACACTAAACTCTTCAAAGGCGAACTGATCCTGGCTCAGGGTGCCGACTTTGTTGCCCGGGCTGACAGAAACGTTACCTGAAGTCGGGACCAACTCACCGCTTAAAATCTTCATAAACGTCGATTTACCGCACCCGTTGGCACCGATCAACCCATAGCGATTACCGTTACCGAACTTAGCCGAGATATTCTCAAATAAAGGCTCAGCGCCAAATTGCATGGTGATGTTTGCGGTTGTGATCAATGGACTGTCCTGGTACTTGAGGGGAGAAACGGGGACGTTGGCTCCCGTGATGCGCGTAGTTGCGCGCGCGCAGCTTATAGACTCGGGACCGAAATGTCGAGCCGCCGACTGGCCGTCATGTTTTTCGATCCACCACCGACAACCCCAGTCTGACAACCTCACAACGGTTTGATGAGGATCAACTCAAGTCGGCTTGCACCCCTTTATATTCGGCACATCAGACTCAACTAGAGCCTGCACAACAAGGAGGTTGTAGATGCGATCACTTAGTGGATTGACAGGCATCATCATGCTTGTGGCGACCAGCACAGCGCTTGCCGAGGTCAAAGCCCGAGAGGTACCAATGCGCTGGCAACAGGCGGCGATCAGCGATGGTGGCGAACTCTATGGCGAGCTCTGCGCGGTCTGTCACGGCAAGAGTGGTAAAGGTGACGGACCCGCGGCCGGCGCGCTGAAGAAGTCCACGCCTGACTTGACCGTACTGGCCAGCAACAACGGCGGTATCTTCCCGCAAGAATCTGTCGAAGACACCATTACCGGCAAGGCTTCAACCCAGTCACACGGCACTGTTGACATGCCGATCTGGGGCGCCGCCTTCGAAGGCGTCAGACCTGACTGGAAGCCTTTTCGACGGGGGGCTCTGGCGCAGCAGAGAATTCACAATCTGACCGAGTATCTGTCGACCATTCAGGTCAAATAGTCCGCACACTAATCGACTCGGCGCGTTGGCATGGCACCCTGGGACTGACATCACGGGCGCCATGTCGAGGATTTCCGCCAGGCTCACCCCGAGCCCCCGCGCCTACATCCCGCAATTGTCCTTAACCGCAGAAATTGCTATGTTCCCGTTTGACAGTATCAATCAGTACTGCTGGCCAATATGTCTTGTATGATGACTTATATGATGACTTGATTGATCCCTTGCTTGATTTACGGAGAACTTTGTATGTTTTCGATGACCCAATTGATTCACCGCGCGGCGCAAATAAGGGGCAATGGCCTGGCAACCGTAGACGGCGAACGACGGCAGACCTGGCTCGAATTTGAACAGAAGATTGGCCGATTTGCCGGTGGGCTACGGGAACTGGGGGTTGGCGACGATGATTGCGTGGCCATGCTGGCCCTGAACAGTGATCGCTATTTTGAGTTTATGTTCGCCACGCCCTGGGCCGGCGCGGTTTTCCAGCCCATCAACACCCGCCTAGCAGGTCCTGAGGTGCTCTATTGGCTGAACGATTCCTGCGCCAAGGTGCTCATCATTGACAGCAACTTCGTTGATCTTATTCAGCAGATCCAAGGCGAGCTCGCTCATGTAGAACACATCGTGTTTATTGATGACGGTGACACCCCTGACAACTGCATCAGCTACGCCTCGCTCATCAGCGCAGAACCCATACAAGACGCTCGACGCAGCAATGATGATGTGGCCGGCTTGTTCTATACCGGCGGCACTACAGGCCGCTCAAAGGGCGTCATGCTGAGCCATCAAAATCTCGTGATCAATACCCTGCAGTCCATCGCGCCGCTGGACTGCCAGGACGGCGATCGAATTCTCCACGTCGCCCCTATGTTTCACATTGCCGACGCCATCGTCTGCATGACTTCAGCCGCCACGGCCGGCACCAATTTTTTCCAGCCGGGGTTTGTGCCCACTGCCGCGATGGCGGCCATTGAGGCTCACGAAATTCAGCGCATGCTATTAGTCCCGACCATGGTGAATATGATGGTGAACGCGCCCGATACGGCGCAGTTTCAGCTACAGAGTCTCAGAAGCGTTATGTACGGCGCCTCACCCATGCCCGAGCCAGTGATTCGAAAAGCCATGGAGGTGCTACCGACAACCGCGTTCTTCCAGGCCTATGGGCAAACAGAAGCCTCCCCTGTAATCACTATTTTGAGCCCAGAACGCCATACCTTCGAGGGTGAACTGGCGGGCAAGATGAAATCTGCAGGCCAGCCCGTTGCCTTGATTGATCTGGCAATTATGGATGAGCAAAATCAGCAGGTTGCCACGGGTGTCGTCGGTGAGGTCTGTATGCGCGGGCCAAATGTCATGCTGGGCTATCGTAATATGGCCGAGCAGACCAACAAGGCGATTATCGACGGTTGGCTCCACACTGGCGATGGCGGCTATCTTGACGACGAGGGTTTTCTGTTTATCGTTGATCGCGTCAAGGACATGATCATATCGGGCGGCGAGAACGTCTATTCCGCAGAGGTTGAAAATGCCCTGTACCAACATCCAGCGGTCAACCAGTGTGCCGTCATTGGCATTCCTCATGAGACCTGGGGCGAACAGGTTCACGGCATTGTGGTTCTGCATGCGGGCGAGAGTCTGACTGAAGAAGCGCTGATCGCGCACTGTAAAGGTCTGATCGCCGGCTTCAAATGCCCTCGCTCAGTGACCTTTCGTGAAGACGCCCTGCCGTTGTCGGGCGCCGGCAAAATCCTCAAGACCGAGTTGCGCAAGCCTTATTGGGCCGACAGCGATCGCGCCGTCAACTAACCGCAACTAGCTGTCACCTGACCAGTTCAGGCGTCTTACGCGACCTGAACTGGTACTACCGCTGCCGCTAACCGGCTGGCATCGGCCTCGGTACGCCGCGCCCGGCGTATTCGCAGCGTAAACAGCAACAAGATCAGCAGGTTAATTACCCCCATCAGCGATGCAAAGGCAAATGCGTTCTGGTAGTCGCCGTAGAGATCAAACAGATAACCACCCATAAACCCACCCAATCCCATACCGCCCCAGCCGAAGAACGAGGTCATACCCATGCCTCGGGCCGCAAACTTGGCGGAAACCATGATGCGGGTGCATACCAAAATGCTGGACATGACGCCGGAATAGGTAAAACCAAAGCAAATCGCAAGCAGATACAAACCGAAACCTGAATCCATGTAGGGAAACCAGAATACAAAGGTGGTTTGCCCCAGAGACATGATCATGTAGGTCGGCAGCGGACCGATGACGTCGCCTAGTTTACCACCGACAATGCGTCCGACGGCCCCGGCTAACATCAATACCAGAAAAACCCGGGTCGCACTTTCCATCGCCATACCATTGTCGGTGAGCAAGGGCACTAGGTGAACAATCGGCACCGACATACAGTTACAACAAAACAGGACAGCAATACCTAGCCAGGCCACCACTTCAAAGTCTGCCAAGGGGAAGTCTTTGACCACAGACTCAGGGACTAGCCTCGCTTGCTGCCGACTTGGGGACTCGCGCACCAGGAAGGCCATCGGCAGGGTCACTAACAAAAATACAATCGCCATTAATTCAAACGCGCTTTGCCAACCATAAGCGGTAATAGCCAGCCCTACCACATAGGGCACAGCGCCCTGCCCTGTAGCGCCGCCAGAGGCGGTGATGCCCAATGCCAGACCCGGATTCTGCTTAAACCAAAAGCCGACATTGGCAAACAGCGGCGCTGACACCAAGGAATGACCAAAGGCACCGAACAAGAAAAAATAGGCATAAAATTGCCACAGGCTACTTTGGGTACTAAGCAAGTACAGCGCCAGGGTCATCACCAACGCGCCGACAACCCCAAACCATCGAGTGCCCAACCGGTCGGCCACATAGCCCCACAGGATACCGAACAACGCCGATGAGAATGCCGTCGCCGTATACGCTAACGAGATATCACCGCGCCCCCAGCCAAATTCTGCTGCCAAGGGTTTCAGAAAAACGGAAATTGAGCCTAAAGCACCAAAAGCAAAGGCACTCAGCGTGAAGGCAACCAACACCATGATCCAGCCATAAGCTGGGTCCTTATCATGCTTTCCTGCTGGATTCACTCGTATCTCACTTGGGTTTGGCGACATGAAGGCGCGATCCCCGAATCAGCTATTCTGATCCAGCTAATGATAGAACGCGATTTGACGTAGACGATCTAGTACCGCATAGATTGCCGGAAAACTTCTTGCCTAAAGCTCTCTACTTGCACTGCGCTGTCGGTCGTTGACGGCTCAAATTGGCGAACAAGGCCGGCTTTAAACAGCTGATAGCCCTCGAGCCTGGAAGGATTCACTAACACCTTAACCCGCTCGTCTAAATCATCGAATAGATAACGTAAGCGCCGTTTAATACGTCGCGGCAGCTCTGGTTCGTTGCGACGATGTTCCCGAACAATGCGTTGCTGCACATCCACCATAAAGGTCGCGACAATCTCTCCAAATTGGTTTTTCTCCGCATCGGAAAATTTCATTAGCGCAAACCCGGCAGACATCATCGCTTTTGGGTCAGCTGTCTCGGCCGGCGTATAAGCCTGCGGCTCCGCCCCTATAGCGAATGCCAGGCAAGTTAAAACAATGACTTGGATTAATTTCATGGCAACCTCACAATCACAGTGATCAAAGAATACCGTTTGCCCGCACAGGAAGCCAGACGCAACGCCGCTCGCGCGCCTATGATCACAAGGCAAACGACGAACGCCGCACTAGTGAGCCTCGATCTAACCCTATCCACCATAAAACCCAACCTGTCTGGAAATTCGCGATTCGGCTTGAACTCCACCAGCCAGACTTTTAGGATAAAGCCACTGAAAATGGAGTTTAGTCATGAGCGTACAGTATCTTGAGCGTAATGGTGAAAAGCGCGCCAGTCTGATGGCCCGTGCCACCAGTGGCGATTTGACCATATCTAATAAGGAAATGGCGGATGCCTTCGCCATTGACCCGCACTATGACGTCAATCAGATTCCCCTCGACGGTCTCGACCCTTCTCACCCGGCATTGTTTGCCAACGACACTGTCTGGGAACATTTTGCCCGTCTGCGCAAAGAGGACCCGGTGCATTACCACAAAGAAAGCAGCGTTGGCCCTTATTGGTCAGTAACGCGCTACGAAGACATCATGCATGTGGACAAGAACCATGACATTTTTTCCTCTAAACAAAGCATGGGTGGCATTACCCTCGGTGGCGCGCCCCGGCCTGAAGACGATGCTTTTGCTCTACCGATGTTTATCCAGGAAGATCCGCCCAAGCATGATGCTCAACGACGAGTGGTCACGCCCATGTTTATCCCTCGCAATCTGGCAGACTTGGAGCCATTGATTCGTGAGCGCGCGGGTATCATTCTTGACGGCCTGCCCAGAAATGAAGAATTCGATTGGGTTCAGCATGTCTCCAAGGAGCTCACGGCGCAAATGCTCGCCACCTTGTTTGATGTACCCCAAGAAGACCGTATGAAGTTGGTATTCTGGTCGGACACAGTACAGCAGCTAGGTGACCCTGAGATGTTTGAAAACCCGGAAGAGGGTTTCAAAATACTGTTTGAATGCTTGGCTTACTTTACCGAGTTTTATGAAGCCAGAAAGAAAGAGCCGGCTAAATTCGACTTGATTTCCATGCTCGCCCATGACGAGTCAACCAACAACATGTCACCCCAGGAACTGCTCGGCAATATCATTCTGCTGATCGTCGGCGGCAATGACACCACCCGGAACTCTATCTCCGGCGGCGTATTGGCTTTAAACCAATACCCTAAGGAATATGAAAAGCTGCTGCAAAATCCCGGCTTGATTCCTAAAATGGTGCCTGAAATCATCCGTTGGCAAACGCCTTTGGCGCATATGGCACGAACCGCGTTGCAAGACACCATGCTTGGCGGTAAACAAATCAAAAAAGGCGACCGGCTGGCGATGTGGTATATCTCGGGCAACCGCGATGAAGACTATATCGACAAGGCAGATGAATTCATTATTGACCGCGTCAACCCACGTACCCATACGGCATTTGGTTATGGCGTTCACCGCTGCGTGGGCAATCGTTTGGCTGAAATGCAGCTTCGGGTTATGTGGGAAGAGATTCAGAAGCGTTTCTCGAAGGTCGAGGTCACTGGCACGCCTGTGTTATTGAACTCGAGCTTTGTCCACGGCATTGTTGAATTGCCTGTGACCCTTAGAGATTAGAGTCGTGGCTTTGCGCGAATGTCGCAAAGTACGACTGCCTTGCGGTACTTCCGATTTGCACCTAGTGTAAAATAAGAATATCGCAAGGCTCGCTCAAACCTCGGTATCAATCAAAAAACCACAGACTAGCCCTTGGCAACCCGCGAACCTTTACTTTTCCCTTGCGATGGAACCTTTCGACCGGTGCCCTTGCAGCCAACCTTTGTTGAGCAAGACTATTCAGGCAGGCTAATCAGACAATCCCTTCATTACTCGCCGCTGACTTTTTGGCCTCAATCTCCACTTGAATTTCCGCCAACCGCTCTTCCGTCAGAGGGTAATTCCACAACAGCGGCATAGCAACGAACTTGAAAATTGCCGGAATAACCGAATAGGTAATCGCCAACATCAACAAAGAGTAGGTTGTATTCGTGGTATTCAACGGATCGGCGAGCGAGTCAAAGCCCCAAAACACCACCAAATTCGTCCCGACAAATAATCCCAACGCGTAGGCCAGCTTGCGAGTCATCGACCAGATAGAGAAATAAGCACCACCCTGGCTCTTGCCGGTCATAGCGGTATCCACATCGATAACATCTGCCGCCATGGCATAAGGCAACGCCGACAGCGCGCCGATCGACGACCCCTTTAGACACATCACAATAATGAAAAACAGAAACTTGCCCGTGGGCTTACCTTCAAAATAGCTTACCGCCGTGGCGTAAGTGTCTTCTGGCAAAAACGCCAGAATATTCTTGATTTGAAACGCATCAAACCACTCTACTGGCGCGATGGCGATCAAAGGGATCATGCAAGACCAGAGCGCATACCAACCAATGGCAACCATGGTTGCCCGATGCTTACCAATCCGCCTCGACAACTTAAACCATAGCGGGATAGAGACTAACTGTGAGATGAAATAGGGAGCCAAATAGAAGCCAAATAGCGCGCCTGCCAACAGCACATGTTTGACGAAGAAGAAACTCAACGTATTGGTCATAGCCGCACCGATCGTCGAGAACAGAAATACGATAATCAGGCGCCGATAGGGCTCATTTTTCCAGACGTAGCGAAAGCTTTCTTTGAGAGGAATGGGTGCCACTTTAGTTTCAGTCACGTCAAATTCAGGCACTGATATCAACATGTTGATGATCAACACCGGCATCACCAGAGCAATAGCCATGGATAGGAAATAGACCGCGTCAGTGGGTTTGCTATAACCAAAAAAGAAAATGATCGCTGGCGTAAAGGCACCGATTAGTGCACCGGTCACGGCGAAGCCTTCCCGCCAACTGGTGATCAAGGTGCGCTCATGGTAATTCTTAGATAATTCAGCGCCCCAGGCACTATAGGGCACATCCTGAATCGTTGAACCAATATAGGTGACGATCAGCATCGCCAGCATCCAGGGATAGCCCGAATTGATCTCGACACCCAAAATACTGATTTCAGAAAAGGTAAAGGGCGGCACAAACAATAAACAGATACCGAGAATATAGATGGGCGTACCCAACAGAATGAACGGTTTACGGCGCCCCCAACGAGATCGGGTTCTATCAGACAAAAAACCCACTAGTGGGTCAGTCACACCATCGAACAAACGGGCTACGACCAACACCAAACCCACAAACGCCAAACCCAGACCAAAACCCTCTGCGTCGGCATACACCGCAGGCAGGTACACAGCCATCGGCAGCGCTACCATGGCCAGGGGTGTCGCCGGGGCGCCATAGGAACCCAGCACCCATTGACTCAAGGTGCCTGATTCCGTTGGGGCCGTGGTCGGTATCTTTGGTTCGCTCATCCAGCCACTACCCGTTGTTGATTTACGTCGCTCAACTCTACCGTATTCTTCACACAACCCATAACATTGATACACCCTGTTCGATTCATTGGTCCTAACGAATCTATTGGTGCTCGCAAGGCGCCCTAAGCTCTCCACCCTGGGCTGTCTAACTGGCACTCGCCCTGCGTATCAGGCTCCCGTTTGACTTATTCTGAGACAAAAAATATATTACTTGCGCATTCCCAACCAAAAAACCGCGGAGCTCCAAATGTCTAAAGTAAAAGTCGCCGGCGTCGGCATGATCCCGTTCACCAAACCTGGCCAGAGTGACGATTACGCGACCATGGGCGAAAAGGCGGCACGCATCGCCATTGAAGACGCTGGCATCAGCTACAGCGAGATCGGCCAGGTCTATGTGGGCTACGTTTACGGCGACTCCACTGCCGGCCAGGCCGCCGTCTATGGCCTGGGAATGACGGGGGTGCCAGTATTCAACGTTAACAACAACTGCGCTACTGGCTCCTCAGCCCTGTTTTTGGCCCGCCAGGCAGTGGCGTCCGGTATGGTCGAGTGCGCACTGGCCCTAGGGTTCGAGCAAATGGTTCCCGGCGCCCTCGGCGCCACCTTCACCGATCGTCCCAATCCTATGAAACGGATGTTCAAGGAAATGGCCAATCTGCAGGGCGTCGACAAGCAAGCACCCGGCGCAGCTCAATATTTTGGCGGCGCCGGTCGCGAATACGCAGAACAGTACGGCACCCGCGACGAGACCTTCGCGAAGATTGCTGAAAAAGCCCGCAAGCATGCGGCAAACAACCCCTACGCGGTATTCAGAAACCAGTTGAGCGTCGAAGAGATCATGGCCTCGCCTCATATCTATGGTCCGCTGACCCGTTATCAATGCTGCCCCCCCACCTGTGGTGCCGCTGCGGCAGTGATTTGCAGCGAGGCTTTCGCCAACAAACATGGCCTGAACAACGCCATTACGATCAAGGCTCAGGCGATGACCACTGACTATGCCAGTACCCTAGAAGACCACTCCATGCGCAAGCTCATTGGCTTTGATATGGCAAAAGCCGCCGCCGACCAGGTTTACGAACAGGCAGGTGTCGGTCCAGAAGATATCCAAGTAGTTGAATTGCATGATTGCTTTACAGCCAACGAGTTACTGACCTATGAGGCCTTGAGCCTGACCCCCGAAGGCACCGCAGAAAAGTTTATTTGGGACGGTGACAACACCTATGGCGGCCGAGTCGTCACTAACCCTTCCGGGGGATTGTTATCCAAGGGTCACCCCTTGGGCGCAACCGGACTTGCTCAGTGTACCGAACTCGTCTGGCAGCTTCGTGGCGACGCTGGCGATCGTCAGGTCGCAGGCGCAAGACACGGCCTACAACATAACCTAGGTTTAGGTGGCGCCTGCGTCGTCACCCTCTATAGTAATGAGTAAATTCGTGGCTTTGCGCCAAGGGCGCAAAACACGAATGCCGGCAGAATTTGCGCACAGCGGAAATTCGAGAGGCGCTTAAGCTTCGTGGCTTTGCGCCAAGGGCGCAAAACACGAATGCCGGCAGAATTTGCGCACAGCCGCTTCACAAAATAGAATCTCGAGCGGCGCTTAAGCTTCGTGGCTTTGTGCCAAGGGCGCAAAACACGAATGCTGGCAGAATTTGCGCACAGCCGCTTCACAAAATAGAATCTCGAGCGGCGCTTAAGCTTCGTGGCTTTGCGCCCAGGG
>DGOD01000252.1 GCA_002389265.1 Gammaproteobacteria bacterium UBA4475
CAGGAGGCTAACAGGAGGCTAACAAGAGGCTAGCAGCTGGCGAACTGCGCGTGAATCAGGACGTCAGCTTTGCATCTCACGCTGAGTAGCAAGTCAAATTGTAACGCAGAAGTTAGGCAGAAGGTGCCCGGCGATATGTCGAGCAGGGTCACCAGGTTTGCGTACGATTTAGCGTCAGGTTGCCTCAGGTTATCCTTGCCGCTGAATGCTATTAACAAACAGCGTCATCACGTAGCGCTGTTCTTCAAGAAGTAACCGGCTAGCTTGGTCTGCCGGATCATCGGTGAATTCGGCGTTCCGCCGGGCTTGATTTCGCAGCAGGCTGGCGAGTCCGTGAACGCTGGCCCAGATGGTGCCGGCCAGGAGTTCTACAGGTTTGTCGAGAAATAGGTCTTCATCCTTACCCCGTTGAATGGTCCTCGTCAGGACGGCAAAACACTCGGCGCCCGCCAGTGTTAATGCCGCATGATTTACAGGGTCGAGCAAGGAGGAGTCGAAAAATAACTGATACTTTTCTGGGTGGCGCAACGACCAGCGAATATAGGCAAGTCCGAGTTCCACTGTGGCTTGGACGATGTCGTCACGATGTTCTGCAGCGACGGTCAGTAAATCTTTGGTCATCAACTCGAAGCCTTGCGTTGCAATAGCGGCGAACAACGCGTTTTTCGACTCGAAATGCCGGTAGGGGGCAGTCTGTGAGACACCGATTCGTCTGGCTAGTGCGCGGAGACTGAGTTGGTCCGCCGAGGATTCCAGCAACTGTTGGCAGGCGGCATCAATCAGTTGCTGCCGTAAGTCGCCGTGATGATAATTTGAGTTGGTAGATACCGTCATGCTTGCCCCCATGGGTTTGGCAACTGCCTGTGTGCTGTTGAGGTTTTGCATATTCGAGCTGTCTGTAGCCAAGGCGGTTACGATGATTAATTCTAACAGCATAATGTTGACAACGTAAACATTCAGTCTAGAATGGTGGCTTGCTTGGGTGTAACCACGGAGATTAGATGTCGACCCGCTTGCGAATACTGCGCCTGCTAGCCCTGTTAACGATCATCGTGTCGATGCTCACACCGACGCTGGCATCTGCCGATCTGCTGCCAGTCACGGCGACCACTGTGTATCAGCAACCGTCTTACACTGTGAGTCGACATTATGCCGGCTTATTGAGCCCGCTGCGTACGAGCATGCCCGGATTTGAAACCGGCGGTGTGGTGGCCCGGGTCGCAGTGGAGGAGGGCGACGAGGTAAAAGTCGGTGACCTATTAATCGAACTCGACCCTGCGGCCAGCCGTGCCGATTATCGGGCGGTCAAGGCTGAGGTCCAAAGCGCCCAAGCCCGTCATTCTGCTCAGCGCGCTCGCCTTGAACTCTCCCTATCAAGCCTGCAGCGTTATAAAGATTTAGTTGTTAAGGGCCATGGCGCTTTGCAGCGGCTTGATGAACTGCAGATACAGAGCGAGATCGAATCTGCCCAGGTTGAGGTCCTGAAGACCCAGCTGCAGGCGGCAGCGGCTAAGCTAATGTTAGCGGCTGTGCGCCTTGAAAAGCTCAGAATCACAGCCTCTTTTGATGCCATCGTCCAGACTCGGCAGGTAGACGAAGGTAGTATTGTCTCGCCAGGGCAAGTGGTGATGACCCTGATTGAGCGGGGTGAGTTCGAGCTCAAGGTTGGCATACCTGATGCCATGGTCGCTTATCTACGAGAGGATCAGGTTTATCGTTTCAATGTCATGAATCGTTCCGTTAGTGGCCGACTCACGGCGATTTTACCGGTCGCTGATGTGGTCACGGGAACCGTGACCGCCGTGTTTCGTCTGGCTGATGCGGGCTTGTATGCGGGCACCGTTGCCGAACTGGTGATGAATGCCGAGGTTGATGAGCCGGGTTTCTGGCTGCCGTTGAGCGCATTATCGGAAAGTCAGCGTGGCCTGTGGTCGGTATTCGTTATCAGGTCAGGAGCAGGTGGGCAGACCGTCGAAACACGTCTGGTGGAAATCCTGCATCGGGGCGACGACGCGGTCTTTGTTCGTGGCACGCTTCGGGACGGCGAACGCATTGTCTCAGCCGGGACCGCCAGGATCGTTCCCGGACAACGGGTAGATGTCACCCGCGAAAACCCCGTCGTGGGATCTGCAAGCCCGAGTCTGGCCCGTGAATAATCCTATGTTACCACCAGGCGTGAGGCCAGCCGGGGGTCCAAGCTCAGGCCTGGGAGACCTGTTTTTTCGACTGCCGCGCCTGACTTACCTGGCGATCGGTTTTATCCTGTTGACGGGTATTTCGGCTTTTTTCAACCTGCCCCGGCAAGAAGATCCCACCATGACGGAGCGTTATGCCAGCGTCGAAACCTATATGTCTGGCGCCTCGGCGTTGCGGATGGAAACGCTGGTGACGGAGAAGGTCGAGAATGCTCTGCGGGAAGTACCCGAGATCAAGACCCTGCGATCTACTACCCGAGCAGGCTATTCGTATATAGACGTTGAGTTGTATGACTCAGTTGGCAAAGATCAGGTCGAGCTGGTCTGGAGTGAGACTCGTGACAAGCTGGGCAATTTGACTAATGACCTTCCTGAGGATGCGTCAACGCCCAAGTTGACGGCTCGCGGGCCTTTAGCGGTGACGCTGGGCTTTGCCATTGTTGCCGAAAACACTCCCAACTCAATTCAGGAACGGATCGCCACGGAATTAAAGAGTCGTTTGGCGGCGTTGCCGGGCACTAAAGAAACAGATTTATTTGGTGAGCCAGAACAAGAAATTCTGGTGGCGGTCGATGCCGACGCCCTAGCCCGGGTCAATCTGTCTATCGACAACCTAACACGTATTATTCAAGCATCAGATACTAAATTGGCCGCTGGGGAGCTCAATACTCGAGGTAGCTCTTTGATTGTTGAAGTCAAAGGCGATCTGGATTCTGTCGAACGGATCAAAAGTATTGCGATTCGCAAACAGCCCAACGGCAATTTTATGCGTCTCGGTGATATCGCCGACGTGTCTAAGACTTATGTTGATCCGCCGCAGGCAATAGCGATTATTGATGGTAAGCGCAGCATCCTGGTGACAACCATTATGGAAACTGGGCGTCGAGTGGATCAGTGGACCGCAGCGGCTAAGGTAATAGCAGCAGATTATGCCCAAGAGCTACCCGATCAGGTGCAGTTGAAGGTGGTTATCGATCAGAATTACTACACCCAAGCACGCTTGAGCGATTTAACATTGAACCTGACCGCAGCCATCCTTCTGGTACTGCTGGCATTGTTCTTTTTGATGGGTGCCAGGTCGGCGCTCATAGTGGGTGCGGCTTTACCCTTGACACTCTGTATGGTGTTGGCTGGCTTGAGCTTTATGTCTATCCCTTTGCACCAAATGTCAGTCACGGGGCTGATTATAGCGTTGGGTTTACTCATCGATAACGCGATTGTGGTGGTCGAGGAGTACAAGATCAATCGGCGTCGGGGTAGGCCGCTTGCGGCGTCGGTGAGTCAGTCGGTTAAGCACCTGTTTGTGCCCTTGCTGGCGTCGACAGCCACTACAATATTCGCGTTTATGCCGATTGCGACCAGCCCCGGTGGTACCGGTGACTTTACAGGCGCCATGGCCGTATCGGTTATGTTGTCAGTGGCAGCGTCTTTTCTGCTGGCCATGACGCTGATTCCAACATTTGCCGCCTATCTTGATCAGCGGTTTCCTATTAAAGCTACAGACCAGAACTCTTGGTGGATTAAGGGTTACACCAATGCAAAGCTAGCACGATACTATCAACTTTCGATACGCTGGATTGTAAAGCATCCTGGCGGTGGTGTGCTCATTGCCATGGTACTGCCACTGGCAGGTTTTGTTTTGGCGACTACGCTGACCAGTTCGTTCTTCCCGCCGGTGGACCGGAACCAATTTCAGGTACAGATTATATTACCCGCTAATACCTCGTTAGCTGATACTCAAGTCGTCGTTGAGCGGGTTCGTCAGCGCCTCATTGCGATGGATGAAGTGGTCTCAAGCCAATGGTTTGTGGGAGAGGGTGCGCCGCGAGTTTACTACAATATGATGGAGAACAACGATGGTGTAGCCAGTTTTGCCAGTGGGTTTGTCACTACGCGTGAGGTCAATGATCCGTTGAAAATTCTGCCGCTGTTGCAAAAGACTATGATAGCCGAATTTCCTGCGGCGCGAATCATGATCATGCCGTTCGAGCAAGGACCACCCTTCGCCGCGCCGATCGAGATCCGAGTTGTAGGCCCGAATCTTGACGTGCTCAAGCAACTGGGAGAGCAATTGAGATTTCTTCTATCTGAGATCGAACAGGTGACCTATACCACGGCGACGCTGTCAGGCAGCTCCGCGCAGTTGTCAGTCTATCCCAAGGCCAATAAACTGGCCGTGCTGAATTTGCGGAATCAGGAACTGCCGCTACAGCTCAACGGCAAACTCACGGGAATCGATGCCGGCTCAGTCATGGAAGGCTCCACGGAAGTCCCCATCATGGTTCGGGTTAATAACCGTGTTCGCGGTGATCTCGATCGTCTGTCGACGTCGACTGTCGTCGCAAGCGACAGTCAATATGCAGGATATGGTGGCATACCCCTTGAGCAAGTTGCAGAGATTCGACTCGAACCCTCGCCGACAAATATTAATCGTTATCAGGGCGAACGGGTCAATACGGTGTCGGGATTTCTCTTGCCTTACACTTATCCTTCCCTGGCCATCGGCGAGTTTCGCCAACGGTTGGCATCTGCGGCAATAGTTGTGCCGGACGGGTACCGGATTCAATTTGGTGGTGAAGAAGAGGAACGGGGCGAAGCGGTCGGTAATATTATTTCTACCTTTAGCATGTACCTTTGGCTGATGGTGGCGGTGATTGTTCTGTCACTGAACTCTTTTCGTTACGCCGGGGTCATTGGGATCATCGGTCTGTCGAGTATTGGTCTGGCACTATTGGGCGTCTGGCTGTCTGGTCACCCGTTCGGCTATATGGCCCTGATCGGTACCCTGGGGCTGATCGGTCTGGCGATTAACGGCGGTATCATTGTGTTGTCAGCGCTGAAAGCCAACCAATTAGCTGTGCGCGGTGATAAAGAAGCGATCGTGTTTGTGGTGATGGACTCGACCCGGCATATCGTCTCGACTACCGTGACAACCATTGGTGGTTTCCTGCCCCTGATATTATCCGGCGGGCAGTTTTGGCCACCTTTGGCGATGTCCATTGCCGGCGGTGTTGCGGGGTCTGCGATACTGGCACTGTATCTGGTGCCAGCCATGTTCACCTA
>DGOD01000039.1:0-229 GCA_002389265.1 Gammaproteobacteria bacterium UBA4475
CAAGTGTTGGCAGCGAAACGCCAACGCACCGGTTTACGATAGATTATTGCTGCAGGCTGCAGATTAAGACAGATTGTATTGTTGCTGCAGTCAGCAGCTGATGAAGCGAAGGGTTGTAGAGAGAACCTACAGAGCCGAAATAACGAAAGACACCGTGGCAGCTGGTGTGCGACGGATAAAAGAACCATAAATCCCTAGGGAATTATGGTGCCGAGGAGAGGACTTGAAC
>DGOD01000039.1:283-3581 GCA_002389265.1 Gammaproteobacteria bacterium UBA4475
GCGTGTCTACCAATTTCACCACCTCGGCAATGAGGCGCGGAAGATTACTAAGGCCTATCATTGCTGTCAATCATACTCTGGTATTGAATGATGAAAAAAGATCCATTTCAACATCGCGAAGCGCGAAACTACGCAGAACCTATCGCCAGTCGAGAGCACATCCTCGCCTGCATGGAGCAAGCCGGCGAGCCCATGAGCTTTAAAGAGCTGGCAAAAACCCTTGCTCTAGAGGCAGAAAGTCAGCGAGATGCGCTGCAAAATAGACTTCGGGCTATGGTTCGAGATGGTCAGCTGGTGGTTGACCGGCGCAATATCTTTGCCATCGCCAGTAAGATGGAGTTGATCACCGGTAAAATCTCCGCCCATTCTGATGGTTATGGCTTCCTCGTCACGCCGAAAGGCGAAGAGGACGTGTTTCTCTCAGAGCGGCAAATGCACAAGGTCTTCCATGGAGATATTGCTCAGGTTCGAGTCGGCGGCAAGGATCGGCGCGGCCGCCTGCAGGGTGATATTGTTGAGGTCGTCCAGCGTAATACCGATCAACTCGTCGGACGGGTCTTTCACGAAGGGGCCTTGTGTTTTGTTGATCCTCTGAATAACCGGATCAATTTCGACATTCTTCTGCCGGCGGTCAAAGTTGATCAGCAGCCAGAGGGTCAGATTGTTGTCGTTAAGGTGCTTGAGCATCCCAAAGGTCATGGCCATGTGACCGCCGAAATCGTTGAAGTCCTGGGTGAACAGCTGACGCCAGATATGGAAGTGGGGATTGCCTTACGGAACCACGACATACCCGTTGATTGGAATGAAGAAGTGGATACTTTGGTCGACCGCATGCCAAGTGAGGTTAGAGCAAAGGATCTGGTAGGTCGCCAGGATCTGCGCGAACTGCCGTTTGTGACCATTGATGGTGAAGATGCGCGAGATTTCGACGATGCGGTGCTGTGCGAGCCAAGATCCCGAGGTGGCTGGCAACTGCGGGTGGCGATCGCCGATGTAGCCCACTATGTGGAAGTGGGTTCGGCGCTGGATCAGGCGGCTTTTGCCCGCGGCACTTCGGTGTATTTTCCACAATATGTCGTGCCGATGCTGCCAGAAAAGCTGTCGAATGGTCTGTGTTCACTGAATCCTTATGTGGACCGGTTGGTCATCGTCTGTGATATGCAAATCTCTGCCAAAGGGCGAGTGACTGCCTATAAATTTTACGAGGCAGTGATCCGCTCAGCTGCACGTTTGACCTATACCGAAGTTGCTGGCCTGATCAATTCGCCCTCAGAAGCCTTTGATCATCCAGAGTTGATCCCGAAGCTGCTGGATTTGCGCGATTTATTCGATGTCTTGATGGAGAAGCGCCACGAGCGGGGCGCCCTTGAGTTCGAATCCACAGAATTGCAATTTTTCTTTGATGAAAAAGGCAGCGTTAGCTCCATTGCACCTCGTAGCCGGAATATCGCCCACCGCATCATTGAAGAGTGCATGCTCTGCGCCAATGTTTGTGCTGCGCAATTTATTGTTAAGCACGGCAAGCCAGGGCTGTTTCGAGTGCACGAGCCCCCCACTGCCGAGAAGGTAGAGCTGCTCCGTGGCTTCTTGGGTCGCTTCAATGTCTTGATGGAAGATAGTGAGAACCCCACGACCCTGGATTACCAGCAGGTCATCGCTCAATTGCGCGAGAAGAAGAACAGCCATGTGTTACAGATGGCCTTGTTGCGTTCAATGAATCAGGCCGTTTACCAGCCTGAAAATAAGGGTCACTTTGGTTTGGGTTACAAAGAATATGCGCATTTCACCTCACCGATTCGACGCTACCCGGATTTATTGATGCATCGCCTGATCAAGAGCGTGATTCACGGCCCGACACTGAGTGATTGGATTCTGCGCTTTGGCAAGCCGGCTAAGGCCAGCTACTACCCCTATGAGGCCCTAGAGGTGTTGGCGTTGGGTGAGCATACGTCCTTGGTTGAGCGTCGTGCAGATGCCGCGGTCTATGAAGTGCTGGAGTGGATCAAGTGTGACTACATGAGTGACCGGGTCGGTGACATTCATGACGGCGTGATCACCGGCGTCGCCAAGTTTGGATTTTTTGTTGAGTTGGTGGATGTTTTTGTTGAGGGACTAGTCCATGTCAGCACACTGGCTGGCGACTACTATCAATTTGATCAGCAGAGCCAGACGCTCGTGGGTGAGCGAACCGGTGTGACCTATGGGATGGGGGATACAGTCAGCGTTCAAGTTGCTCGAGTCAATGTTACTGAGCGAAAAATGGATTTCGAGCTCATCTCCCATGAACCGTTGATCAGTCGTCGCAAGCCGCACAAGAATGTAGCCAAGGGCGGCGCCGGGCCTAAGTCAAAAACTGGCACCAAGTCTGGCGTAAAGCGTGACGGCAAGCCTCGTTCAAAAGCCAAGCCGAAGCCCAAAGCCAAGGCTCAGGCGAATCACCAGCCGAAGCCCAAAGCAAAGTCGAAGCCCAAAGTTAAGGCTCAGGCGAGCGACCAGCTGAAGTCCCAAGCAAAGCCTAAGGCTCAGTCTGAGGCAGCGACTGGTGAGAAGATCGGCGCGCCTAAGCGCAGGCGGCGTTAATGAAAGAGGCTGCGGTTACGGATGTTCTGTTTGGTATTAATTCTGTGGAAAGCCGATTGCTGGCGGGGAAGCAGGGAGTCCATACGCTGACGGTACGTGAAGGCTCGCTGTCTCGGCGAGTCGAGGCGTTGGTCGAGCTGGCGGAGTCGGCGGCAATACCGGTTCAGCGGGCCACTGACAGAGAGTTGGATGAGATGACCAGTATCAGTCATCAGGGTGTCGCATTGACTGTAGCGCCGATGTTGATGCTCGGCGAGAAAGCCCTGGACCAGATTCTCGAGACTAACCCGGAAGGGCTGTTGCTACTGATCTTGGATGGAGTAACGGACCCGCGAAATTTTGGTGCTTGCTTGCGTAGTGCCGCGACGTTGGGCGCACATTGTGTGATAGTGCCGAAAGACAACAGCGCGCCGCTGAATGCTGCAGCCGCCAAAACCGCCTCAGGCGGCGCCTCTATCGTACCAGTGGTGCAGGTCGTGAATCTGGTCCGCTGTATTGAACAGCTCAAGCAGCGGGGCATCTGGATAGTTGGGACGTTGCTGGAAGCCGACCAGGCCCTTGAGCAGGTGGATCTGACTGGTAATGTGGCGATTATCATGGGTTCCGAGGAGCGTGGGATGCGTGAGCGGACAACTAAGGCCTGCGATTACCTCGTCAATATCCCGATGCCCTATGCGAACCTAGGGTTTAATGTTTCAGTGGCGACGGGTATTTGTCT
>DGOD01000084.1:0-2981 GCA_002389265.1 Gammaproteobacteria bacterium UBA4475
GAGAACGAAACCATCAGCATCAACTCAACGCCGAACCCCATCGCAGCCTGATGACATCGCCCCTGGAACCCTCTAACCGCGCCACAGAACTGCTGCAGTTGCTCCAACTGGAGCGTATCGACACTCAGGTCTGGCGCGGCCAGAACGAGGCCCGCTTTGGTGCTCGCCTGTTTGGTGGCCAAGTGCTCGCCCAAGCACTGGTGGCCGCGACTAACACCGTTGCGCCAGACAGACACTGCCATTCGCTGCACGGCTATTTCCTACGACCTGGTCGCGCCGACATGCCGGTGATCTATCAGGTTGAGTCAATCCGAGATGGCAAGAGCTTTACCACGCGGCGCATCAAGGCCATCCAGAACGGTGAGGCCATCTTCAGTATGGACACCTCCTTCCATATTCAAGAGCCAGGCCTCGCGCACCAGATTGACATGCAGGAGATACCCGAGCCGGAAAGTCTCGTCGACGATCGCGACATCGCCACCAAGCCCAGTGATCCGAACCCGCAATGGACTCAGCGCGAACGGCCCTTTGAAGTTCGTTCAATATTTCAACGAGGCCGACCGGTTGAAGACCATACTAGCCAACCGATCTGGATCAGATATCAAGCGCACGTACCGGATGTCCAGAGTCTGCACCGTTATCTATTGACCTACGCCTCGGACATGAGCCTGGTATCCACGGCGGTACTGCCGCACCGCCGCGAGGTACAACAAAACCAACTACAGGTGGCGAGTCTCGATCACGCACTGTGGTTCCATCACGATGTGGATGTCAACGACTGGCTGGTCTACATCAAGGACACCACCCAAGCTGGTGCAGGTCGGGGGTTTAACCGCGGCGCTTTCTACACTCGCGCAGGCAAGCTCGTCGCATCCGCCCTGCAGGAAGGTGTGATTCGGGTGCGCACACCGCGCGACGACAGCCAAACATCAGTCTAGCTTCTCGCCGCCATCAGATGCCGCCAAAACTCTCCCTCGAAATTTTTCTGTGAATTATTAGCTGATGAGGGACTTGTCGTTCTCGCCACAACTATATTGAGACTCGGCACAATCGTCAGAAAGTTACCAAAGGCACCGCGGGCTGAAAACAGGTCTTGGGGCGCATCAGGCAATGGCACACCCGCATAAGTCTTATCACTGCCAGGCAACATAAAGTGTGACTGATTGTTATTCCACCAAAACCAGCCCCAGGCCGGGTTCATGGCAGATCCTGGTTTGATCAGATCGTCGAGGTAATAGGCATCGCCGAAAATCGTCTCGCCTGCCACTCGACCTCGATTCAGTATCATATCTCCCAGCATGACAAGATCGGCAGCCGTCGAGACCAGGCCGGTCATGGGGGTTCCATCTGGCAATACTTGGTCTCGCGCCCGCCACCGAGTCTGGCTCATACCCAAGGGTTGCATCAACCACTCGTCAGTCAACACCGACAAAGTCTTGCCCGTCGATTGCTCCAACAACTGCTTTAGATAGCCATAAGCAACATTATTGTACCGCCAAGTCTTATTGATCTCACCACACAAACCTAGCGCATCGTCCATACCCGTAGTCATGGTTAATAGCGTTTCGACATTTAACTTTGCTTCATCCCAAGGCGATAGCTGAGTCCACTCTGGTTCTAGATGGTGATTAATATGATCATAAATTTCCAGGAAACCCTTTTCCTGCGCCATCCCAACCAGAATCGCCACGAGACCTTTTTGCACCGCAAATACATCCACCGGCTGCGCCTCGAATTTCGCATCAATCAACAGACCAGCAGAATGCTTGATCATCAACTGCGCACTACCGGCACTCTGTGCGAAATCGCTCACTGTTTGGAGACCCTTTGGATCCCAACCATGAGCCTTGGCGTCAATCAATTCGAGCATTCACATGTACCTCGTTAACAGCAATTACGTCAAAGCTAAGCACCCTAGATCCTCATGAGGTCACGGACACCTGACGGACTGCTGGTTTCACGTTTTGTGACAATCAGCACATTTTCCTTGCTCAACACCAAGTTTAATGAACCCTCGGCTGTCGAACAACAACGTAAGGAAAAATGCCATGACCCTTCACCGCCTGGAAGTCTACCTCGATTCCTATAACAGTAAACCCTTCGTACGTGAGTATGATGATAAGACCGCGCTGTCTACGGGGTTTGAATCCATGCTTGAACACTGGATCCAACAAACCGCTGGCCGCCGGGTCGACATTGCAACGGACCTTAGGGTGCAAGACATTCGCCAGCAGACAGCCTCTTCGATACAGAACCCGATTTCTGCGACTTGTTTACGGGTTAAACTGATCGATCCGGCGAGCTATGTCAGTCGGGATCGGGACGATACTGCGCCTCCAAAATCCGTTCCATCTCGCGCTCAAGGGCAGCCATGCCCTTGACATGAGTCTCCACTAACTCGTCTACTGAGGAGTAGCGCTGCATCACTTCGTCGCGCCACATCACCACCACGCCTGGTGGTGCCTTGGTATAGAAAATGCCAGTCTTTTTTACCGGCGGCTGTGATTCATTCATGCCTGTTTAGCTCCCACCACATTGACGTCATAGACGCTATAGCCCCATGACTGCCCTGCGCAAGTTACCTCGTAATCTTTATCAGACAAAACTTGTTGGCTGACTACCTCGCAGCGAACAATAACCTCTGCAGCCGGTTAGACGCCACCGGTCATGCGCTTTACGACCGATCAAGCATTCAACTCACTGCAACCCTGTCCGCCACACGTGCTCGGCCTACAGTCGGTGGCGTCAGAGCGAGTGGAGGTCGTTATTCTTGAACCCAGAATACCGATGGTCAACCCCAATGAAACCCGCCTGTGGATCGTCGATGATCCAGACTATCAATATCTTCCCACCAGCGCCGATGCCGGTTGGCACCAACCGCTGGTGGCGAATCCGCATATTAGGGTGGAACGTAACGGCCAACGCCGCGCCTATATAGCGGTGCCCGGCCTGGAAAAAATCATCGCTCTGAACCAATTGAT
>DGOD01000084.1:3023-8132 GCA_002389265.1 Gammaproteobacteria bacterium UBA4475
GGCTATTGTCGTGACATTACAGCAGCTCGATCCCGCCGATGCCGGGGCTTAAGGGCGTATTTCCAGACTCAAACTACTGTGCTAGACCGGTCGGACGACAAATGGGTTAAAACGCTGGCAATACCTCATCGATCAAACGCTGAGTCTGAATCATCACATCCCGATCATCACTGGCTATAGGCAACAACACGAATTTCGAGCAGCCCGCCTGAATATAGCCCTGGATTCGCGCCACGATGGCCGCGGCATCACCTATGACCAGGAAGGGGCCAGGGTCTTTGCCAAGACGTTGCTGCAAGGCTTTAACCGCGCGCTGCGCGACTGGCTCTTCAGCGTGGCCAAACCGAAAGGAAAAACTCGCGCCATAATGATCATCATCGATTTGCCTGCCGGTCTCGAGTAACGCCGACTTGATTCCCCGCACCATAATCCCAGCCTGCTCAGGTGAGTCTAGACCGCCTATCCAACCGGTGCCATAACGCGCCACTCGACGCATAGCAACCTCACTGGAACCACCAATCCACAATGGTAAATGCGCACTATAAGGCTTGGGTGAAATACAGGCTTTGTCATACTGGAAAAATTCACCATCGAAATCTACGCTGTCTTCCTGCCAGAGACGACGGACCAGTTCAAGGGCTTCGTCCGCCTTCTTACCCCGCCTTCTCGTGTTGGTACCGGTCGCTTTATAGTCCATTCCGAGGGCACTACCCAGACCAAAAGCCGGCACCAGCCGCCCCTGACTCAAAAAATCAATCGTCGCGCATTGTTTAGCGGTCACCAGCGGATCACGCAGGGCGATTGAGGCAACGTTCATCCCAAATCGAATTCGCCGGGTTGCGCCTGCCAACGCCGCCATCGCTGCCAAGCACTCCAACATGGGTTCTGCCGACACCAGTCGATCTGTTTGCCAGATCGAGTCTACGGCTGACTCCTCACACATCTGTACCCATTCCCAATAGCCTTGCGCGCCCGCAAAGGGAAATCGAGAGAGTCCAACACCAATACCTACTGTCATAATATAATACCTACCCAGTTAGAGCATGATAGATCTCGGGAATTCACGATCGACGGCGAGTAAGAGGCTCCCAACATCAGCCAGAGTGTTACGCTGCGCCACCAAGTGCTGGCACATAGTTTGCGCGTCGCGCATGCCCCGATCCAGCGAGGTGCGATAGGTATAGATGCTATCGGCACCGATCAGGTCATACAACAGTCGCGTCACGTCGCGAGCTGCTTGAAAGGCATTGAGCCTAGACAACCAGACATCGGCCCGCTCTTGAGCGCTTAAAGGCGCGTTATCCACCAATCGCTGCCATTGGGTATCCAACGACGCATAGACATAAGACCTGGCACCGCCGAGAATCATTTCCGCATCAGCAATGCCAGCCTGCACAGTAGCCGCCTGTTTATAGGATACTCCGGACAACCTGTGACTTTTCTCCATCAGGACAGATTGCGCCTCATCGATGGCCTGGCGAGCGACGCCTAAGGGCACGCCGACCATTTTCCTCAACACCGCATCGGGTTTGCGCCACAGCGCCCCCTCTCTGATTGGCTCAGAAAAACTGAAGGTGTGCTCCCGAGGGACCATTAAATCATTGCCCAAAGTTGAATAATCGTTGCTCGCCGTACCCTTCAAACCCGTGGTATGCCAGGTATTTTCAATTTTCCAGCATTCCTTTGCAGCCAGCATCAGTCGCCACTCAGGTTGTCCGTTAGCGTCGATTAGCCGCTCACCATTTCGATAAACTGTGCAACCCGCTACGATCATATCTGCATGGGATGAACCACTACAAAACTGCCAGCTACCGGAGACTTTGTAACCGCCTTCGACCTCCTCTGCGCGCCCTACGGGATAAACCCAACCGGCCTGTATCATGTCAAGATGGGGATAGAGATCGCGGGCAATATTCTCCGGCAGATAACCGGAATATAGCCCGGAATCGCTGCCTATCATGGCGCACCAGCCCGCTGAAGCATCACCCCGCGAAATCTCCTCAATAATCCGCACCTGTTCTGGTGAACTGATTTCAGGACCACCCCAACTCACAGGCATATTCATCCGAAAAACACCTGCTGCTGTTAACAACTCTACCACGCTAGGACCAAGACAGCGCGCCAACTCAATATCGTTAGATTTTGAATTCAACCAGCGCTTTAAGCTTCGAGCATTCTTCAGGATATCGCTAGCTGTGGCTGGCACCGACAATTCTGACTTTATCGCCTGCATTGCACCCGACCCGAATGATAAAATTTGATCATATGTCAATTATGTAGCAATTGGCATCTTTGCCAGAAATCTGACTGTGGTATATTCTCCCTTCAAGTATCTGAGAAAGCACCATGCGAGCTATTGTCTGTCAAGAATTCAAGTCTCCAGCCGACTTAACCATCAGTCAACTCGATGATCCGGTACCGGCACCCAACGAAGTTTTGATTAGAATTAAGGCCACCGGACTGGGGTATGTGGACGCTTTGACCGTCGCGGGCTTGTATCAAATCAAACCAGCCTTACCCTTTATTCCCGGCAATGAGATATCCGGCGTGGTTGAGAAGACCGGCAACAAGGTCAAACACCTGCGAGTTGGCCAGCGCATTTTGGCCATGCCCCGCAATGGCGGTCTGGCCGAGCTCATTTGTCTGGATGAGAAGTCCTGTACCGCGATACCTGAGACGCTATCACATGAGAGTGCCGCCAGCTTTCTGGTGAATTATTGCACCGCCTACCACGGTCTCATCTACTGCGGGAAAGTCAAACCAAAGGAAATCGTGCTGATTCTAGGCGCCAGCGGTGGTGTTGGTGTCGCGGCGATCGACATAGCCCGCGCCCTCGGCGCCGAAGTGATCGCCGCGGCCTCGACTAAGAAGAAACGCGATGCGTGCCTGGCGCTGGGCGCTGATCATGTGCTTGACTACAGCAAGGAGGATTGGCGCAAAGATTTGCAGAAGATTCTCGATGGTCGACCCTTAAATGTCGTCTATGACCCGGTCGGGGGTGCCTATGCTGAACCTGCGCTACGCTCACTAAGTCCTGACGGTCGATTTTTGGTAGTGGGTTTTGCCACTGGCGATATCCCTAAGGTGCCCCTCAACCTGGCATTACTCAAACGTTGTTCGATCATCGGCGTCAACTGGGGTGGTTATCTGGCGGCGAATCCCAATCAATCCCGGCCAGTCATGACAACATTAATGGAATGGATCGCAACAGGTAGAATCAACCCAACTGCTGGCGAGACGCTACCACTCAAGAAAGCCGGTAGCGCCTTAATGAAGATGCTAAATCGTAAAGCCATCGGCAAAATTGTCGTTACTATGCAAGAGGATCAATAGACCACAATGAGCGATATCAGACCCTTTACTATCGATATTCCGGCTCAGCAAATTGCTGATTTAAAAACTCGCCTGGCGCTCACCCGCTGGCCTGACAAGGAGACCCCCGACGACTGGAGCCAGGGCATTCCCTTGGCCTATATGCAAGAAATTCAGGATTACTGGCTACATCACTACGACTGGCCGGCACGTCAGACAAAGCTTAATGTGTCCCCCGGGTTCCTCACTGAACTGGACGGGCTCGACATTCATTTTCTACATATCCGCTCACCCCACGCCAATGCTCGCCCCTTACTGTTGACCCACGGCTGGCCAGGTTCCATCGTCGAATTCCAAAAAGTCATTGCACCCTTGACAGATCCGACTCAACACGGCGGCAGCGCAGACGACGCGTTCCACTTGGTTTGTCCGACACTGCCGGGGTTTGGTTTTTCCGGTAAACCCACCACACCTGGCTGGGATATTGCCAAGATTGCCACCGCCTGGAACACTCTAATGGTCCGTCTGGGATATGACCATTATCTTGCCCAGGGCGGCGACTGGGGCGCCATCGTCACTAGCATGATCGGCGCGCAGAATCTCGGCAACTGCCAGGGCATCCATATCACCATGCCCATCGTTCCGCCCGACCCCGAGACCATGAACGACCTGAGCGAACTGGAGAAATCCACTCTGGCCGGCCTCAAATTTTACCAGGATCACGACTCCGGCTATTCCAAGCAGCAAGCAACCCGACCGCAGACTCTGGGCTATGGGCTGGCGGACTCGCCCATTGGCCAAGCTGCCTGGATTATCGAGAAATTCTACCAGTGGACTGACTGCGACGGGCACCCTGAGAACGTCATCAGCCGTGATGAGTTGTTGGACAATGTCATGCTTTATTGGCTGCCCGATGCGGGCGCCTCCTCGGCACGGATCTACTGGGAGAGCTTCGGCAGAACCGGTAACGACCCCATCAATCTGCCAGTCGGCTGCAGCATTTTCCCTAAAGAGATTTTCAAGACGTCGGAACGCTGGGCGAAGAAGCGTTTCATCAATCTGGTTCACTTCAATGTGCTGCAAAAAGGCGGGCACTTCGCCGCGTTAGAACAACCTGAAGCCTTTATCGGGGAACTCCGAGACTGCTTTAGAAAGATGACTTAGGGGCCAGCCTGAACCTGCACCCGGCCGCCTTTTGCTGGGTTTTCAAGGCGCGTCAATGATTTATCTAAAGTTGGCCTGATTTCACCTTTTACATAACCCATGACCTGTTTATAAAGGTGTCGTTTTTTGATATCTTGCATCATGATAACCACCAAGGAGCTCACAATGGCGAAAATCAAGTTCATCCAACACGACGGCAACGAGATCGTTGTTGAAGCAGTCAATGGCTCTACGGTCATGAATGCGGCTCTCGACAACATGGTCGCTGGTATCGACGCTGATTGCGGTGGTGAATGCTCCTGCGCCACTTGCCATGTCATCGTTGATGATGCCTGGATCGGTAAGTTGGCAGCAGCAACTGCACAGGAAGAGTCAATGCTTGACCTGAATCCTGATCGTGAGCCGAATTCACGTCTGTCTTGTCAGATTCCGGTGACCGATGCACTGGACGGTTTAGTGGTTAATTTGCCGGAATTCCAGTACTAGTTGTCACGCTTTCTCGCCAGCATGCTTAATCGCATGCTCGGCGGCGTCCCTCCACGCGCCTTCATCCCATAAACCGGCTATCAATCCTGCCCCTGACAAACCCGACGGGCTTCTCAGGACCGGTATCAGAAATTCCTGAACAGTCTA
>DGOD01000059.1:0-4336 GCA_002389265.1 Gammaproteobacteria bacterium UBA4475
CAATCTGACGAACGCTCGCATAGAGGCGGAGGTTGGAGGCAGTGGTGCCGGTGGTCTAGTGGAAATCAAGTCGCCTGAAATAGCACTTGGTCAAGATAGCGAGATTAACATCTCTGCATTAAGTGGCAGCGGCGATGCAGGGGTGCTGAACATCACGGGGACTAGCCTGGCACTCGACAACAGCTTGATCGCAACCAAAACCTTAACTGTGGGAAATGCGGGACAAGTTACTTTGACAGCAGATGCTATCACTGCGACGGATAGCACTATTCAAGGCGAAACACTTGGCGCCGGCCAAGGTGCTGATATTTTTCTACTAGCAGCAGACATTTCGCTAACTGGCACAAGACTCGATAGCTCAACACTAGGATCGGGCGCAGGAGGGTTTATTCGATTAAGTGGGAGCGCGGTCTTGGTCGACGGATCTACCCTGATCACTGAAACCGAGGGCGCCGGCAAAGGAGGTACTATCTTTATTGCCGCTGATCGGATGGATATCCTAAATCAAGGTAACCTAAACGGCCGGTCCAGTGGCGGCAGCGGCGACGCTGGAAGCATATCTATTTCTACTGGTGAGTTGAACATTGATAATGGTTTGATCACTTTGGTAACGACAACACCAGGTTCTGGTGGCGATTTGGTGATTGATACTGGAACACTCCGATTAAACCAATCGACATTAAGTGCATCTGCCAACAGTGATGGGAATGCTGGTCGGATTGAGATTGCTGCAGTTGAAGGAAGTTTGCTTAACAACAGCGTAATCAGTTCAGACACTACAGGAAATGGTGTTGGCGGTGATATTCTAATTAAGGCAAATAAGCTAAATATTTTTTCTCAAGCTGGCATTTCCTCATCTGCAACTGGTGCTAGTGATGCGGGTGATGTTACCTTGCTCGTTCCTGAGATTTTGCAGATTGTCGGGGGCTCGATTCAGACGACTTCGGCACTTAGTGGCGGTGGTAGTATCAATATACAAACATTGAATCGAATACGAATTGATCAAAGTATCATCTCAGCCTCGGCAAACGGTGTCACAGAGAGTAGCGGTGGGGGCAACATAAATATCGATCCGGAACTGTTTACAATCCGACAGAGCCAGATCGTTGCTCAGGCAAATGCAGGTACAGGTGGTAATATTGATCTGGTTGCTGATAACTTCCTTGCCGATACAGAAACTCTGATCTCTGCTTCCTCCCAGCGCGGCATTGATGGCACTGTGGAAATTGAATCGCCGAATCAATCGGTGAACCCCGTCAGTGCGGATCTGGATACGGGTTTTCAGGCATTACCAGACTTCATTTCAAATAACTGCAAATCATCGAGCTTGCAGGACCGAAGTTATTTGATCGTCGATAACATGAATCCGGTTCGACGGGATCCGGCAGGCTATCTCCCAGCGCCACTTGCAGAAGCAACAGCCATCCCGCATACCCAGGTGGAAGCGGATCTGGTCAGGCTAGTCGCCTCTCGAGGTTGTTAGATTGAAATAATTGGGGTCGGGGTAAAATTTACATTTATCCACCCGCGCCCGGCTCATCAGTGTTACTGACGCAGTGCAAGCCTATATTATGACCGCGACTTGCGCTCGTTTATGCCATCAACATTAAACGGCCAAAAGCAAATGTAAATTTTACCCCGACCCTAATTATTCCGGCAGGCCGTGCGATATGACAGAACTTGGGTTTTGGATAGCGGGTGCTTCAGTCAAAAAAACGGCTGAATGTCTGCGCGGTCAAGCGTCCGAGGAAATTAGTCTAACAAATCATCTTCGCAATCGTCGATCTGGCATAGGTGAAACTATGCTCAGTAGAAAAATAGATCCTTTGCATAACGTCAGGCTTCAGTTTGATTGGCCTCGGATCAAGCTGCGCCACAGACAGCGGTTCAGAGACGTTGATCCGCTACCAAAATCGCTCGAAACAAAAACGTCGAGTGCAGCAGCGGTCTCACCATATGCGCGTTGATCGCCTGATCTACAGCAGATCGCCACCTAAAACGGCTGGCGTTTCACAATAGGTCGTTAAAATGTAGCGTTGATGATCAATTATCCGGGTGGAGAGTACTTGCGCGATCTCTGGCCGTTTCGAGTTCGACGCGAAGAACTTCAGCATCCCCTGATTTTGCTGCGTCACCGGCATGATATCGGGTGGTGTTGCGGTAATACACATACTCATCGTTGCCCAGTAGATATCGGCAGCCGTTACGGCATCACCAACCAGGTATTGAGAACCGCGCTGTGCCTGTTGTTCGAGACAGGCATCGATTACCGAAATAATCTCAACAATTTTTCCAGGTGCTGCCGCGCTAGTACGCGCGTTGTATCCGTACTTTCGGCTTAAAGCACCATCATTCAAGATCCGCATATTCCAAACCAGCCCATCTTCGGCCAGGGTTATGGCGCACAACCCAAACATTTCAACCCGGTGCTTATAATCGTCGGGAATCAACGCTGGGCTGCTGGGGCTGCCGATACTTTCTGCAAGCGCCAGTTGCTCGGTCCAAACATTTCGCGGCCGTTCGTCGTCAAAGAACATGGTGGGCAAGCCAGTTTGGCTGGTGAGCTCAAACAAGCGCGCTTGCCGATCTTCACCGGTTTCTTTGTCAACACCCATCATCGGATGCAAGGCTCGAATAACTGGTATGCCCTTGACGTAACAGATATTTTTGAGCGCCTCAGAATACAACGCTTGGATGCCAGGAATGAACGTGATGCGCGTTCCCTGAGTCATGGCTGCGGCGTCGTCCAGCGAGATAAATTTAAGAGCGTGCGATGTAATGTTCTCTGTCACGATGTTGCCTCGTTTTCGTTTTCGGTTAGTGTTGTTGGCCGCGTTGTAGAAACAACCTTGAGCCGGTTTGTATCTGTATTATACCGCCACGTCCTGCTAAAGATCGCGGATTACTATCATGCTAACAAGCGGCCAGCATTTACCGAGAAAAGCCTGAGCGCGTGCTAAAGGTTAGGCCTAGGCCAACTTCTGCGGCGTTTGATCTGGCCTCGTAAATACAATGAGTCGCTGCCTATGCAATCAATGCGCTATAAACTCGCTGCAATCCATTCATCAATTTTCTGCTCGAGCACAGGCATTGGCAAGGGTCCACTACCCAAGACCTGATCGTGGAAATCACGAATATCGAACTGGTCTTTTAAGGCCGCTTCTGCTTTGCCTCGGATCCGCTGAATTTCCAGCATACCCACTTTATAGGCGGTTGCTTGACCTGGCAGGTTGAAATAGCGTCGAACCTCGGACTTGACCGTCGGCGCTGGTCGCGGCGAGTTGGTGAGCGCGTAGTCAATGGCTTCGGCTTCCGTCCAACCCTTGGCGTGAATACCGGTATCAACGACCAGTCGGATTGCCCGCCAGATCTCACCGGTTAACCGGCCAAAGTTCCTATAGGGGTCTTGGTAGAACCCCATTTCCTTACCAAGCCATTCTGAATACAACCCCCAGCCTTCGCTAAACGCAGTGTAACCATGATAGGTTCTGAACTGCGGCAAGCCTTCTAACGCTTGTTGAATCGCAATTTGCAAATGATGGCCCGGTAAGCCTTCGTGATAAGCCAAGTTTTCAAGTCGAAAAATCGACATCGCCTGCATATCTGCTAAGTGCGCATAGAATACGCCCGGCCGACTCCCGTCTTTGGTGCCCCGCATATAATGCGCTGCACCACCGGCTTGCTCTCTAAAAGCTTCCACCCGACGCACCTCAAGTGGCCCCTTAGGCAGAATCCCGAAATAGTCTGGCAACTTGGCCTCGATGCCACTGATAAAGTCTCGGGCTAACTGTAAGTAGCGTTCCCGGCCTTCATCGGTGTTATCAAAATAGAATTCGTCACTGGTGCGCAGGTGCGTAAAAAAGTCTTGCAGGCTGCCCTTAAAGCCCACCGACTCGCGAATCGCGTTCATCTCTGTCTGAATTCGGGTAACTTCATCGAGTCCCGTTTGGTGTATGGCCTCGGCCGTCAGCGGTAAGGTTGTCATCTGCTTCAGGCGATAGGCATAAAAGGCCGCACCCTCGGGCAGTGCCCAAGCCCCGGTTGCCGTATCTGGAAGATTATCGCGGTCCGCTTCAAGCCACGCATTGATCCGATCGTACGCTGGCTCCATCGACTGCAGGATGGCTGTTTTCGCCTCGGCTTTCAGCGCTTCGGCCTCGACGGCTGTAATCGACTCGGCCAACACCAACGCATCGACTTTAGCCGTAATATCCGCCCATAGCGCCGAGGTTCCCTCGCCCGTAAAGGGCGCGCCGCGGGTCACCCGCTGAATCTGACTCATTGCAACGTCATAGTCAAAATACGGCGCGCGAATACCGGCTGCGGCCGCGAGCTT
>DGOD01000059.1:4424-6526 GCA_002389265.1 Gammaproteobacteria bacterium UBA4475
GCATATCGCTTGCGCTATCCACCTTGTGGTAGTTGATAAGAGCGTTCGGCAGGCCTGTGTGCGGCCCGTTTCGGCCAAACACATACTCATGCCGGCGATAGGGTAACGAGGCTTCAGCGCGATCTAACATAAACACCCACAGGTCATACGAGCGTTTGGCTTCAGGTTCCAGCGCGTCACGATCAAACTCCGCTTTTAGGCTTGCAACACTCACCCGGCGCCAAGCAAGACGCGCATCTGCGGCGGCATCCGATGGGTCATCTAATTTGTCATAATCGCTTTTATCACCCAGTCGCGTCTTCGACATAGGGCTAAAGTCTAAATAAGTCTCAAATTCACCATCCAACCACTGATTGAGACGTTGAGACTCGGAAAGCGTCGCGCCGTCAGACGTCTGGCTCATGGACTTCGTTGGCCCACAGCCCACCAAGACGGTCAACGCCAATAGCACCAGTAGTCCGTGTTTCATATATCCTTTCCTTCGATAAAGGCCTAGGCCATCTTACGACCCCAGCTAAACCCAGCAAGCATCCGAGTGCAACCTATAAGTCAGCAGGGCTGAATAAGAAAATTAATTGGTGTAAAGCAAATATAAATTTTACCCCGACCCCAATTATTCATCGGTAGGGGCAATCTACAGATACTGGCTCGGGTCATGGTCATCGTTTCCAATCAGCTCAATCAACTATACACGGCGGTTTACAGGGCTCGCTTGAACCCGCCAAGCAATCACTTTTACCGATTAGCACCGATATCTAGCAGTGATGTCGCCCTAATGTTGTGCGACGGAATGCAGTCTTCAGGATTCTTCGGTATGCTACTTTGTGCCAAGAATCGAAGCGCGACGCCATGCGCGGTCTTCTATCTGGCTGGACCTAATTTGACCAATCAAGGACCCCTGAATGTCTGACATAGCATCATTATTTGAGCCCATGACCATTCGCGGCATGACCGTGCCGAACCGCATCGTCATGGCGCCCATGACCCGCTCCTTCTCCCCTGATGGTATTCCCGGCGAAGATGTTGCCGCCTATTACCAGCGACGTGGTGAGGCGGATGTCGGGCTATTGATCACAGAAGGCACAACTGTCGGCCGCGGTGGCGCGTCCAACGACCCCAGAGTACCCAACTTCCATGCTGAACAGGCCTTAAAAGGCTGGTCAAACGTGGTCGAAGCCACGCATAAAACCCCTGCAAAAATCGGCCCACAGCTTTGGCATGTGGGCATGATGCGCCAACCCGGTACCGGCCCCGAACCCGATGCCCACTCAGATAGCCCTTCCGGTCGCTCCCATACTGGCTCACAAGTGCAGCCTGAACCCTCCGAAAGCGAAGTGGCTGATATGGTCATGGCCTATGCCAATGCAGCAGGCGACGCCGCACGCTTAGGGTTCGATTGCGTTGAGATACACGGCGCCCATGGTTATTTAATCGACGAATTTTTTTGGGGTGTCATGAATACGCGCTCCGACCGATACGGCGGCGGCTTGGTTGAGCGCGCTAAATTTGCTGGCGAGGTCATTGCCGAGTGCCGTGCCCAAGTGGGCGCAGACATGCCAATTATCTTGCGTTGGTCACAATGGAAGCAACAGGATTTCAGTGCGCGCCTGGCAGAAACCCCGGCGCAGCTCGAAGCGTTCTTAAAAGTGTTTGTTGATGCAGGCGTTGATGTCTTGCACGCCAGCCAGCGCCGCTGGTGGGAAGCGGAATATCCAGAGGTGGATGGTGAGCAAGGCTTGAATCTCGCCGGCTGGTGTAAAAAGCTCACCGGACTACCGTCGATTACTGTGGGTTCGGTTGGTTTATCCTCTGATTTTATCGGCAGTTTCCAGGGTGAGGCGTCAAAAACACAGCCTATCTCACTCGCGGTCGAACGACTCGCCCGCGGCGAGTTCGACATGATTGCGGTCGGTCGCGCCTTGCTGCAAGACCCCGATTGGGCCCAAAAGATCAAAGAGGGCCGGCATGATGAACTGGCTGATTGGGATTCGGCCTCGTTAGCAACGCTGTACTAAAAGGTCTGATATCAACCTAGCAGAGTCCCTGTCGGGGCCCCGCTAGGCTTAAAACAAGTTCTTGAATTTTGAAAATAAATGGGGTCG
>DGOD01000341.1 GCA_002389265.1 Gammaproteobacteria bacterium UBA4475
ATGACACTAGTAATCACAAGCTATCGTTAAGATCGTCTTTGGTTTCTAGACAACAGGTCCCGGCGAAGCGGCAACCCCTCCGTCATAGCCGCGCCGGGCCTCTTGTCATCATTTTAGTCATCTTCAGTCGAGGATTAAAAAGGCACCTATCGGCTATATCAAACCCCTAGCAACTTAATCGTCAAAGGAAGCAAATCATGAAGCAGTTTATGAACATCATCGTATTCGCATTATTATCCATTGGCTTCGCGACAGCCTACGCAGACGACCCACTCATGACGCCGGGACAAGTGCAAGCTTGCAATGTCAATCCTGGTGCCTCCATGAATGATGTGAATGCCATATTGGCAGACGCTCGTCACTGGTTGACAGCAGAGGGACATAATTTTGATATGTGGATGGCGATGCCCCATTACAAACCCGCCAATGGTTATGACTTTGACTTCTTACTGATAGGATTTTGGCCCAGCCATGCTGACGAGATGTCTGGACTACAAAGCTTTTATACGACCAATGCCGGACAAAAGCTTGGTGCCGATATGCAGCAGGTTATGACTTGCGCAACCCAGCATGTCAACAATGTCGAGGTCAGACCCAGCATCGTGGCCAAATTAGAATCAGCCTTTGGCTATATGTTTGATTGCAAGCTTGAAAAGGGCAAGGGGCCGAGCGATGTCAATGCAGCATTCCAAGGCTGGAATGCGTATCTTGATGCCAACAATATTAGTCATGGTGTTACGGCTATGTTTCCAAGCTACGGCGCGAACGAGGAAAGAACGGGTACATTTAAATTCCTGTGGGGTGGAGACTTTGAGAATGTTGGCAAATCAACTGCCTTCCTAGCTAACACTGACGCAATGGCGACCTGGACAAAGCTCACGCAAAAAACCTACACCTGTGACAACTTTTCGCGAGGCTATGTCTTCCAGCGAATCAGCGCCTTGTAATTGCGCCCTGCGCTTTGACTTGTTGATGGCGAGTAGACTGCTTCTTCAATAAATGGAAGGAGTGGAAAAGAGACTTCCTTTCATCAAGTCAAAGCGCGATCTTGTTTCAGTCAAGCTAGAAACCTGATCTACATTGCTGTTGTCCAATCATCGGCATGCCCCATATCGAAAGCTGTTGTCCTGCGGTACTGCGAACCCTAACAGCTCATTGCATACTCAAATTTATCGGGCACCTCGCAGCGGCACGCCCCGCAAACCCATTCTCCGTGTAGCACGCTATCCTTCGTGGCCTCTAAGGCTTGTCTCGACGTCACCCTAGCCCAATCATAGTGATGCCATATGTATCAAGCATACCCAGGCAAATCATTTATATAAGCGATGCCAATCAATCACTGACAGCGTGCGCAATCGATACCCTGCTCAATCAAACGTCAGCTTGACGGGCTCATTCACAAGTTGTGGGAACAATGATGCCACCAACTCCCCGCCTGCTCTCGTACATTGTTAGAATTGAGTTGAAGTAAAACCCATCAACGAACGCTGACATCTGTAATATTACCCTGAGAGTCCGAAAAATCCTTTGTCGTCAGCGTTGGTGAGAACGACGCCAAAGGACTAACCGGCTTTTATGCGCGTTATAGGGCTTACTAACTTCCACGCTTGACCATCCATCGGCGTCGGTACCAGTACTGCACCAACGCACATTCTGGTTAGTCTAGCCTCAAAGGGTCCAGTGCGGTGCCTGGCGGATAGTTGTCGGCAATTTGGTACATGCCGTCGAGCGTGATTTCCGCGGCGAGGGTAATGGCATTATCTGGGCCGACCTCAGCCGACCCCAGCTTAGCGATCGTGCAGCGGCTCTGGTTTGTTGGTGCTTCCAGTGCGGTCAGGACGAACCCATCAGCCCCGACTTCCAGGCATAGCTCGGTCAGCGTCGCCTTGAGCATCCCGCCATGGGCATCAAATGTGACGGTGCCCTGGAATCGCATGGCGCCGGTTGCGGTACCGTCTGGTGCGATGCTCAGATCTCCGTCGGGTAAGGCCGCGAAGACAAAGGCGCCCTCTTCCGTGCGGCTCGCGCCATCACTCAATTTTATGGAGCCACCAACGGCCTCAACGTAACTTCGAAAGCTGGCCTTTACACCCCAGGTCAATTGATTAAAAAGCATAGCTGTACTCCATATGACTGAGCGCCAAGAATGGCGTAATCGACGACAAATTGCACCATTATCCGAAGACAGAAGGCTAGACCGAAACATCTATCAGGTTGCTGTCACTCATTGGGGCCGAGTCGCGCCGAGGACTGAAGCAACGCCATCAAGCCAGCCAACGCTGCCCATCTTGTATCGCCGAAAAAAGCTCACAACCTCTCGGCGAGAAACCTAGAAGGCACAGCAAACGCTAGTGCTTCCTGAAGAGCCCGCGTCTTTTTCTACCGCTGATGGTATCGGGGCAACCATGCGCATTTTCCGTACATCGGTTTGTGACAAGTTGTCATAGAAAACATTTTTTCGACTCGTTCTGCAGCCTTCGAATCGCAACCTAGTGTCCCGCTAACACCCCATTCAGCCCATGTCGGAAAATAGTTCACCCATCTCATATCCTGAGTATCGTAAGGTGGCGCGACAGCGACAGATTCTCTGACATAAGAACTCATATTGAATTTTTCAGCATCGAAACGCTTTGGCAATGCTGACCCTCCATGTTGTATGGCGTCTGCCAGTGTCACGCCTTCATTTAAGGCTGCAGGGATAAGGGATGTTTCTCCGTGACATAGGGCCCTGAAGCAGCATGATGGTCTGCATAGGCTTCTGTACACGCTAAAGTGAATGTCAAGCCGCCCAGCATTGAGAGAAAAATCCTCATTGAGCGTCATCCGTATAAACGACGATTAGGAGCATCCAAAAATAATTCAAAATTATTGATTAAGATCAACCAACGCAAAGCGGTTTGAACTTACATTGTCGGCCGTGTTTCTGGATGCCGCTATTTTCGCAAAAGTATGTTCGCAAAAGTGTGTTCGCAAGGATGTGTACGCAGAAAGATGTTCGCAGAAAGATGTTCGGCAAATGATTTTTTTTGCAGTTCCCGAATGACCAAATCAAGGAAGAGGAGAGTCAATGATGTATAGTCGTTTTTTTCTCAAATGCTCAATCACTGCACTACTGCTGCTCGGCGCTCAAGGCGCGTTGGCCAATGTCTGCGCCGGTTCAACCTGGAATCTTACGGCCGGGCAGTACAACGATGTTGGTTCTTTAACCGTCAGCAATGATACCGATTTTCTCTATATCACCTACGAACTGGACTATGACCCGAACGGTGATGGCGTGGTAGATGCAACCTTTGGGACGCTGCACGCTGATGTCTTCAGTGATGAGAGCCTCATAATCATCAATGGTGGCCGGCCAACACCCGGTAAGCTCGACTACCAGGCCGGTGGCAATTCGGGCAATCCATTAGACTCCGTTACTCGGCATACCTTTCAGATTCCTGTGAATGAGATTATCTCGGTTGACGTGCTGCCCTATTGCGAACAAGCCCTGATTGTTCTCGCCCATGCAGAGGTCAACTACAGCATCGATGACTCGGATTATTGTCTGGCAAACCCTGGTATCAAGGGCTGCAATGCTGGCGATGAGGATACTGCCTGGGGTGGCGATAACGGCCACGGCATCGGCAGCGGCGGCGGATCCTGGTATTATGATGGCAGCTACAACTGGCAGTGCTGTGACGGGCCAGAACCGCCTGACTTCTGCTATGTGGAAACGGCCTTTGCAAAAGGCGATCATATCTTCTCAACCTTCAGGAAATCGAATCCTGAAGGGCTTGAATCCCTGATGCTCTCGAAGAATCGCTGGGGCTGGGCCATTAATATGAATGAGCCAGGCAGTTACGTTGGCAACCTCTACGCAGGGGCTGGGCTGAATAAAATAGAGAACGGCGATCTGGTTGGTACCTTCTCTGTGGAGTGGGATGGTGAGAGCGCAACGGCGACTTATCAGCTTGACTCAGGCTACTACCTTGAAGAAGTGCATGTGTATGTGGGTGATACTGCGCCGACCACTGTCGCACCGGGCCAGTATGGCTATCCAAGTGATAGTTACGACGCCGGCGGTGTTCAGTCGCTGACCACGACAGTGGCAGTTGAAGACACGGATAGTGACGGCATCTGGCTTATCGGGCACGCCGTGGTATCCAACGGTGGGTGTGACTGATCTAGTCATTTAGCGATAAAAAAAGGGAGCATCTTGCTCCCTTTTTTTATCTGCTGAACCAATGGGCTCAGGGTAAACTAGACCTTTCATTGTTCATTGACCCGGTTGTTTTTTTACCTCGACCTTCTACTTCTACTTCTACCTAGACCTTCCATCTCGACCTTCCATCTCGACCTTCATTGAGGTCGCAAACTGCCGCCTTCATGGCGAGATCTTGCGTAGTCGCTTCGTTGTGATCGGCGATCGCGCTTAGACAGACGAAGGTCAGTGATAGCCCAGCGATAAATAGTGATCAGGTGCAGAGTCTCCTAAACGGACTTATTGTTTTAAGTTTTCAAGACTCATTTGGTGATCAAAAACAGAAAGAAACTGAACTAATTCTCGATTCACAGTTCGCATGTTGCCCTGCAGTGCGGCGCCAAAATCTGCCCAAGCCTGAGTCTTTTGGATTTGATCATTCCAGGCTTCCATTTCAGCCATTGATTCGTATCCAACAGTGATGACATGGGTCGCCACGTCACCATCTGCAGCATTGCCATAACTGATCGCAGATAACCACACCTCGCCAGGAAAAGCTTCTGTAGACTCGCTGGCCATCAATGCGTTGAAGGCTGCAACGACCGCGCCTGGATTAGTGACATTCACCCGAATGGCTTCCCAGACGGTATCCTTATTCGAGACGGTACCCCAGCCCATCAATGTTTCCATGGCTGAATTGTTAATGGCTTCACTATTG
>DGOD01000389.1 GCA_002389265.1 Gammaproteobacteria bacterium UBA4475
GGGCGATGCACAAGTGCTACTTGCCATGGTGCTAATGCAATATCCAGATCTTGCAAAGAATAAGGGGCAGGTCTTGCCGTTGTTGAAGTCCGCCGATGGAGTTGCTGGGAAATCAAATCTAGCGAGAGCATTGATTGCGCGTGCCTACCTGTTTGGGGATTATGCCAACAAAGACCTGCGTGAGTTTGATGGTCGGATTGTCACCCAACACAACACACCCAAGGCCAAGACAAAAACGATGACGATAGAGTGGGCTCTCGAAAATGAGCCCGGTTGGAATCGTCGCCAAGAATATGAAGAGCAGATGAAGATGCAAGCGGACTTCGTTGCGTCGATGACAAAGAAGAAGCAAGCAAGAGGCAGAAGCGACCTTTTGCCTCGGGTTGTCACTTTGTTAGACAAGGGTGATGAGATCAATCAGATGACCGCGGAGGCTCTTGGTGCAGGCCCGCAGATTGCTGAGATTCAAGCAAGAATCGATCAGGTCAAAAAAGAGGGTACGGGTGAACAAAACATCGTGAAAGTTAGAGCGTCCATCACTGAGGAGGCTGAGACAATGCTGGCGGCTGCCATGGCGAAATCACCGCAACTCGAAGGTGATGCTAAGGCTAAATTGGCTGCGGCCAACCAGTTGCGCGCGGACAACCTTGTCGTGCACTACGGACTCGTGGGCGAGGTGGGGCTCAAGCTTATTTCTGGAGAATTAGGGGAAGTTGCAAATGTGGGCGCTATGTTGAACGAGTACTTCGTTAGTGCGTGCACGGTCATGGATCGAAGCATTAAGCTGGCTGAAAAGTTGGGCGATCCCCCGCCGGCCATGGACCCACAAGCCGTGGCAGATGCTGAATTCAACTAACTTAAGGGTCGAAATGTGTGATGCTACAAGGCGCCAAGCGCTGGCTCTCATCGTTCCTTTATCGCTGTACCCGCTCCTGCAACCCCTCCCAGCTTTTGCCCGCGGTAAAAGTGCGACTATGGTCTGGGGAGGGGTGGGATATGGCGCTGCCGGCGGGGCGACGACGGTTAATAAAAAATTTCCGAACTTAATTAGTGCCCTTGAGTCTGACTCATGGTCTGGTTTTCGAAATGCCTTGGTAACTGCGCTGACTGATGCCTACCCAGGTGGGCTTGACAATCCCGCTCTCATAAACACCAACGATGACCCCGCCCTCTTGATTGTTGTTTCTCTAGAGTTTGAGCAGGTATTCTTTGTGCCAGATGATGGTGGTTCTGGAAAGGACTACCAGGTCACACATGTGTATGCCAGCTCCCAAGTGTTGTATTACGATCCACCACGCGAGGGAGGAAGCGAGGGCTCCATTGCCGTGCTATACAGCTTTCCCTTCAGAGCGAGTCGGGTGTCACCAGTCACTCCAGGAGATCAAGCTGCGGCTACCGTCAACGTCAGAGAGCTTCTGATAAAAGATGAGCGTAAGAAAGGGGATTCCCTGGCTGGGTATTTCCAAGAAATAGTGGTGGCGCGTAAGTTTCGGCGAAAGCGAGTGGCTAAAAAATTCGCCGTCAGTGACGTGCGATTCTCTGAAGCGATGGTCAGACGAGCCGGTGAGTTCGGGTTGTCTGAAACGCTGACGCCGGAGCTATTCGGACAGGCGATAACGGCTTCAATAGGGGGTGAGTCTGGTGCCTCTGTTGTGCCTTATGGCCAGACTGATACGCTCAGTAAGCGCCTAGCCGCCCGCTTCGATAAGTATCAAGTTTTTGGCGACCTGATTCAAAAAATGAAAGAGGAGGGTTCTGCCTATCGCGTTGACGTCGAGGTTGCTGGCATTCTCAGGAAACCAAACGGCTCTACATCAGAGAAAATAAACATCATGCGTGGTGTATTGCTTCAACTGAAAATCTTCCGAACGCCCTTTGATCGGCCTGCGCAGTTACTATTGGATGAAAAAATTCGACTCATCGAAAGTACGACGCTTGCCAAGCTCATGATGGACAAGCTAGTTGAATACGATAAACGCTTCTTTACGCAAATTGTCATCGCACTCTTCGATCGATTTGTTTCCGGCGTAATGAAAGGCGATGAGGCGACACTGAAGGAACTGGGACTAGACATGAGCAAAAGTGCAGACTCGATAGCGAGAGTAAAAGAGGCTTTTTTGAAATGTCAGTATGATGTTGTTTAAGTAATAGGAGTAGTGCTTTGTTTCAATTGATTGGTGTTGTAGTTGTGGCGTTTGTTCTCTATGCCGGTTGGGATGCGTTTCAAGGTTGGTATGCTGGTGAGGCAACGCCTCAAGAGATCGTTGAAAAAGTTCGAAACCGGGTTGGAGACGTAATTTCTACCGGTGACAACTCTGAATCCTCAGGTAAAACTGACAGCGATATTCCGCCATTTAGGGAGGAGCCGATCGAAAACGTCGTGCCTACAGCGCCGCAGACTAACGAGCCGCCACCACCGCCAGATCTCAGCTCGCAGACACGGGATATGCTAAACGAAGCACTGAAGTGAGGCGTTGTCTAAAACTTCACATTTATTGACGCGACCAGCCTATTCGTCCGTCGATCGAAAACTCGATGCACATCCAACGAAACGGAGACTGGAGTAGGG
>DGOD01000135.1:0-1301 GCA_002389265.1 Gammaproteobacteria bacterium UBA4475
GATGATCTGTATGTACAAGTGGGATGTCCAGCTTGCTATGGTGCTCATTGAGCAAGAGCGGGTTTCGTCGTTTGTGGCTCCGGCCGCGATGACCGGTGATCTCGTCAACGCCGCAGGTCAATCGAATCGTGATTTGAGTACGCTCGCGATGGTTGGTGGCGGTGGCGCGCCGCGAGCGCCGGAACAGGTCAAACGTATTTCACAGTCATTCGGTAACGCCTTGCCTAATACAGGTTGGGGTATGACCGAGACGAATGCTATTGGAACCGGCATCAGCGGTGAAGACTATCTTGCTCATCCGGGTAGCTCCGGCCGGTGTTCCGCCGTGCTGGACATTCGTATCATGAGTGAAGCTGGTAAAGTTTTACCCAGCGGTACGCCAGGAGAGCTGCAGATTCGCGGCGCTTCGATTATCGAGGGCTATTGGCAACGACCTGATGCCAATGCCGAGACATTTGTTGATGGCTGGCTACGAACCGGCGACGTCGCTTACGTTGATAGCGAAGGCTATGTCTATATTGTTGACCGCATTAAGGATCTGGTGATCCGTGGGGGCGAGAATATCGGTTGTGCCGAAGTCGAGGCGGGCTTGCTGGAGCATACAAATATTCTTGAAGCTTCAGTCTATGCAGTTCCTGATGAGCGGCTCGGTGAGGAAGTGGGTGCGACGATCTATTGTAATCAGAGTCTGACCCAAGAGCAGGTAACCGAGTTTTTGATGGCGCGCATTGCTCGCTTTAAAGTTCCGCGGTATGTTTATTTCAGTCCTGAACCGTTGCCAAGAATTGCCTCTGGAAAGATCGACAAGCGTCAATTGCGCGAGATCGCCGTGAAACGAATTCAGTCGTGAAGATGAAAGGTTTTTCGCCGCTGACGGCCATGGCTATCGTTGTTGCCAATATGGTGGGCACAGGTATTTTTACCTCCCTCGGTTTTCAGCTGATAGATATCCGCTCGCCCTTTGTGATAACGATGCTATGGCTGGTAGGCGGTGTAACCGCTTTGTGTGGCGCCTTAAGCTACGCAGAGCTGGCAGCACGCCTGCCGCGATCGGGCGGTGAGTATAATTTTCTGGCTCGAACATATCATCCGTTGGCAGGCTTTATCTCGGGCTGGATCTCAGTCACCATCGGTTTCGCGGCGCCGACGGCGCTTGCCGCCATCACCTTTGCCGCTTATCTGTCTGCGACTTTTGAGGGGATTCCACGCACGGGTGTTGCCGTAGGTCTCGTAATTGCTTTGACGGTGATGCATTGTCTGTCTCGAGCAACGAGTGGTCGTATGCAACGAGTGATGACTGG
>DGOD01000135.1:1432-15683 GCA_002389265.1 Gammaproteobacteria bacterium UBA4475
GCGACGTACATCGCAGGCGAAATTGACGACCCACAGAAGAATCTGCCGCTGATCCTGATCGGTGGCACCTTGATTGTGATGGCCTTGTATCTGTTGCTGAATATCAGTTTTCTATACGGCGCACCGATGGACGCCATGGTCGGTAAAATAGAAATTGGTTTTGTGGTGGCCGATCATGCGTTTGGAGAGCAAGCCGCAGGTGTTATGGGCTTTGTCTTATCCCTGATGTTGATCTCGACGGTCAGCGCCATGACCCTGGCGGGTCCGCGGGTACTGCAGGTTATTGGTGAGGATTTTTCGGCCTTTAGATTCCTCGCGGGTGTGCGCAACGGGGTTCCGGTTAAGGCGATTCTGTTTCAGTCGTCTTTGGCTATCCTGTTTATTGTGACCGGGAGCTTCGAATCTATTTTAATTTTTTCCGGCTTTGTGTTGGGCATCAATACGCTATTTGCCGTGTTAGGCGTCTATGTCCTGCGCTATCGAAAAATAGGCGAAGAAAGTCGTTATCGGACGCTCGGCTATCCACTGACGCCTGCCATCTATTTATCGGTTACGCTCTGGACTTTGATTTATATTCTCATCAATCGTCCCCAAGAGGGCTGGGTCGGACTTGGTCTGATTCTGGCCGGCTGTCTGGTTTATATTGTAACAACCCGCGCTCAGGTTGGTGTGATAGTGGCTCGGGATAAGCAGGTTCCACCATCGCTATGATCACTGTCTATACAGCAAAAAATATTCTGACCATGAACCCGTCTTGGCCAACAGCTACTGCAATTGCGGTTAAGGATGGACGTATTGTCGAGGTCGGTAGTCTAGCTTCTCTGCAACCTTGGCTTGAGCAACATCCACACCGTATAGATGCTCAATTCGAAGATTCAGTGATTATGCCGGGCCTGATTGATCCCCACCTACATCCAGTCATGGCCGCCGTGCTCTTGCCAATGCAGTTTATTACTGCCATGGAATGGCATTTGCCCTGGGAGACAGTGCCGGCGACTGTCAGTCCGCAAGCCTACGAATCGATTCTCAGGAAGGCGGCTGCAGAGGACGATTCAACGCCGTACTTCACCTGGGGCTATCACAAGATTTGGCATGGCGAAATGAGTCGAGGCCTGCTTGACGAAATCTTCGGCTCACGACCCGCGGTAGTCTGGCAACGGTCGTTCCATGAAGTGTACTTGAATAGCGCCATGATGGCGTTGTTGGAAATTGATATAGAGGCGATACGTGGCCGCCATCAGATAGATGTAGATCGGGGTCATTTTTATGAAGTGGGATTAAGCTACGTCATTAATAAATTGAATCGTATTATTATGGCGCCAGCGTGGATTTTGGCTGGTCTAGCGCGTCTGAAACAGTTAGTCCAGTTTGGTGGTCACACAACAGTAGGTGATATGGCCGTGGGCATTTTTGACTTCGAGATGGAGTGGCGATTATGTCAACAGGTGTTTGAGCAACCTGACAACCCGTTTCGAGTGGTCAGTGTCGCCCACGCGAATGGGTCAGGAGTCAGGCAGGACGACCTGGCGACGACGGTCGAATTTGTTAGGAACCTACCAGAGCGTAACACGGCACATTTTGAGTTTGGCCAGCGTATCAAGTTGTTTACCGATGGCGCATTTTTTTCACAATTGGCGATGATGCAAAGCCCTGGCTACATCGACGGGCATCTCGGCGAGTGGCTCATGCCTCCAGAAAAATTTGAGACCATAGCGCGGGCCTATTGGCATGCAGGATTCAAAATTCATGTGCATTGCACCGGTGATCTAGGTTGCGAGTTGGCCCTGGACGTCCTTGAGAAGCTCCAATGGGAGCGTCCGCGATTTAACCACGGGTATACGATTGAGCACTTTGGCTTCTCGACCCCAGAGCAGGTGGACAGAATCAAACTGCTTGGCGGATCAGTTTCGGCGAACGTGTATTATCTTCGCGAGCTCAGTGGCGCCTATAGTCAGGTCGGCATTGGTGTCGAGCGTGCCTCGCAGATGGCGCGGCTGCAGAGTTGTGTTGGGCAGAATATTCTAACGACCCTGCATTCTGATTTTCCAATGGCACCGGCGATGCCGCTGCACAATGCCTGGGTCGCCTGTACACGGCAAAATATCGAAGGCAATGTTGTTGCACCGCAAGAACGTCTGAGTCTTGAGGATGGGCTCAAAGCGATTACCATTAATGCCGCCAAGGTGCTGGGTATCCAAGAAGAAACCGGCAGCTTGCGGGCCGGTAAAAAAGCTGACTTTGTGGTGCTTGATTCGGATCCGCATATAGTTGGCGTCGATGGTTTGTTGACCATTACAGTATTGGCTACCGTGTTCGAGGGCCAGGTACATATAACGCCAGGCTTATCCTGACCAATGACGCTACCGCTTACCTTGATCAGTGGCTACCTCGGCGCGGGCAAGACCACCTTCATTAATGGATTGCTAGGTTCTGCCAATAGGGAACATGCCAGGATTGTCGTGCTGGTTAACGATTTTGGTGATGTGGCCATTGACGCGGCACTGATCAGTTCGATCACCACGGATATGATCAGCCTCATCAACGGTTGCGCCTGTTGCTTGGTTAACGATGATCTTGAACGACAATTGAGCAATCTTGTGGAGGCGGGCCAATATGATCAGGTGGTGTTTGAGGCCAGTGGCGTCGCGGATAGCGCGAAACTATTGCGTCAACTCAGGCACTTTCCCGGACTGACAGTGAGTACGCACTTAACTCTGGTGGACCTCAGTGTTATCCAGCGCCAAGTTCGGGACAAATTTGTCGGTGAGCATATTCAACGTCAACTGATGTTCGCCAGGGACATCGTTGAGACTAAAGCCGATCTGCTGGATGAGCGCCAACAGGCGCTAGTGCGGCAATGGCTGGTGCTAGGCTACCCGGCTGTCGAACTCCATACCATGGCTGCCATATCCACAGGCGTCGTTTTAGGTGAGTTAACAGGTGAGTTAACCAATGAGTTAAAGGCAGTCACTGAGGATTTTTCGACCGTTAAGGCCACGCACCCGGATTTTAAGTCCTACCGGTTTCGTGGCTCGCAGCGGCAGACCAAGGACCATTTGATGGCTTGGCTCGACAAGTTGCCGCCTAACGTCCAACGGGTAAAAGGTTTCGTTTGGTTGCTAGACGACCCTCGCCCGCACTTGCTGAACTATACGCCGGGCTGTGCGTCAATCAGTGCTTATGACGGTGTTTTGCCCGCAATCTTGGAGGATTCGGTGCTGGCGAACAGCGACTTGGTGGCGATTGCTGTTCACAATGGCGGGCAAGATAAACAGTTGCAACAGCCGTTTTAGGGCGCCAGTACCAGGACTGTCAAAATCGTCGGGTTTCGCCAATGTCTAGAACCCAAGCGTCAGCTTCGTCAAGCTCCGCATTGACAGTCCCTGCTTTGAAGCGTCGAGGTGGTTCATCGAGGGGTTCGTCAGACAAGTCGAAGGTGCCGAAATGTATGCCTACAGCCTGACTGGCTTGCAGGTCATCAGCGGCGAGTAACGCTTCCTCTGGGTTCATATGTGACTCACGCATCATTGCCCGTGGTGCATAGGCGCCAATGGGTATGGCTGCCAGATCAAAAGGCCCGAGCTTCCGGCCGATTTCCGCGAAGCCAGCAAAGTACCCCGTATCGCCTGCAAAATAAAATTTCCGCTCTGGACCCGTGACGGCCCAAGAAGACCACAGTGCCTTGTGTGTGTCCGTCAGACTGCGTTTGCTCCAATGTTGCGCGGGCAAACAATGAATCGTCACACCCTCATAGGAGGCTGTTTGCCCCCAGTCCAACTCTACAACATTGTCGATTCCCGCCTTGCGTAGCAGCGCAGCGTTACCCAGTGGCACATAGAATAAGGTTCTTGGGTTTCGTGTTGCTAGTGCGCCCAAGGTTGGCAGGTCAAGGTGGTCATAGTGATTGTGTGAAATAACGACAAAGTCGATAGGAGGCAAATCATCCATCGAGATCCCAGGTTCTACATAGCGACTGGGTCCAATCAGCGGCACCGGACTGGGCCGGTTTGACCAGGTAGGGTCAGTTAAAAAGCTGATATGCGCCATTTGTACCAACAGGGTCGCGTGTCCGACCCAGGTAACCGTGGGGACACTATGACGGGCGTTCTCCCTGAGAAAGGCGCCATCATTGGCTCGTCGATCTGGCGCGTCTCTGCCATCCCGAAAATAGGTGCCAAGACGGCGTAATAGAAATGCCGCGCGGACACCGAAAGTTCCGTGGCTTAGGTCTCCTGTCGGATTGGTAAATCGGCCGTCGCCATCTCGGTTGGCGTTGGCGAACAGCGGGCTCGTCTCGGATTCGGCTCGCGTTGAAGTAAGCGCCAGCAACATGAGTAGTAAGCCGTTCAGAAAAAGTAGTCGCACGTAGAAAACCTCCTCTTAAATAATATTAGCTGCAGAGCACGGTACGTACTTGTAGCGCCGACCTGAAGATGCTCTGTTGCTCTGTTCGAGCCGATCTAAGCAGGAGTAAGGTCGAATGTCAGAAAAATCCTCAGGACATTACCATCTTTGCATTGTGTCCCCAACGTTCCAGCAGTTATCAATTGTGGGGCATCTACCGAATCACATGGGGTTAAGCAGTTCCCTATGCCTCAGATCTTTTAGCGTACCGGCGACAGCGCTCTCCACAATATTTGACCTGCGGCCAGTTACGGGTCCATTTTTTGCGCCACGAAAATGCTCGATTGCAGACCAGGCAAAGTTGCTGGGTAGTTCGGATTTATGGTGCGTCAACCTGTCCCGCCGCGACTGGCCAGTCATAGTAATCTCTGCTATCGAGAGGCCCCGTGGGGGTTGTGCCAGCCCAGCGTCGTCGATAGTCGCCGGCGCCATCCCAAATTTCGGCTTGCTTGTCGAGATTGAAATGGCGACCGCCGCGGGGATCTGAGCCAACGCCGGCGATGTACTGCCAGTTACCCCAGTTGCTGCAGGCATCATAGTCTATAAGTTGCTCCTCAAAGTAACCTGCGCCGCAGCGCCAGTCCAATCCAAGTTCATTGATCAGGCAGCTCGCTGCGATTTGTCGTCCACGGTTGCTGAGTAAGCCAGTCTGCTTGAGTTCGTTCATGCAGGCATTGACGATCGGCCAAGGTGTATTGCCATCTCGCCATTTGAAGAAGCGCTCTGGATAAAAGCTGGTCAGCGGCCGTTGTCCGGAGATCCCGCTAAACTCAAACAGGGCAGCTTGGTGGTAGCCCGCATGCCAGCGAAAAAATTCCCGCCACATGAGTTCGAAGAGGATCCACTCTGTTGATTCATTGGCGCCACGTCGCGACTCGTAAAGGCGCAGTAGTTCGAATATTTGCACGGGCGAAACACAACCCTGTGCGAGCCACGGCGAGAACCCTGTGGCATATTGCTCGCCAAAAAACTGATTTCGAGTGTCCTTGTAGGTCGAGGCCGCGTTGGTGCTGAAATACTGGTAGAGGTGCTGTGCGCCGGCGGTTTCACCACCGCGAGGGCGTTGAGTGTTGCTGGCTCCAGGCACCATGGCGCTGTCCAGCTTGATCAACGTAGGTGCTGGTAAGCTGGCGGGCTGGGTTGATGATGGTCTGAACTCAACAGTATCTAGAGCTCGTCGAAACGCGGAAAATGTCGCTGGAAATCCGTTAGTAAATTGCACTTTATCCTGCAGGTACAAGGTGGTGCTGTCGTATTCCTCGAATAAGATGTTTGGGTACGCCAGCCGCAGAGACTGCCACATGACTGTTTTGTCGCTGCTGTGTTGGCGGCTGCGAACGATCCGATGAAAGCGCCCAGAGTCCAACAGGCTGGTAACGATCAGCTGCGGATTACCTTCCAAAATATTCAATTGCTGGCCGAGTTTTGCCAGACCTATGTGCAGATCCTGTAACGAGTCTCGAAGAAACCCCCAGCGATGCTCTCCCATCTGGCTATTCGAAAAACGATCGGTTTTGAGTCTTCGCTCATCCAAGCAGAACAAGATGGTCAGGGCATCATCTTGTGCCGCGGCGTTCAGCGCCGGATTATCCTGCAAGCGCAAGTCATCATTTAGCCAGTAGAGTGTGCTCATGGTGAGAGGAAAAACGCGGTCAGGTGCAGCGCAATGACCAGTGCGCTGACGCCCCCTCGCATAGCGCGATAATAGTTGGGCTGCAGACTAAAAACGGCTAATGCGTGCTCGCCGATAAGCAGGAGCCCAAACAACAACGCAATGACGAGGAGAGCCAGGCTATCCAGGAAAGTCACAGTCAAAACAGCGGCGATGACAATGGTGTTGCTCACTAGCAGGATCTGTCGTAATTGACGCACCGACACCGTGCGCTGCAGCAGGGCGGTGGTCCACCAGTTACCAGCCAGGAAAGCAATAATGCCCAAAGAGTAGGCCTTCAGTAGGGGTAACCCCCACCAGGTCTCTAGGAAGGTGAGACAAATGGCCATGGGCAGAATGCCGGCGTAGCCCAACAAGGTGATCAAGCGTTGGTCAAATGGCGATTTTAACGCGAATAGCACGATGACTCCGAAATAGTGAGGTGTCTGCAACCGGAAAGCGACGCTGAAAGACAAGCCCTTTTTTGACTTTTCCAGTGGTCTTACGAACCTTGGGGTCGCGTGGATCAGCTGGGGTTAATCGCTCTTCAGGTCTTCAGGCAGAGCAAGGCCTCTCAACGGGACAGGTAGTATGAAAGCACAGGAGTCGACAGGCCCCGTGTTGCCTGTCGACGACTTCCAAGCTAGGGTGACCTTGCTAAAGATGTTAGGCTAAACCAGAGCTTGTCGATCACAGACTCCAGGGCGGATAGCGCCGACAATAGCGCTGATCTGGGGTTCTCAGCAGATGGATTGCTGCTGAGACCCTAAGGCCTGGTGTGGCGAAATTAAGATCAAAGCAGAAGCCTTGTGTCAGTAGCGCTCAGTAATGTTTACTTTTCGAAGCTAGCGACCGAATAAGTCAATTTGCGCCGCTGTTCAAAAGACACATCATTTAGTTAATCAAGGTCGATATTAATGTCAATGTTAACTGGTATTTCACCGGGCTGAAGGAAGAAGAATGGAGTTTGGTATTGTTTTCATCGCGATTTTGATCGCGATTGTGGCTGTTTTTATATTTTACAAAATGAAGGCTGAAAAGCCCGGGGCTGAGCCGGTAGACGAGTCAGTTGGGTCTGACCCCGTTGAGGATCTACTGAGTCTCAACTTGGATGTGCGTAAATCCTCTATGCCGGCGAATTTGGTTGAAATGACCGAGGAGTTGATTGATCTGATCGTCGATCTACTGCCGTTGGTGCGAGAGCAGGCGTCAGCGTCGGGCGAGTTGACGTGGACCGTTAACCGTATCTCTAGTGAATATTTACCGAATAAATGTGTCTACCCCTTCATCAAGCTTGATAAAAAACTGCAAAATGACGCGGCCATTGTCTCCTCTTATAAAGACAACATTGATGCGCTCAAAGATGAACTCGTCGCCGTCAAGGCGATGGTCGTTAATCGTGATATCCAACAGTTCAACGCTAAGGCGAAATTTCTAAAAAATCGTTTTGATAACACAGGAGCCTAACAAATGACTACTGAAGTAACTCCACCAAAGTGGGCCTTAGAAAAAGACTTGTCAACATTGAAAGATCGTACATTGGCTTTGGTTCAGTCAACCAAAGAAAAGTCTGGTCCGGCGCTGAGTCGTATCGTTGCCGGTATCGGCGAGGCGTCGCAGAAGAAAATGTCCTCCGCTAACGATCTGATGGCTGGCAGCGTTGGCACGCTGTTGAAAGGACTTGATGGTAAATCGCCAACCGGTGAAAAGCTGCTAGAGCTTCGTTCGGCGATGGATGATTTGAATCCGCACTCGCTAAGCAACTCGTGGTGGTTCGCCTGGATGCCGAAAGGTGTCAAGCGCAAAGCGATTTCTCGGTTTATTAATCGCTATCAGCCGATGCAGGCCCATTTAAATGGAATTTTTGATGGTTTGCGCAATGGCAAAGATGAATTACTGGAAACCAGCATTGCCTTAGAAGAGCAGTACGACGAAATAGCGGCAGCCAAGAAAGAAATGGAAGCGGAAATTTATGTGGGCGAACTATTTATAAAACAAGTGGAAGAGCTTGAGGCTGTTGTTGATACAGATCCTCGCGAGCTGCAGAAGTTAGGCGCAGTCAAAAATCAAGCCATGCGCCGTATTCGAGATATTCGAACGATGGAGCAGGCTGCAGTGCAGTTTTTTATTAGCATTGATCAAACAGTCGCGACTAACAGTCTGCTAGGTGAGCAAATTGATAGTGCCTTAGTTGTTGGGCCAATGGTTATGAGTAACGCGTTGCGCATCCAAGCAGCGTTGGCACAACAAGACAGCGTCCGCGAGGCGGTGGAGAGTGTACAGAATGCAATGGGCGACATGATGGCTCAAAACGCCGCTGCGGTTAATCAAGCCGCACAGAAAGTCGGTGATATGTATAACAACCCAGTGATAGGACTCGAGAAGCTCGAGGAAGGCTTTGACCAATTAATGCAGGCGGTCAACACGGCCAATGCGACAATAGCCACCAGTACGATCAAAGCGCGAGAAACCAGTGATCGTCTCGCCCAAATGACTGCAGAGCTCGAGCCGGTGGCTGCCGGCATGCGCGACGCTCGTGCCGAAGGCGCTGCGCAAGAGCCGGTTCTGTCTTTGGAGAATGGGAAATCTGAGGCGGCTGTTAGAGGTTCTAATGACTGATTACAGGCAACGGTTTGATGCTATCCGGGGACTGTCAATGCACTCTGTTGGCGACCGACCTAAGGTCGATATCACAGCCGTCAAGCAAGGCGGCTATATTGAATTTGGCGGCGATTCTTTTCAAGTTGTGAAGCTCAATCGCTATCTTGAGGTGAAATGGGAGGACTTCTCTAAACTAAAAAAAGACTACTGGGTTACAGAACTGCTGCTACTAAATCTTTTGACAGGGGAATCTGCAACTATCGAGTGGGAAGTCGATGACGAGTTAGAGCTTAGTGTGACGATTGAAAGAGTATCTTTGAGCGATCTCAGCTTTCAGGGTAAGCGCCTCAAGTACTCTGACTTGGAAGACATCGCTGAGGAGGAGGAAGGGGTTGTCAGCCTCAAGGGTACCAAATTTCATTACGAAGAGGACGATACCTGGGCCGCGCTTTATTACGACGAGAATGCCAGCGATCATCAGCAGGTGCGCATGATGGAGTTCAGTGGTGGAGGTAATAAAAGCCTCACGGTCGAGCTTTGGGAAGATGAAGGCGCTAAGCCCGACAAGGAGGCGTTTCTGAGCGAAGACCTTAAGCCCTCTGCCGTGAAAGTGTTGCAAGCAGGGATCGCTAGCGAGGTGAGCTAATGAGATATTTAAAGCCAGCAGCGCTCTTTTTCGTTGTATTGTTTGTGGGTTATTTCAGCTACAAGATATTGACGCAGCTACCGGCGAGAAATTTTGAAGATGCTCAGGCGTTTATTCAGTCTTTGGATCGACAGCAAAAGTCACTGATCATTGACCAAGGCAAGTTTTCTGAATTGATGCAGTCCGATGCTTGGGGCTTGCTTAGCCCCTATGCTGCATCTGGCAATTGGGCTGCGGAATTCACCTCTGCTGAGGCGGATCTAGCAAAAGCAGAAAAGATAAAAACTGACGTTGTTGATCGTATTCTAGAACGAGATCACGAAGATGACGTTGCTGAGCTTGTCGCCGGCATTACAAAAGGTGTTGAGCTCATTCGCTCAGCAAAACTAGCTTCAGCTTACCCCCTGCGGCGGGCCGAACTTATTCTCGAAGCCGTAGAGAACAAGGCTGTATATTTTCAAGGCGCCGAAGCCTTAATCGATGCTGTTGATCAATCGGCAGTGCAATTCAAGCTAAAAATTGATCTGTCGTTGGCTGCTCATCCTGCTAAAAATGCTGATATTAAAGACAAGGAAAAGGCTTTTTTTGAACTAGTGGATGCTGGCAGTTCAGCGTTCGCAGCTATGCGTGCGGAATATCGATCGGCCGCGATTAATTATGCGCATTTCATCGATAGTTATGCTGATTTAAAAACCGCGCATCAAAGCGCGCTAAGCTTTGCTGAAGAAAATTCTGCACTGCTGGCACAGCTAGATAGAAGCTATGTAAAAATATTGGTTGATCAGCAGATTGACTATTATCTCGTGATCTCGCGGGCGAGTTGGTGTGATGGCGAGTACTGCGGTTCGGGTTCCGAAATGAATTATCCTGCGGTCAAAGTTGATGAGGATACCTTTGAATATTTTGAGAGTAATGATGTCTCGGTAATAGCTCGGCATTCCACAAGTTTTGGTGGTGGTCGATTATCATTGTTGATTCCTCAGCAACGCTGGGATGCACTGGGTATTGATTATCAATACCGTTGGGATCGTCGTCAGCCTAGTGCCGAGTACTGGGTCGATTCAGCTGTTATCAAGACGCTGCACAAATATGCCTATATAGAAGCAGTTAGTGCAAGCTCAAGCCAAGATGTCAGCGGCGAAGTCAAAGAGCAAGACTGGGAGCCAGTTAGTGAAGCGGTTTTTTGGAAACACTACGAGCACCTTGGCATGGCGATAGAGACCAAACCCTTCGGCTTTTATGCGTCAGAGTTAATTGATACGGCCGAGCCTGTGGGGATGGCAAGCATTGCTACTCCGACCATGGTCAATGGCGTTCCAACGGGATCAAATCAGCAAGGTGAATGGCGCCAAGGCAGCGGCGGTTCATTTTTCTATTTCTATGGAATGTATCGGTTGTTCTCCGACTTTGGCTATCAACGACGCTATACACATAATGATTGGCGGCAATATAACGCCAATGGTCGCTCTTCAGCATTTTATGGAAGTAATCGACAGTACGGTACTTATGGGTCAGCGACTTACAGTGGCACAAGGTACGCCAATAGTAACTTCGGAAGAAGTAATCCATCGGTCTTAAACAGTGCTGTAAGCGGTGGAGGATCAGGAATAGGACGCTCAATACGAGGTGCGGGGCCTTTCGGTCGAGGTAAGGGCCCTTCAGGTTCCGGCAAATAAAAGTATATAGGTGATTTGATGAATATAGAGCAGTACGGAATTTACATTTTATATACGCTCATTTATGTGGTGCTGGCAGTTGTGTTGAAGTACGCGCTCAACTTCAGGTCATTGTCAGACTACAATGCCGATGAGCAACTCGCCGGCGGTAATCTGGCAGTAGGCTTGCGCAGAACGGGCGCGCAGTTTGGATTAGCTATTGCTGTGACGGGTGTGCTGAGTAGTAGTGGTGCAGACGATTTGCTAGCTGATTTGTTCAACACTGCGTCGTATGGCTTCATCGCTGTTGTTTTCATGTTGAGTTCGTTGCTCATCACTGATCGGTTAGTGTTGCCGGGAGTTAATAATCAAGAGTCGCTTAAGCAGGGCAACGTAGCAGTGGGCTTTGTCGAGTTTGGGATGTTAGTGGCAACAGGCATTGTCGCCTATTCGAGCATGGTGGGTGAAGGTGGCGGAATGTTGTCTAGTCTTTCATATTTTATTGCTGGTCAGATTACCTTGGTTGCACTAGTCATTGTTTACGAAAAAATATTTGTCAGAAATTTTGATATCGTCGAAGCCATAGGAAATAACAATATTGCATCGGGTATTTATCTCGGCGGAAAAATGATCGCTTACTCTTTGATTTTAAAGAGTGCCATTGCCGGCAATGGTACAAGTGAGCTTCCGGTGGACTTAGCCCTTGAGTTTTTAGCTGTAGCTGCGCTGGGCATGATCTTTTTGTATCTATTTGAGTCTATTCTTGACCGCTTGATCGTCACTTCGGCAAACTTATCATCTATGCTTAACAAAGATAGTATCGTGCCAGCAGTGCAGTTGGCTTCGGCAAAAATAGGTATCGCCCTGATTTTAAGCAATGCAATACTCTAGCCCGGTTTGCGTGATAGAAACTAGGACGCAAGCATGAAAACGGCCCGGCTATTGCCGGTACTGCTCGCGTTTTGCATGTTTTCAACAGGCGCTAGTGGCCTGGTCAGTGAGTATCTGTTAGCGACGATTACCACCTACATTCTTGGTAACTCTATCGAGCAATTTTCGCTAGTGATAGCCAGCATGATGCTCATGATGGGTGTTTCCGGTTTTGTTCAAAGCAAAATGACAGATCGGAATCTGTTGCAAAAATTTATTGCTGTAGAAGTGTTAATGGCGTTGCTGGGTGGTTTTGCGCCGTTGGCCATATATGCGTCTTATGGTTATTTAGATCACTACTTTACGATCATTCACTACGGTTTTGTTTTGTCCATCGGTTTTCTGATCGGTTTTGAAATTCCGCTGGTGATGCGGATTATTGAGAAACAAAATATTCCACTGAAAACGAATCTGACTATCGTCTATGCAATGGATTATGTGGGTGCATTTGTCGGCGCACTTATCTGGGTGAATTATCTGCTGAAGAATTTTCCGCTGTCTGAAATCAGTTTCATTGTTGCCGGATTTAATTTCATTGTTGCTGTCATTACAATACTGTACTTCCTTTATGTCAAAGTAATAGATCGCCCGGCCATGCAAATACTAGCGCTGCTCTTGACGGCCGCCGCACTGCTGTTTGGTTGGGCTAATAACAGGGATTTTAGCGCATTATTAGAGCAAAAATTTTACGACGACCCTATCGTTTACAAGAAGACCACAAGATACCAGCATCTTGTGATGACACATAATTCAAAAATCGATGACACGCGTTTGTATATTAACGGCAATACTCAGTTCTCTTCCTTAGATGAGGGGCGCTACCATGATTTTCTTGTACATCCAGTAATGACTGTCGCGCCAGCCATAAAGCATGTGCTGGTGTTGGGTGGTGGTGATGGGCTTGCGCTTCGAGAAGTCATCAAATACGCAGAGGTGGAATCTGTGACGCTGGTAGACCTTGATCCTGAAATGATCAATATCGCGACGAATAATCAGATATTAACCGCCTTGAATAACCATGCTTTTCAGCATGCTAAAGTGAATGTGGAGTCGATCAACACTTATGTCGCAGGTTCAAAACAAGCCATTTATATGCGTGAGGTGGGCTACGAAGCCGGCGAGCGAGAGTGGGTGGCTAGTGTCGAAGTGTTTAATATTGATGCTGACCAATTTTTAAAAAAACAGCCGAAACAAAAATGGGATGCGGTAGTGATAGACCTGCCAGACCCATCGTCGATTGAGTTGAGCAAACTTTATAGCAAACAATTTTATCAGTCATTACGGCGTTACTTGACAGCGGATGCCTACGTGGCCATTCAATCAACTTCTCCGTATCACGCAAAAGAGGCCTACCTGTCTATTGGTGAAACATTAAAGGCAGCAGGGTTCAAAGTTTTGCCCTACAGGCAGAACATACCGTCCTTCGGTGATTGGGGCTATTACCTTGCGTGGATCGGTACACGGAGTTCAGAGGCGGTTAAATTACAGCTTTCTGCCTTGCCTGAGTTCAAGGTTGATACGGATTTTATAACGCCTGAATTGTTGGCGGCATCCTTTGCGTTTGGTAAAGGCGAATTGGTGGCTGATAATCCCTGTGTGAATACACTCATGCAACCCTGTCTGTTGACGAATTATTTGGACAGGAGTTGGTTGCTAGAATGATATTGAGTTTCATCTTGCGCGGCTATAAGAAAGTGCTTTCTCGAGTGCATGAATATGCTTGGGTTACCTTGTTTGTATCAATCGCGCTGCTGTATGTGCTGAGTTGTTTTGTCATGTTTTTTGCCGCCGAGGATCAGATTTTTGAAAAGTACACTTGGTGGTTATCGGTCACTATAACGACGGTTGGTTACGGTGATTATTCGCCATTAACAACCTATGGGCGGGTCTGTGCCGGGGTCATCATGTTCATTGGCATCGGTACAGCAGGCCTGGTGATCGGCAAGGCGGCTGAGTCGGTTATTGATTTTGTGAACAAAAACAGGAAAGGTTTGAGGAAGATGAGTCATGCAAAACATACCGCCATCATGGGCTACCGACAGGGACGCACTGAAAAAGTCATTGCGGAACTGCTGAGTAATAATCCTGCAGAAAAGCAGGTTCTTTGCTCTTTTGGTCAAAAAGAAAACCCAATTCGGTTTGATATTCCCCCGGGTAATGTTGCGGTTGATTCGCTAATGGTATTTACACGGATGAAGAAAAAGTATGGCGCCACAGTACTCGCGGTTAAGGATAGCCACGTGACGCTCAACCCTGAGCTTCTCTTGACCGTCAAATCGGGCATGGCGCTGTTCTATGCTGCTCTCACAAGACTTGTAGACATAGACCTTGCTGGTCTTGAGGTGTAGCCGTGAACCAGCGATC
>DGOD01000135.1:15867-21394 GCA_002389265.1 Gammaproteobacteria bacterium UBA4475
ATCTCAAGCACTTCACGCCGAATGAAGGGGTGACCGGCGTTGCGGTGCTGGCTGAGTCCCATATCAGTGTTCACACATGGCCAGAGAGAGGTTTTGCGGCGTTTGATCTGTTTATGTGTGGTGATGCGCAGCCCGAGAAAGCCATCGCTATTTTGGAGGCGCGGTTCTGCGCCAAGCGAGCTGCCGTCAATGTCTTTCGGCGCGGGTTGGATCTCTAACAGGCACTTTGGTTTGTGGTTGTGATGTTCCAATTGGCCATGGATCTTTGCTGCCGAGCGGCTGCGTGGAATCAATGTAGTGAGGCAACGGGTTGTTGCGCTAAGAGCGCTGGACCTGGCGAGCAGTTTCATCAACACTTGATACTAGGGAGTGGGCCTTAAGGTCAAAGAGGCCATATCAATAAGTAAGGAGCGCGGCCAATGTCAGAACAACCAGTGATTTATGAAGAGCGCGACGGGATAGCGATTATCGCCATTAATCGGCCCGATAAGAAGAACACCCTGACCGAGTCAGTGGTTCAGGGTATTGCGGATGGCATCGATCAGGCGACGCGATCACCGCAGGTTGCCGCAATTGTTTTGCGAGGTGTGGGTGATACCTTTACCGCCGGCTATGATCTGACCAGCAAAGAGCGCTGGGACACACCCTATGGCGCGCCTTCGGTTAAGGCGCGAGATGGCGCCTGGGATCCTGTTCGGGACATGCAGTTCATGGGGAATAATGTGCGCCGCTTTATGAAAATATGGGAGTGCCCCAAGCCCGTGTTAGGTGAAATTCGAGGCTGGGCTGTGGGCGGCGCGACCGATCTGGTGCTGTGCTGTGATATGTTGTTTATGGCCTCAGACGCGCATATCGGCTATGCGCCAAGCAGGATCTATGGGACGCCTACCACCATGATGTGGGTTTATCGCCTAGGCCTTGAGCATGCCAAGCAATTTCTGCTCACCGGTAGGGCGATCGACGCGGCGACGGCCTTGCGCATAGGCCTGGTATCCTATGTGGAGGATCCGGCAGATCTGTCAGCGATCGTGGAGGCAGAGGCGCAGCGGTTTCAGCATATCCCCGCGAACCAATTGGCATTGAACAAGCTATTGGTCAATCAGGCGTTTGAGAATATGGGACTGCGAACCACACAAATGTTGGGGACCTTGTTTGATGGCGTCACTCGGCATACGGAAGAAGCCTATCGTTGGGTTGAGGGTTTCGAAGAGAAGGGGTTTCGCGAGGTCATTCGCGAGCGAGACCAGCCTTGGCAGGACTACGGGGAGAAGCCGAAACCCGATGGGCCCGATATGGATATTGCCGGAAAGGAGGACTGATCGTTGCACCCAAAATTAGCCGAGCTGATCCAAATTTTAGACTTGGAACAGATCGAGAACGACATATTCAGAGGCTATCACCCGCAGGACGGTCGAGGTCGCCTCTACGGTGGTCAAATTATGGCGCAGGCATTGATCGCGGCAGGTAGAACCGTGTCGGCCGATCGTCCGCCACACTCCCTGCACGGCTACTTCTTGCGCCCCGGTGACCCTGCGGTGCCCGTGTTGTTTATGGTGGAACGAATTCGCGACGGCCGGTCTTTTACCACCCGTCGAATTGTCGCAATTCAACACGGTCGGGCGATTTTCAGCATGGATACCTCCTTTCAAGTGGTAGAGGACGGTTTGAATCATCAGGCCGAGATGCCAGCGGTACAACGCCCAGATGATGCTACTCTCGCCAGGGTCAATCAGAGTGATGCGTTTGTAACATTTCTGTTGGAGTACAAAGCCAAGTTGGCCCGCCAACCATTACCGCCCCAGCAGCACCACTGGTTTCGAGCCAATGGGACAATTGCCGCAGATGACCCCCTCTTGCATGCGGCATTGCTGACGTTCCAGTCCGACGACGCACTGCTTTCAACGTCTCGCTTGCCCCATGCCGGAAAGTTTGAGCGCAAGGATATGCAATCGGCCAGCCTGGATCACGCCATGTGGTTCCACCGGCCCGTGGTGCGAGTGGACCAATGGTTGCTCTATGCTCTGGATGCGCCCCAAGCGGCGGCAGCAAGAGGCTATAACCGCGGGTTGATGTTCACCGAGGCGGGCGAACTGGTTGCTTCTACTATCCAAGAGTCGCTGATGCGGTTGCGCAAGAATCCGTGAAACGAATGCGTTAGACTAGGCCGATTAATTTACTGGGTGATCAGGCGAAGGCTGGATGAGTAACGCGCGCAATACATACCTGCGGGAAATGGGCATTGATGTCTGGGTCTTACGGGAGAACGTGCCTGACAGTCCGGTTGGCATTGAGCGTCTCGGTGCTCGCCAGGAAATTGCGGTGGAGCAGGCGCCGCCTGTGGCTTTGGTTCAACGCGCGCAGGCTCCAGCTAATCGGCAGCCAGCATCGCCAACCACTCAGGCCAGGTCGGCCACCAAGGACGCAGTCTTGCCAGGTCGGTCAGCGTCCCAGACGAGCCAGTTAGAGCCTAAGGAAACCACGATCAAGCCGGTTGGTCAGCCGGAACCCGAGTTTCTGCTGTGTTTTATGGATTACACAGTGGCAGAACAGGACTTCAGCTGTGTTTTCTATTTACCCTACGCGACCCGGTCTTTACCCCTTGAAGTGAGCCGTTTCGCAGACAGCATAGGGGTCGCCCGGTTTTCTCAACTGACAGTGCCGGAACGCAGTGAGTTGCGCTGGCCCATGGTCAAGGCTGCCCACATAGCGCAGTCAGCAGCCGAGGCGAAACAGGTGGTTGGCGCGGGCATCAATCAGCGTGGGCGCCATGTGCTGGTATTCGGTCAAGCAGCCTTTGAGTATTTCGATATCCCTCCGCAGGCGCCGCTAGGCGTCTCCTGTGCAGTGGCGGGCAAAGTGCTATGGCCTCTGGCAGACGTTAATCATTACTTTACCGAGACTGACGCGAAGATTGAGTTGTGGCGAATCCTGGTTGAGATCAAGGCAAGTGGTGCGCTTGGGGCGAGGAATGTCTAAGGAGGAATTCGCACTGCAGTTTTTGCCTATGCAAGACGCAGACATCGATGTAGTCATTAAAAATGAACGTCGAGCCTATTCGCACCCCTGGACCGAAGGAATATTCCGTGACTGTCTGGCGTCGGGTAACGAATGCTGGATGTTGATGGTGGCGCAACGTATCGTGGGGCACGCCATTCTGTCGATGGGTGCCGGAGAGTCGCACCTGCTCAATATCTGTGTTAATCCTGAATTTCAGGGGCAGGGTTTCGGTGAGCAGTTACTGGTGCATATCGTTGAACGCGCCATTGTGAACCGCTGCAGCTGTGTGTTTTTGGAAGTTCGAGCGTCTAATCTGACTGCGTATAAGCTCTATGAACGCCAAGGTTTTAATGAAATAGGGATTCGAAAAAATTATTACCCCGGCCAAATGGGCGGAGAAGACGCACTGGTCCTGGTGAAGGAACTAATACTCGAGTGATTGTTTCTCATCGATCGCCAGCATCGGTATAATGCCCCGCGCTTTGCATATCTGAGACCTCATGCCAATTATCGAAGACATCAAGAAACGGCGAACCTTTGCGATCATCTCGCACCCAGACGCTGGTAAGACCACGATTACTGAGAAATTGCTCCTTTATGGCAAGGCGATTCAGCTAGCGGGCACCGTAAAATCGAAGAAGTCTGATCGCTATGCGACATCCGACTGGATGGAGCTGGAAAAGCAGCGTGGTATTTCGATTACCACCTCGGTGATGCAGTTTCCTTACAAAGGCTGCGTGGTCAATTTACTCGACACACCAGGACATGAAGACTTCTCCGAGGATACCTACCGAACCCTGACCGCCGTTGACTCAGTGTTGATGGTCATTGATGGTGCCAAGGGTGTGGAAGATCGTACGATCAAACTGATGGAAGTCTGTCGGCTGCGAGATACGCCGATTTTGACGTTTATCAACAAGCTTGACCGAGAAGTCAGAGACCCCATTGAGGTGCTAGATGAAGTCGAAGATATCCTCAAAATCAAGTGTGCGCCCATGACCTGGCCAATCGGTATGGGGCAGAATTTCAAGGGTGTTTATCATCTATACAAGGATGAAGTGTACCTTTTTAAATCGGGCAAAGGTGAAGGTTTTGCTGAGACCGAGACGATAAAAGGGATCTCCAGTGACGCTGCGATTGAGGCCTTGGGTAACCTGCATGAAGAGTTGCTGGCGGAAATTGAGCTGGTCAAGGGCGCAAGTCATCCATTCGATCTTGAAGAATATTTGGCTGGCGCATTGACGCCAGTCTACTTCGGTACGGCGCTGCGTAATTTTGGTGTCATGGAAATGCTCGATGGGTTTGTCGAATATGCGCCGTCACCCCTGCCCCGTGAGGCGAGCGGTCGTGTTGTGGATCCCCATGAAGGACAATTTTCCGGTTTCGTCTTCAAAATTCAGGCAAACATGGATCCTAAACATCGTGATCGGATTGCATTTTTACGGGTTTGCTCTGGTCGCTATCAACAAGGCATGAAGATGCACCATGTGCGCATGGGCAAGGACGTGCGAGTTAGCGATGCCGTGACTTTTCTCGCCGGTGAGCGATCCCAGGCAGAGGAAGCCTGGTCAGGTGACATTATTGGCTTACATAATCATGGCACCATACAGATCGGCGATACCTTCACCGAGGGCGAGAAGTTCAAATTTCTCGGTGTGCCACATTTTGCCCCTGAACTGTTTCGTCGGGTTCAGCTGCGCGATCCGTTGAAAAGCAAGCAACTGCGTCAGGGGCTGACCCAGCTGTCAGAAGAGGGCGCCACTCAGGTCTTCATGCCATTGGCTAATAATGATCTGATCTTGGGCGCCATTGGCATTCTGCAGTTTGACGTGGTCGCATTTCGTCTCAAAGATGAATACAAGGTCGATTGCAATTATATGCCAGTGGCGGTCAATACGGCGCGTTGGGTGGAGTGTGATGATCCTAAAATGCTGGCGGAATTCAAGCGCAAGACAGAGACCCATCTCGCCATTGACGGCAGTGGTCACTTGACCTATCTGGCGCCAACTCGGGTGAACTTGAGCTTAATCGAGGAAAGATGGCCGGATATTCGCTTCCGGGCGACGCGAGAAATCTTCTAGGTCATATCTTCGTAGGGGTTGGGTACGGCGAGGCTGATGGTTTGGGTATGCCCGGGAATTGCGATGGCCTGGTCTGTCATCTCTAATTGGTCGCCGTCAATCACGCCCAGGCCAAATTTGTAAATCAGGGCATTGTGCCCAGCAGTCGTGGCAATATCGTAAGCCGCTGCTTGCGCTTGCACATTTTCGTTGCGCTGCATATGTTGCTTCATGGCGTTAGCGCCATGTTTCTTTGCCAGCATGTTGGTCGTCACATGAGGGGAAAGAATGGCCGCCGTGGCGTTATTGCCACCAAAGCCTTTGGCGTTGATCAATGTCGCATCCATCTGTAAAGGATCAAAGGTTTTATTTTCCAGTAGAATATCGAGATGGCTGTGATGGACGTCGTCAGCAACGCGATCTATGGTCGTGACGCCTGGAATAATGCCATGCGCCCAGGCGCCCAGCGA
>DGOD01000135.1:21482-45229 GCA_002389265.1 Gammaproteobacteria bacterium UBA4475
CTCGTTAAATATATGGGATTCGCTGACTCGATTCTGTGGTGTGCCGGTACCGTGAGCCTGAATATAAGTTCGCTGTCGCAGGGCCTTTTCGCCCAAGATGGCGCGAATAACCCCCAGTGCCTTGCCGACGGTCAGGTAATTGCCTATTCCGGGACCGGGAATCGATTTTTTGAAGCCATCGGCGTTAATAAACACGTCTGCCACAGAGCCGTAGATGTTGGCGCCCATTTCGACTGCGAGCTCGTCATCGAACAGCACGATAAACTGTGATGCCTCAGCGAGCGTGAAGCCGCAATTATCACCAAAGGGCCGACAAGCGCGCTGATGATCGGTAGCGCCACCGCCATCAAGTTTGCTTAAGGCCTCGTCTTCAGCGAGGGCCCCCATAGTGCGATAACCTTCAATGACCTCGGGCGTCAGCGGTGCTTCGCTCGTACCGACGATCACTGCTCGAGACTTGCCAGAGCGAATATCCTGAATGCCCTGGCGCAAGTTGTACAGAAAGGTCGCGCAGGCGCCAACATTGGCGCCCGTGGTGCCGACGCTACCGAGGATATAGGCATTGACGAAGTCGGCGGTCATTTCCGCCAGGCTCAGTGCACAATTTTTTGAACTGACGCGTTTACCCAATAACGAAGCCTGAAGCATGCCGCCAGCGCCGTTGTAATCCAGCTGGCCCATGGCGCTGCTGGCATACACGGAAATCTGGTCCGCTGGCACCTTTTGGCGAATAAGATCCCAGTCGAAGCCCAGAGAATTAATCGCATCGGAGGCGGCATATACCGTTAATTGTAGGCCGCGCGGATGATTACGAGACTGGTAAAGGGTTTCTGGATTGAATCCCGTGGGTAATTGGCCGCCAGAATTCACTCTGGATGCTCGCGAATCCGGGAATAGAATATCCAGATGCTGATCGGCGGTCACCAGCACATTAACGTTGTCGAGGGACGTAACCTGCCAACCTGGCGGAATGCTGTCGGGCAGTTGATTGCGCTTGAGAGCAAATGTCATGGGCTCGCTGGCACTTGGGTTCAGTCTGGCATTTTTATGTACGAGAATCGCGTTCGGTTCGAACAGGTTGTTTTCCAACTTCCGCACAAGGGTATGTTGACGGATGAAACCTTTTTGCTCAGCGGTCAGAGGTCCGCTCAATTGCATCAATCCAGCGAGTGACTGCCAGGTGTCATCGGCCATCTCTGTCCCAAGGTTATCAATGACCAGGCGCCGGTAGCCATGATGCCCAGAACTTCTGCCAGCTGGGTTGATACCACCGATGCCGACTATTACAGGAAGGCGAGACAAGAATTTAACTCCTGAAGAGAGTGTAAGAATAACAATTGATCAATGTGTTCATTGTACGGTCATGGGCCCGCATAAATCTACTCGATAAACACGGACCTCGAGGATTAAACGATCTCGATGGCGACCGCCGTGGCTTCACCGCCACCGATGCACAAAGACGCGATACCGCGCTTTAAGCCGCGCTGCTTTAATGCATGCATTAGCGTCACGATCAATCGCGACCCGGTAGAGCCGATTGGGTGGCCCTGGGCGCAGGCGCCGCCGTGAATGTTGACCTTGGCAGGATCCAATCCCAGGTCCTGGATGGCGGCCATGGTGACCATGGCGAAAGCTTCGTTAATTTCAAATAAGTCGATGTCGTCTTTGTGCCAGCCGATTTGCGTCAGTAATTTTTCGATGGCGCCCACAGGTGCAATAGTAAACTCCGAAGGGTCGCGGGAATTGGTACTGTGCCCAACAATTCTCGCCATGGGTTGCAATTGATGGGTCTTGATAGCGTCATCGCTGGCTAATACCAGTGCCGAGGCGCCGTCGGAAATTGAGCTTGAATTAGCCGCGGTGACAGTGCCGTCTGCGCTGAAGGCGGGTCGTAGCGTCGGAATTTTGTCAAGATTGGCTTTGCCAGGTTGTTCATCGTCGGTCACCGTGGTTTCACCACTACGGTTTTTGACCGTCACGGCGATAGTTTCAGCAACCAGGCTGCCGTCGGCAATGGCTTGCTGCGCTCGAGTTAGGGACTGAATCGCAAAGTTATCCATATCTTGTCGCGTCATCTGGTAGCGATCAGCCATCTCTTGGGCAAATGCGCCCATCAGATGTCCTGTTCGAGCATCCTCCAGACCATCAGTAAACATGCAGTCCTGAATCTCACCGTGGCCCATACGAAAACCGCCGCGGGCTTTCGGTAGCAGATAAGGCGCATTTGTCATGCTTTCCATGCCGCCTGCGACCATAATTTTGTTGGTGCCAGCCTTGATCAAATCATGGGCCAACATGGTCGCCTTCATACCTGAACCGCACAGCTTATTAATCGTGGTGGCGCCTGTCGTGACAGGAATGCCTGCTTCAATGGCAGCCTGACGCGCCGGGCCCTGACGCAGACCTGCGGCGAGGACGCAGCCCATGATAACCTCGTCGATATCGGCGCCAGTAAGGCCCGCGCGGCTGATGGCGGCGGCGATGGCCGTCGTGCCAAGGTCGACGGAGGTCAGGCTCGATAAACTGCCTTGAAAGGCGCCCATGGGTGTTCTTGCGCCAGCGGCGATGTAAACGTCAGTCATAATCAGTCTCGTCTCTTGGGTATGAGAAATAAAGATAAGTAATCGTAATTAATAATAAGTAATGCTAAAAAATTATCGCCCCGATGGCACGGTTTTGATGAAATCCAGCGGCTGGCGTTATGGCCGTTTGCCAGACTGCCCCATCAGGCAAATTGTTGGGTTAATAGACGCCAATGGCGACGTTGCCGGTTTAAGTTCAATTCAAGCTCCTGCAACTGGTGATGTAATTCTGTTTCATCCCAACGTTGCTTCAGTTTGGCGGTTTTCAACTCCAATTTGCGCTGCCGACAAAGCGCCCAGGCATTCAGGCTATGCACTAACTGTTCGTACTCGGCTTCGAGCAGGTTCAGCCATTGCTCTTTGTTACTCGGTCGAGATTGCAGCACTTGGGCGCTGGCGTAAGCGAGCTGCATTTTGGCCCGGCTCTGCTCAATCTTTTCTGGCGCAACCTGTTTAAGGTGGTGGGCCAGATGACACCATGACAAGGCTTTGATCAGCCATTTTGTCGGGTCGAAATGATACCACCTCACGCCATTTCTGTAATCCCACTGGAAGGTGTGATGGAAATTGTGATATCCCTCGCCGTAAGTCAGCAACGCGATCAGCGGGTTGTCTCGAGAGGAGTTCTGGTCGGAATAAGGCTGACTGCCCCAGGCGTGTGCCAGAGAGTTGATGAGGAACGTCGTATGATGACCGATCACCAGGCGGAAAAATCCAAGTAATAGCAGACCGCCCATGGGGTCATTAAATAGCCAGCCGAGTGCCAAGGGCAATAAGATGTTTAGGCTGAAGGCCAGTGTCAGATAGTGTTTGTGCTGCCAGGCAACGACCGGGTCGCGGTCCAGATCGGTGATGTTGCTATAGTCCTTGGTTGTCGCGGGATAATCGCGAAGCATCCAGCCCATATGGGAATACCACAAGCCGCGGCGCGAGGAGTAAGGGTCCAGATCCGGATCGTCGGTGTGTCGATGATGGTTGCGGTGGTCAGCACACCAGTTTCGAATTGAGTTTTGGACTGCCAGCGCGCCGCCCAGAGCAAACATCAGGCGCGGCAGAAGGCTTGCCGAATAGGCTTTGTGGGACCAAAGGCGGTGATACCCGGCGGTGATGGATAAGCCATTCCAGGCGAGCATTAACCCTAACAGCACCCACAAGCCCGGGTGATAGCCATGGGTGATGCCATGCCAGGGAACGCCGAGCGCAGCGACGAGGCTGGTACTGGTGAAGATGGCAAGGACGTCAAATCGTCGAGGTGTTGCGTGTTGCTGTTGTTGTTTCATAAGGTGGATCCTATTTTAGGGATACCCGGAAATCAACGGTTCAAATTAAAACGCTTGTGATATGCTCCGGCAACGCGACGTTTTGCACTGGATCGTGGCTGATAGAGAGCCCGTTCGGTGGCAATGACGCAAATTAATAGGATCAATTGAAGGAATGTCATATGACCTCGAAAGCAGAAGCAGCACTGGCGATATTTAAATCCTATGAAGGTGAGGAGGAGGGTGTCGGCGAGTGGTTTCAAATCGATCAAGCTCGAATTAACCTGTTCGCAGATGCCACCATGGATCATCAATTTATTCATATTGATCCCGTCAAATCGGCACAGCTGTCGCCCTATAAGGTGACGATCGCTCACGGCTTCCTGACGCTGTCGCTGATTGTGCATCTGGGTGCAAGTATTGCGCCGAAGAAACCGGCGGCCTTGGATGGTATCTATATGGGGGTCAATTACGGTCTGGATAAAGTCCGGTTTCCAGCGCCTGTGCCGGTGGATTCGTTCGTGCGCGCGCGGCACACGTTAATGTCAGCGGAGCTTAAAAACCCGAATACGATTCAGGTCAAGCGGCAGGTTACTGTCGAGCTGCAGGGTGGCGACAAGCCTGTCTGTATTGCCGAGTCTTTAACTCGGCTTATGTATGGTTGACGGCGTGGGTGCGAGGTTGTCGTCAAATTTGATTGCCGACCTACAGAACCCGCTGAAATAGATGTAATGGGATAAAAAATTGCGGTTCGAGCCCGATTGACGCTAAGTCAAGCGGGCTCTCGACGATTCTGGCGAAGGAAAATACATGACGGTAATTACCAAAGAAGATCTGGTGCAAAGCATTCAGGATGCGCTGCAGTACATCTCATACTACCATCCGGTGGATTTTATACAGGCCATGAATGCCGCCTATGAGCGGGAGGAATCTAGTGCGGCGAAAGATGCCATGGCACAGATCCTGATTAATTCGCGCATGTGTGCCGAGGGCAATCGGCCGATCTGTCAAGACACAGGGATTGTCAATGTCTTCATTTCGGTAGGTATGAATGTTCGCTTTGAAACGGATCAGTCCCTCGAAGACATGATCAATGAGGGGGTGCGGCGCGCCTACCTGCTACCAGATAATGTGCTACGTGCCTCGGTGCTGGCTGATCCTGCCGGCAAGCGAATCAATACGAAAGACAATACCCCAGCTGTGATTCACACCGAGCTGGTTCCCGGCGATACAGTTGATATCCATGTGGCCGCGAAAGGCGGTGGTTCGGAGGCCAAGTCTAAGCTGGCGATGTTAAATCCTGCCGATAGCATTGTCGATTGGGTGATCAAGACGGTACCGACCATGGGCGCAGGCTGGTGCCCGCCAGGCATGCTGGGGATTGGTATTGGCGGGACGGCAGAAAAAGCGATGTTGCTGGCTAAACGTTCGCTGATGGATCCCATTGATATTTATGACCTGCAGGCTCGAGGGCCGTCATCCAGAGTGGAAGAGCTACGTCTGGAGATTTTTGAGAAGGTCAACGGCCTGGGAATTGGTGCCCAAGGCTTGGGCGGTTTAACCACCGTGCTGGATGTCAAAATTCTGGATTACCCGACTCATGCAGCAAACCTGCCCGTCGCGATGATACCCAACTGTGCAGCGACTCGGCATGTTCACTTTGTGCTGGATGGCAGCGGCAGTGTTGACCTAAAGCCGCCTCAACTTGAGGACTGGCCAAAAATTACCTGGGAGGCTGGCCCGAATTCTCGGCGAGTCAATCTGGATGACATCACCCGCGAGGATGTCGCAAGTTGGCAGCCGGGGGAAACCTTGTTACTCAGCGGCAAGATGCTGACGGGTCGGGATGCCGCGCACAAACGTATCCGTGATCTGCTGGAGCGGGGTGAGAGTCTGCCCGAAGGTGTTGATCTCGCCGGACGGTTTATTTACTACGTAGGCCCTGTGGATCCTGTCCGCGAAGAAGTTGTTGGTCCTGCTGGACCGACTACGGCGACCCGAATGGATGGTTTTACCGAGATGATGCTGGCCCAGACTGGGTTGTTGGGCATGATTGGCAAAGCCGAGCGCGGCCCGGTGGCGATCGATGCAATCAAAAAGCATCGAGCCGTTTACTTGATGGCTGTGGGTGGGGCCGCATTTCTGGTTTCAAAGGCTATTCGTAAGTCCAGAATCGTCGCTTTCGAAGATTTGGGCATGGAGGCTATTCATGAATTTGAGGTGGAAGACATGCCGGTGACCGTTGCGGTGGATTCCAACGGTGAGTCGGTCCATATCACCGGACCCAAGTTATGGCGGTCGAAAATTGGCCTCCTGCCAGTGCTGGAAATTTAAGCCGACTTTTTTGGTTTTTGGTTGAATATATAATAGCTTAAAAATCAATCGGTTAAGTTTTTTATTGGCGGTTGTGGCGTTGCTTGCTCGCCGTCATTAGAGTACATTACGACCAGGCAACCCGGTCTGGTCTCTGGGTCTATATTTATTATCATTTGGCGGCGCTCCTTGAGGGCGCGCCGGCGAATCAATGGAATGCAATTTCTTATGGGGCACGAATCTTCCTCTGTGGACCAGCTGTACCTGAACGCCGAGACTCTGGCTCAGGATTTCTCCTTATTTCCTCGTCGTCAAAGTGCTTCTGTGATTGGCGGTCTGCTGAATAACAAGCAGATTGAGGCGAGGGTTAAACAACTGCGGGGCATGGAAGTTGATGCCTATATTGCCGCGACCGTGGCACCGACTGAAGAGTCAACTCGCCCGGGCGCGAAAGATGTCGTTGCGGCCCTTGATGTGCCGGTCGCTAATGTGATCGAGCGTGGCCCTTTCTACTGTGCGGAACTCTCCTTTGATTTTAATGGAACCAGCCGAAAAGTCGGTCTGATCGCCCAAAACCGAGCCCATGGCTCAGGTGTCTGGGGCCCGGAACATCACGAGTTGGCCTCAAAAATGGCGGGTCATTTTGCGGCTCGCTCGATGCCTATTGTCACCTTTATGGATACGCCGGGAGCGGACCCTTACGAATTAGCCAACTCACAAAATCAGGCACACTCAATCTCACGGCTGATTGCTGAGCTTTGCAATGTCGATGTTCCGACATTGGGCATCATTATTGGCCAGGGCTACTCAGGCGGTGCCATTCCGCTGGCAGCGAGTAATTTGTTGTTGTCGGTGCGAACCGGCGTGTTTAACACGATTCATCCCAAGTCATTAGCTAATCTGGTGCGGCGCTATAACTTGTCGTGGCAGGAGTGCGCGCAATTTGTCGGCGTGTCTTCCTATGAACTGTATATGCAAGGCAATATCGATGGTGTGATCGACTATGATCCAGGCGAAACTGAGACCATTGGTCATTTAAGAGATGCCATTGTTCAGGGGCTCACCTCTATCGAAGATGGAACTCGAGAATTTATTGGCAAACACCCTGAGATTTTCGATCACTACCAGCGCAATGTTAAGCGTTATCTTAACCCCTCCGATTTTTTGTCAGCAATCAATGCCAGCTCCACTTTAAAGCTTCGAGTTTCACCGACGGAATACCCTAATGTCTTTGGTGCAGCCTATCGTTATTTGCGTTATCTGGGATTGCGTAAACGTATCAAGAGTACAACCACTACCCAGTACGGTCGTTTGGCGAATTCCAAAATTCCGGAAGGGGAGTTAGCGCAGCGATTACACCGAGAGCGTCGAGCAGCATTTCTGGGCTGGCTGCAGGACCCGGACAAAATTCTCTACGAGGATGTGCTGAGTAAATCCTGGAAGAGCTATGTAGATAAAAAATCAGTCGTTGGCGACGAACGCGGACGTATTGCCCAACTGATATTTGGCGAGCCGACCCGTAATTATCAGATAGCTAAAAAAGAACTTTGTCTGGTCACTGGCCTGCATCTCTACAATCGCTGGAAGGGTAGCGCGAAAGATAATTTATCGGCGTTAATCCTGCACATGGATAATGAGGATGCGAGTGCGTATCTGCTCCATTCAAGGGATATTAAGGATGTTAAAGGCCTGCTTGGCGCAATGTCCAATACCGACAATGTGTTTGTCGGCCATGTAAAACGTAAGTTTTCATTTGAGGGTAAGAAGCTATTTGATGCGGATTATATCCAAGAGAAGGCCGCTGATTTTCTTGTCGGTCAACTCATCGCTGAACTCAACCTAATTCTTGAAGGTGGCTCCTTGTACGACAGTGAAAAACTGGCCGGTGAAAACCTGTCTGAATTCACTCGTAAGCTGATCGATAGTGGGGAAGAGCATCCGATACAGCTGAATCGAAGACTCCTTGAAGATAGCCTGTGGTCCTATATTGAGCGCAAGCGTAGCCAGGTAGATCCTATCGCTGAACAAGACCGCTCAATTCTCGATGTCATCTTTGACGAAGATATTCGTCATGATTTCGTGGCTGAATGTCAGAACCTGATTATCTTTGGCGTGCTATATGACAACCTGATCAGCGAGTTGGCATCAGTTGCAAGACAGGCCCATGAATCAAGAGCGCTGCCTGCAGAGTTTATTCAACAGTTGATCGACAAATCCATCAGCGAAGTCTGCGATCTTGATATTGTTGCAGGTCAGGACAAGGCTGAAATTAATAAGCGTTTTGCGGTTTGGGTGCAGGAGTTGTCGAGCTACTCGCGCAGCGGTGTCTTTCTAAAGTCCGTTGAAGAATGGATTCGAGTGGTCCATAAGGACAAGTCTGATACCCTGTTTGTGGTTGTGAGTTTTTTCTTTGAAAAACTATTGCCCGAGTATTACTCCAGCCAAAATAGTGGCAAGCGCTATGAAGGAAAAATCGAACCAGTTCGTATTGGCCGCCGCAAAGATTTTTGGAATAGATTGAATATTGCCTATCGCGATCTTTTGTTTCATGAGCAATTGAACCGTGAAAAGCGTTCGAAACGGACTACGTACGAATCGTTGTTAAATCTGTATGTGAAAAATTTCACAGAATTAAATGATACGTTGATGTCAGCGAACCCGGTAGATTTCCCCACCTTCCGGCCTTCGATTGAAGCGGCGTTAAAGAATAATATCCGACCTTCGGGGCTGATCACCGGTATGGGTGATTTTACCACCGAGACCGGCTGTTACCGGGTTGGCTTGGTAATGTCCAATGTTGCCTTTCAGGCAGGTAGTATCGACAATTCTGACTGCGTTCGATTCTGTAAGCTATTGGTTGAATGTGCTGTGCAACAGGTTCCTGTTGTCTGTTTTATCTCCTCCGGTGGTATGCAGACTAAAGAAGGTGCTGCAGCCTTGTTTACGATGGCAGTGATTAACGATCGGATAACGCGATTTGTGCGAGACAACGACCTGCCTATCATAATGTTCGGCTTTGGAGATTGTACCGGTGGCGCACAGGCAAGTTTTGTGACTCACCCGCTGGTTCAGAATTATTATTTTAGCGGCGCCAGTATGCCATTTGCTGGTCAAACAGTGGTTGAGCGGAACTTGCCTTATACCTGCATGCTCAGCAACTACTTGTCGGTGACTCCGGGCGCCATGCGCGGCTTGGTAAAACATCCATTCTCAGAAGACCTGGATCAGGAACTTCGCCGTATTGATCCGGCTATACCGCTTCCCATCGAATCGGTAGAACAGGTCGTCGATCGGATTATGTCCGGTAGTCTAAGTGCGGCTGAGCCCATGGTTGTGCAGCACCATATCTCGGAAGACGAGCTGATTCGGCCGATAAAACGTGTACTTGTCCATGCTCGCGGTTGCACCGCTGTGAAGCTGGTGAGTCGGGCAATTCACTATGGCTATGAAGTGGTTCTGGTTCAGTCGGATCCGGACATGGACTCAGTGCCAGCAGATATGGTTCGTGCAGATCAAAAGCACAGTCTGGTTTGTATCGGTGGTAATACATCAGACGAAAGTTATCTGAATGCGCTGAGCGTCTTGAGCATTGCCGAGATTGAAGGTGTAGATGCACTGCATCCAGGTATTGGGTTTCTGTCAGAGGATCCGAATTTTGCCAAACTGGTGCGTAATCGCGCCATTAACTTCATCGGTCCGAAGGTTTCCAGCATGGAAACCATGGGTAACAAGTCAAATGCCATCAATACGACGCAGAGCATCGATGTCCCCGTGGTGCCTGGCAGCCATGGTATCGTCAACACCTCAGAAAGTGCTGCCGAGATTGCCGAGCAGGTAGGTTACCCCATCTTGTTGAAGGCTGTTCATGGTGGTGGTGGTAAGGGTATTCAGATCGTTCGTCGACCGGAGCAATTACATGGTCTATTCCACCAGGTGACAAGTGAGGCCAAGGCGGCATTCGGTAATGGCGATGTATATATTGAAAAATTCGTGACTTCGTTGCGTCATATCGAGGCGCAGATATTAAGAGATACCCATGGTAATACCCTGGTTGTCGGCTTGAGAGACTGTAGTGTTCAGCGTAATAACCAAAAGCTGATGGAAGAATCATCCTCGACCATGCTGCCGGACAAGCTCAAGAAGCAAGTGTATGAACACGCGAACAAAATTGCCAATGCCGTCGATTACATTGGTGCTGGCACCGTTGAGTTTATTTATGACGTGCCCAATGATGCGGTTTATTTCATGGAAATGAATACCCGTCTGCAGGTCGAGCATCCGGTAACAGAGGTGGTCACAGGTGTTGACATCGTCAAGCAGCAATTTGAAATCGCATCTGGTGGTTCGATTAAAGGCTTGAAAGTAGCCGAGAATGGCTACGCGCTGGAAATTCGAGTCAATGCCGAGAAAGCCGTGTTAGATGCTGACGGCAATGTTTCTTTCGCGCCGACGCCGGGCGAAATTACGGTTTGCGAACTCCCCGCCGAGTCGCACATTCAATTAATTTCTATGGCCGGTCCCGGTAAGGTGGTGTCGCCTTTTTATGATAGTTTGATCGTTCAGATTATTTGTCACGGTAAGGATCGAAACGACACCGTGAAAAAAATGCTCGCCTATTTGAACCGGGTCAAGATTCATGGCGTCAGTACAAACATTTGTCTGATTAAGCGAATCTTGGCCGACAAGGTTTTCCTTGATGGTGTTTACGATACAGGTTATTTGCCGGCCTTCCTTGAGCGCACAGATATGGCGGCGCTGATCGAGGAAATAGCGGAAGCATCAGGTACTGAAGGCATTGGCATTGATCTGGAAATGCTTCGCATCGATGGTAGCGATGAACTCAAGGTGCTCTCGCCTTCAACTGGGGTTTTCTATCGAACTCCGTCGCCCACCGAACCCGAATACGTCAATGTTGGCGATGTCGTCAATGCCGATGACACTTTGTGTCAGTTGGAGGCTATGAAGATGTTCACGCCAGTGAATTTGAACTCATTCTCCGGAAACGCAGGCGAGGTTTATCCCGCTGATGGGCAATATGAAGTCACGCGAATTAATATTGCCAGTGGTCAACAGGTCAATGAAGGCGATTTGCTGTTCGTCATTAAACCTCAACAAGCAGCTTCTGAAACTGCCTGAGTTTGATTGCCCGCCCCTAGTTACCTTTTTGGGTTCGAGCTAGGGGCTGGCGATATCCTCGCTTAAGCGTCTCGTCGCTTCGGGCGAATGCTGGGTCCCGCCGATGGTCGCTGCCACCCCCTTTGCTGGTGATTAAGGCATGTTCATTAGGCTTAATTATCAAAGCTTAGTCGTCCAGTTTGCAAATCGAATAGCGTGTTTTGATATGCCTGTGGCAGGATTAATCGCTGGTTTTGTGGCCCGTTGCTAAATGTATGGGAGAGGACTTAGTGGTTGGCGCGAAGGGAATAGATGACGTATCATATATACCGTTTAGGAATGAGTTGGCGTCACCATGATAGAAAACCTTGAGACTTTGTTGGCATTGTCACGCACAGGTACGATGCTGGAAGCCGCCACTGACCTGAGGGTCTCTCAGTCGGCGGTGAGTAAGCGCATCGCGACACTTGAAAAATACTATGACCGGAAGCTGATCCAGAAAAAGGGTCGACGAGTGGAGTTAACCCAGCATGGTAAGCAGTTGGTGGACAAGATAGCCCCGGTGCTGTCTGGTTTGCGCGACTTGTTTGTCGATGACCTCAGTGCCGGTCGCGGTGAGTTGACGATCGGGGTTTCAGACGCCATTTTGTCCTCCTGGGGACCGGCTATTTTTATTAAAATCAAACAAGCGATGCCCGATGTAAAATTCGCATTTCATACTTATCGTACGCCGGTGGTGCTTGATCGTGTGCGCTCTGGAGAATTCATGCTCGGGGTTTGTACGGGTTCCGACACCCTTGATACGGATTTGCAGTCAGAAGTTCTGATGCGTGAGTCGATGGTGATTATCCCGTCTGCCTTGAGTGAGCTCAAATGGCCGAAAAAAGGCGAGTTACCGGTGATTACGATCGAGGATTATTCCGGTGCCTGGCGATCCTTTCGAGATGAGGTCAAACGCTTGCGGATTCGTCGCGAGGTGGCGCTGGAGTCTTTTTTTAGCGTCGCCCAAATGGCATTAGCAGGCTTCGGTCATGGTTTGGTGCCGATCGGCGTTGCTCGCACACTTAATGTGCCGGAGGAAAAAATGATGAACCTCGGTGAACAAGGACTCACCCGGCCAGTGCGTTTTGTGGCACGAAAATCTACCTACTCATTACCGATAGTGACGCATTTTTACCAGGCCTTAGCGCTCGCCTTGGGTGAGAGCGAGGGCTGAGGGCTGGGGCTAGTGTGGGTTGCGTCGCAGTCGCTGTGGCTCTTTCAGGTATAAGCGTGCTGATTGCCCAGCGGGTCAGTCAAGGTGAGATGGTTACTGTCAGCGTGAGCAGTGTAGCCAATTTGTTGGGCGTCGATACCGAAGCTTCTGGCGATGTCGATGACCTCCTTGACCCGCGCGGGTGAGACGTAGATCTCCATTCGATGACCCATATTAAATACCTTATACATTTCTTGCCAGCCAGTTCCTGAGGCTTGTTGAATAGCCGCGAACAGTGGCGGGGTAGGGAACAGATTGTCCTTGACGAAGTGCACCTGATTGCCGAATTTCAGGCACTTGGTCTGAGCACCACCGGAGCAGTGAATCAGGCCCTGGATTTCGCTGCCGAGCTCTGCCAACACTTTGTAGATCACCGGCGCGTAGCTGCGGGTTGGGCTGAGGATGGCCTCGCCCACCAGCAGGTCGGAGTCGGGTAACGAGTCTTCCAGTCGATAGGGTCCGCAATAGGTTAAATCCCGTGGCAAGTTTGGATCGAAGGTCTCCGGGTACTTCTCCGCGTAGTAGTGAGACAACATGTCGTGCCGAGCGCTGGTTAGGCCGTTGCTGCCCATGCCACTGTTGGGCCGGTTTTCGTAGGTCGCCTGGCCGGTAGATGACAGGCCCACGATGGCTAATTCGGCGGTAATGTCATTGCGAACAACATCCACCTTTTTCATGATGGCCACAGCACAAGAGTCCACCACCAGAGTGCCTGTCAGGTCGCCGACGTCGGCGGTCTCGCCGCCGCCAGAGTAAATATTAACGCCATGGTCTCTGAGTTGCGCCAGGAACTGTTCACTACCCTCAATCAATGCGGAGACAACCTCGCCGGGGCAATTCAGTGCATTCCGATTAATGGTGTTGGAGATCAGAATACGATTGCTGACGCCGACGCAAAGCAGATCATCAAGATTCATGACGATGCTATCTTGGGCGATACCCTTGAAGACCTCGGGATTGCCAGTTTCTTTATATTGCAGATAGCCAATAATAGACTTCGTGCCGGCACCGTCAGCGTGAATGACATTGCACTTCTCGGGGTCGCCGCCCAGAAAGTCCTCAGTAATTTTGCAAAACGCGCCGGGAATGACGCCAGTGTCGAGATTGTCTACTACCTGATGAACTTCGTTTTTGTCAGCGCTGACCCCCCGCGACTGATAACGGCTGGCGGTGGCTTCACAGACCACGAAGCCGGATCGGTCGCGAGCGCTGATGACGCCGCGGAATTCTAGCTGGCGGAATGCCTTGGCAACGGTATTGGCTGCGATGTCGTTGTCTGCGGCAAGACCACGAATGCTCGGCAGGCGATCACCGGGTTTGAGTTCGCCGGCATTGACGGCGAAATGTACTTGATCAATGATCTGTTGGAAGACGGGGATCGGCAGGGTGGAGTCTACGGTCAGCTTCATATTCATCCTAGAGTGTGTTTCTGGGTGGCTACATCTGTATTACATAGATGATACAGTTAACTGCTGGCAAATGACAGAAAACCAGCTAAAAAGCCGCATTGACCGTTGTGGACTGAGAAATCTAACGCGCTATCGCCTATAATGCGGCCTGCTGAATTTGGGGTAGATGAGCATGCTTGTAATCGTCGACTATGACGCTGGAAATCTGCGTAGCGTACTGCGAGCCTGTGAGCACGAGGGAATACCGGCTTGCATCAGTGCTGATCCGCAGGAAATCATGGACGCTGACCGACTGATCTTCCCGGGTGTCGGATCTGCTGAGAGCGCGGTGGATACCTTGCATGCTCGGGGCTTGGACAAGGCCATGCGGGACTTCTTTGCCACCGGCAAACCGATGTTGGGTATTTGTCTCGGTAGCCAGATTGTTCTGCAGAAGTCCGAAGAAGGCCATCGCGATTGTCTGGGCTTGGTTGAAGGAGTCGTCGAAAAGTTTGATTTGGCGGATAAAGCCTTGAAGGTGCCGCACATCGGTTGGAATGAGGTTGAGATCATTCGGCCTCACCCGTTGCTCAGCAGGGTTGAATCGGGTGACGAATTTTATTTTGTCCATTCGTATTTTACCCGTCCGGCAAATGCCGAGGATGTTTATGGTGTGACAGACTATGGCGATCGCTTCTGTTCCATGCTGGGGCACAAGAACTTGTTTGCGACCCAGTTTCATCTTGAAAAAAGTGGCAAAAAGGGACTTTCAATTCTCGCCGAGTTTGGCGTCTGGGATGGGTGTGTATAAATATGTTAAGTAAACGCATTATAGCCTGTCTTGACGTTCGCGAAGGGCAGCTCGCGAAAAGTGTGAAGTTTGTTGATACCCGAGATATCGGCGACCCCATCGCGAAAGCAAAGGAATACTATGAGGATGGTCTCGACGAGCTAGTGTTTTACGACATCACAGCGTCCAGTGACAAGCGCGACATCATGTTAGATGTGGTCGAAGCGGTGGCTGAACAAGTTTATATCCCGTTCTCCGTGGGGGGTGGGATCCGTACCGTTGAGGATGCGAATAAGCTGTTGTGGGCGGGTGCTGAAAAAATCAACGTCAATTCTGCGGCGGTACTCCGACCTGAGTTGATCAGCGAATGCGCTTACGCGATCGGCAATCAAAACGTCGTACTATCAATGGATATAAAGCAGGTAGAGGTCAGTGACACCATTCCCAGCGGCTACGAGGTGGTGATCAATGGCGGCCGCACACCCATGGGTTTAGATGCACTGGCCTGGGCATTGCAAGGCGAAGCCCTGGGCGCCGGTGAGCTGGTGGTCAACTCCATCGATGCCGATGGCACGAAAGCAGGTTATGAAATCAACCTGACGCGGATGATTGCCGAGGCGGTGTCAATTCCGGTGATCGCGTCTGGTGGCGCAGGTAAACCAGAGCATTTGCTGGCGGTGTTGACCGAAGGTAAGGCTGACGCGGCGCTGGTGGCCTCTATGCTCCACTTCGGTGAGTATACTGTGAGCGGGCTCAAGCAGTGGCTCCATGAACATGGTGTTAAAGTGCGGTTGAAATACGCGTGAAGGTTGAGCAGGCGATACTATGAGTAATCACCAATTTGACGGCCTGGAAATGAAGCTGGCGTTTCAGGAAGATATGATTCAAAAGCTGGACGATGCGCTGGTCAGCCAGCAACATCAAATACTCATCTTGCAGCGGCAGGTACAACTACTCAGCAAGGAATTGCGAGCGCTCGATTCCCGGTCTTTGGGTGATGCTACGCCGGAACCGCCACCACCGCATTACTAGCCCGTTGGCTGGGCAGCAGCGTCACGCTGGCGCAGTTTCTTCGCTCGGTTCGCGACTCAATTTTTGCCTAACAGGAGATATAGATGAAAGCAGTGACTGTGAATGACGATCAGACCATGAGTTGGACTGAAGTGGAGCAACCCGTCGCCGGTGCAGGCGAGGTGTTGATTCGTGTGCATGCCACGGCGATTAATCGTGCTGACCTGATGCAACGCCGAGGTTTTTATCCGCCACCGGCTGGTGCCAGTGCCATCATGGGTCTTGAGTGTGCAGGCGAGATTGCAGCCGTCGGCAGTGACGTTGATCGGTGGCATGTAGGTGATCGTGTTTGTGCTCTGCTAAGTGGTGGTGGCTATGCTGAGTATGCGGTTGCCCCCATGGGCAGCGTGCTGCCCATACCGGCCGGATTGAGCTTCGTTCAGGCGGCAGCCTTGCCCGAGGTATTTGCGACAGCTTGGCTGAATCTGTTTATTGAAGCAGGATTGAAGCCCGGCGAAAAAGTGGTGCTTCATGCTGGCGCAAGCGGCGTCGGTACTGCCGGCATCCAACTGTGCAAAAGCTTTGGCAATCCCTGTTTCGTCACGGCTGGAAATGATGAAAAGATTAGGGCCTGCATCGCCTTGGGTGCTGCTGCGGGGAGCAATCGCAATGAGGGATCGTTCCTCGAAAAAGCGTTGGCCTTTGCTGGTGCGGCGGGTGTTGATGTGATTCTGGACCCTGTGGGTGGTACTTATCTGGAAGACAATTTGAAGCTTCTGGGTATGAACGGCCGTTTGGTGCTGATTGGTTTGATGGGTGGCAGCAAAAGTGAGATCGAATTGGCCATGCTGATGATGAAGCGCCTACGAGTGATAGGGTCGACTTTGAGAGCGCGGCCCATTGCCGAGAAAGCCCAGGTCATGGGTCAGCTTGAAGAGCAAGTGTGGCCAAAGATCGCAACGGGAGAGATTCAGGCGATTATCGACACGGTTTACGATATCAAGGATATCAACAAGGCTCACGATCAAGTGGCCTCGGATACAACACTGGGCAAGGTTGTGTTGTCGGTGACTGCGGTCTAGTTTGCAAGGATGAATGATCCGCCGGAGTGAAGTAACGCAAGCCGGCCTGACAGGGAGATGCTGAGTGTCACTGTTAGGTATTCAAGATTGCCATTGGCTGACGCGACAAAACATTTCACTCAAAAAAATGCCGTTCGATTAAATATTCAATTGATCGAACGGCTTAGTTTTTTGCGTTTGTCTAGGAGGCGGTTTTTAGGCCTCGGCGACATCTTCCGCCTGATAGCCCTTGTCAGTTTCAGTGATATTGAATTCCACTTGGGCACCTTGTTTGAGTGTTCTATAGCCCTCGCCGCGAATGGATCTGAAGTGGACAAAAACATCTTCACCATCTGGCCTTTCGATAAACCCAAAGCCCTTCGCGTCATTGAACCATTTGACTGTACCTGACTGTCTGTTTGACATTTCTCGCTCCCTGTAATCGCTAACTATCATTTTCCTCGGGCCTTCCTGTGGCGCGAGGAAATTTTGCACAATGCTGAAGCAAATTGGCAGAATTATGAATGAACGTCCAAAGCAATTAGGTACAAAAGCAACTAGGTCTTTTTCGTAAAGAACTCCTTCAATTTAGTGATTGAGATCATTGTGGTATTGATAAGTTCCAGCTTCAAGAGCGCGCGGTAGCTGCGGCTATGTGCGCTCAGTGTTATAAGCTGACAATGCGCTTTCTTTGTTCCAGCAACTGTGCGATCGCTTGGCCCAGATCCTGCACCTTGTCCTTTTCTTTCTGAACCACTGCCGCCGGCGCCCTGTCAACGAAGCTTGGATTATTGATTTTGGCCTGGGCACGTTCGACTTCGGTCTGCTTGCGAATGATCTCCTTATCGAGACGAGTGATTTCAGCATCCTTATCGATCAAACCACTCATAGGCACCAGGAGCTGCATATCGCCAACGAGTTGAGTCGCTGATACAGGTATGTCATCACCGGGATTGAGCCAATGCAGTCGCTCTGGCTTAATCAGGAACGTCAGTAGGGGGCGATAGGCTTCGAGCCGAAGCTGGTCCTGCTCATTGCCATTGGCAAAGAGGACCGGAATAGGCTGGGCGAAGGAGATGTCCATCTCCCCACGAATATTTCTGATGCCGGTGACTATCGACTTAATCCATTTGATGTCAGCTTCAGCTTCGCTATCTATAGCGGCGGGATCGGCTTCAGGAAAAGCCTCAAGCATGATAGTCTCGCCTTGACCACGAATAGACTCAGGTACTTGTTGCCAAATTTCCTCAGTCATGAAGGGGATAAAGGGGTGTGCTAAACGCAGAGTTTGCTCGAGTACGCTCAACAGTGTGTGGCGGGCGCCTCGCTGAAGCTCGGGACTGACATCGGTGGCCAACAAGAGGGGCTTGGTTAGCTCTAGGTACCAGTCACATAACTCGTCCCAGATAAATTCATAGATGGCCTTGGCGGCGAGATCAAAGCGATAGGTCTCCATCGCCAGGTTCACTGCTGCCGCGGTGTCCTGAAAGCTGGAAAGAATCCAGCGATCAATCACGCTCAGTTCCATGGCGCCCGTGATGGATTGATCTTCTGTATTCATGAACACGAAGTTGGCGGCATTCCAAAGCTTGTTGCAGAAGTTTCGATAACCTTCAACTCGGTTCATGTCGAAGCGTACGGCCCGTGCGGAAGACGCGATGGAATAGAACGTGAAGCGTAGCGGGTCGGTACCGTAGGCTTTGATGCCGTCAGGAAACTCTTTACGAGTAGCTTTTTCAATGCGCTGCGCCATTTTAGGCTGTAATAAGTTGGCCGTTCTTTTCTTCACTAGGTCATCGAGACTAATCCCGTCGACAATATCCAGAGGGTCAAGACCGTTGCCTTTTGATTTGGACATTTTCTGGCCGTCGGCATCTGTCACCAAGCCATGAATATAGACTTTACGGAAAGGTACCTGGTCTGTGAACTTAAGGCTCATCATAATCATTCTGGAAACCCAGAAGGTAATGATGTCGTGACCGGTGACCATCAAGTCAGTTGAATGAAAGGTTTTCAGTGCTGGCGTGCTTTCCGGCCAGCCGAGAGTTGAAAAAGTCCATAGCGCGGAGGAAAACCAGGTGTCCAGGACATCATCGTCCTGGGACAGTTTAAGGTCTGCGGCAAGCCCATGTTTACTGCGGGCTTCGGCTTCGGAGCGGCCGACATAGACGTTACCCGCTGGGTCATACCAGGCGGGTATTCGGTGTCCCCACCATTGTTGGCGACTGATGCACCAATCCTGAATGTTGCGCATCCAGGCATAGTAAGTATTTTCTGTGTTCTGGGGAATGAATTGGATATCACCGTTCTCCACCGCCTTGATGGCGGGATCAGCCAGAGGCTGGATTTTCACATACCATTGGTCGCTAAGATAGGGTTCTACCACGACCCCAGATTTTTCTCCTCGGGGTACCGCCATCAGGTGATCTTCAATTTTATCCACCAGACCCAGTGCTTCCAGTTCGGCGACAACCATTTTGCGGGCCGCATATCGATCAAGCCCCTGGTAACGCTCAGGCACGGCGTCATTCAGCGTGGCGTCATCGTTGAGGATATTGATAATTGCCAGATCGTGGCGTTTGCCCACATCGTAATCATTGAAGTCATGGGCGGGTGTGATTTTGACGCAGCCAGTACCGAACTCTTGATCTACATAAAAATCGGCGATAATGGGAATCTTGCGGTCAGTCAATGGCAAGGCGATTTCGCGTCCAACAAGATGTTTGTAGCGCGCATCGTCGGGGTGAACTGCCACGGCTGAGTCGCCCAATAATGTTTCTGGGCGGGTGGTGGCAATCACCAGGTAGTTGTCAGTGTCAGCGGTATTCTCGGTGTCCACCAGCGGGTAGCGCAGATGCCAGATATGGCCCTTTTCCTCGGTGGATTCGACCTCCAGGTCGGAAATCGATGTTTTCAGTACCGGGTCCCAGTTGACCAGGCGCTTGCCGCGGTAAATTAAGCCATCTTCATGGAGTCTGACGAAAACCTCCAGTACTGCCTGCGACAGCCCCTCGTCGAGGGTGAAGCGTTCGGTTTTCCAATTCAGCGAAGCGCCGAGGCGCCGCAGTTGCTGGGAAATTTTACCGCCCGATTCCGCTTTCCACTCCCAGACCTTCTCAAGGAACTTTTCCCGGCCCAGATCTGACGGTCGGATACCCTGGGCAGCCAGTTGTTCGGTCACCAGTAGCTGAGTGGCGATGCCCGCGTGGTCTGTGCCCATCTGCCACAGAGTCTGATCACCCTTCATGCGACGATACCGAATGATAGAGTCCACCAGGCTGTGCTGAAACGCGTGGCCCATATGCAGAGTCCCGGTCACGTTTGGCGGCGGTATCATGATCGCAAATGGTGTGCCATTGCCCTGAGGCGCAAAGTAATCGTTGGCTTCCCAGCGCTGATACCAGCTTTGCTCTATATCTTGAGGTTGGTATTTATTCATCGAATCAATATCATCATTGGGCCCTGGGTGCAGGCGAGAATTAAGAAAGGCAAAATCATACACGCGTGTCGGCCAGATGGCATCAGCAGTGAGTGGAAAATTACGCCAGAACCCTGAAAAGCGGATTAGACCGTTGGGTTATCGCCCTTATCAGAGCCGACTTCTGGCGTTGAATAGTTAAGATCGCTTAGCAACAGTGTGAGCTCGTCCCGTAATTTTCTAATCACTTCCCGTGAGTAAGCGCGGGCCAGATTGTCAGCCATCTCGACAGCCTCGGCCTGCAGTTCCGGATCAGAGCGTGTGGCGTTGCGGTTAAGGATGACGATTTCGGGGAATAAATCCGTTGTTATTGGCTTGCTCAGGCTGACGCCTGTACGGGGTAAAACCTTAGGTTTTACCGGGTGGGCTGCTAGCGGGAGGTATTCAAACATGACATCCTCCAGTAACGGGATTTGCTCCGCTGGCGCCGGGTCTTGTGTTGCCCCGTTGCCAGGGATTTCATCAGTCATGGTGTAGGTTCTTTTATTGGGCCCTGATGGCGTGGTAATTTAACTCATAACCACGTTCCTGATAAAAACGATAATTTTCCCTGGCACTGCTGCGTTGGGCTTCAGCCTGGGGTACGACCTCGGCGACTCGGTCGAAGCGGCTGAAAAATTCAGGTACCTGTCCCGAAAGATTGATCAATACCTGCTGATGATCCTGTGGATCGGTGTCGTGACTGATCTTAACCGGCGTGTCTTCCCCCGCTGAATGCAGACAGTGAGGTACAAAGGCATCGGCACGAAATGACCAGAGCATGACGTCAAGTGCCTTCGACTGATCGGCATCTACTGTATGGATATGAGCCTTGAGGCCCCGCAGGTAGATTTTCTCAATCAGTCGACAAGCAAATTGCAGTGTGGGTTCGTCAGTTTCAATTTGATAGAAGTCAACTCGAGTCACGGTTTGATTCAGCTCCCGGCCTGATCCATGAGATATTGGCATAGCAGGTTGACCGGTCGGCCTGTGGCTGCCTTGTCGCTGCCATTAGCCCGGTGGGCGGTACCGGCAATGTCGAGATGTGCCCAACGGTATTTCTTCGTAAATCGAGCCAGGAAACAAGCCGCCGTGATGCTGCCGGCGTCGCGTCCGCCAGTATTGGTCATGTCTGCGAAGGCGCTATTCAGTTGGGACTGGTAGTCATCCCATAGGGGCATGCGCCAGACTCTGTCGAGGGTGTTTTCGCCAGCCTGGTTTATTCGCTGGGCAACGTCTTCATCGTTAGCGTAAACGGCACTGGCATGAGACCCGAGAGCCACCACTACGGCGCCCGTCAGGGTAGCCACATCAATGACCGTGGCCGGATTAAACTTGTCGATATAGGTCAGCGCGTCACACAGAACAAGCCGGCCTTCGGCGTCGGTATTGAGAATTTCGACAGTCTGACCAGACATGGTTTTGACGATATCACCGGGCCTGGAGGCCGTACTCGATGGCATGTTCTCGGCGGCAGCGATAACCGCGATGACGTTGATAGGCAGATTTAATTCTGCAACCGTATGAATGGCACCGATGACAGAGGCCGCACCACACATATCGTAAATCATCTCGTACATGGTCCCCGGTGACTTCAGGCTGATGCCGCCGGTATCGAAGGTAATCCCCTTGCCTACCAGGACGTGGGGCGCATCTTTGGCCTTGCCACCTTTGTGGCGAATGACGATGAGTTTGGCGGGTTCGGCGCTACCCTGGCTGACAGACAGCAGGCTGCCCATGCCCAGCTTCTTCATATCAGCTTCTTCAAGCACCGTCGTGGTCAGTGAAGGATAAGTCTTGGCCAGCTTTTTAGACTGCTGAGCAAGATACGTAGGAGTGCAGATATTGCCCGGCGAGTTCGCCAGGTCCTTGGCTGTCTTGGTGCCAAGTGCGACGCCACTACCGTCCTTGATGGCCCGCTTGATATTCTTACTATCCGCTTTGTCGCTCACCAACAGGTCAACCTGTTGCAGATAGACTGGCGCGCCACTTGATGTCCCTCGCATGGTGTTGAATCGATAAACACCTGCGTGAAATTGCTCCACCAGTCTCCGGCTCTTCCAGTAGATATCCCGGTCACTGACCTGGGCTTCGCCAAGACAGCATAAGGTGCTCGTCGCCTGGGTTTTCTGCAGCGCGGCAATGGTGGCGGCTGCAATTTTGACGAATCCGGCACCATCACCTCGGTCCTGATTGCCGAGGCCGACCAGGAGTACGCGCTGAGCAGTAATATTAGGGACATCGTGTAATACTAGCGTTTCGCCGGCTTTGCCGCTGATGTCGCCACGCTTCAATATGCGTTGCAGGTGACCCTTGCTGGCTTGGTCTAACAGGCTGGCGGTGGCGGAAAGCTCAGAATTCTCATAGAGGCCGACGATCAGGCATTGATGCTTCGCTTTGACGGGATTAACGGACCTAGACGTGAACTGCATTCGAACTCCTGAAGACAAGATGGTTATGAAGTGGATAATATACTGTTTATCGCCTCACGGGGCATCTGTCCAAGAGATTCTTCCTTTGGCTTTTATTCGAGCTGGTAGAAATCACCGAGAACCTGATTGAGAGTTTGGCTAACCATGTTGGAATTTCTAAAGGTAGCATGTCCATGCTGCAGTGATATTGCATTAACGGCGCGGTACTCGTGATGAGACGTCTGGATTTTTATGTGGCGCAAACCATCATGAAGACGATGTTGCTGGCGATTGCGGGTCTGCTTGGGATCTTGATGATATTCACCTTTCTCGAGCAAATCGAAGACGTCAGTAACAGCTACCGGGTAATTGATTTACTCTTATTCGTTCTCTTCAGTGCGCCCCGAATGTTTTATGAGACCGTGCCCTATGCCGCGATGATCGGCTGTCTGGCGGGTCTGGGTACGCTGGCGAACAACAGTGAGCTCATCGTTATGCGTGCTGCTGGCGTCTCGATCTGGTCAATTACCTTGAGCGCCATGAAACCAACCTTGGTGTTGATCCTGGTGAGCCTGTATGTGGGCGAGTATATTCTTCCAGATATCGAGCGTATCGCGGTGAGTAACCGGGACAAGGCGGTATCAGGGGATAGGGAAGCTGTACCTTCATCCGGGCTATGGTATCGCGAGGGAAGTGTCTTTATGCATTTTGATGAGGTTAGTCAATCGGGTGTTATTGGCGGCGTCGCACATTATTATTTCGATGAGGAACAACGTTTAACGAGTATCTTGCGTGCCGACCGCGGTGTTTATCATGACGTACGTCCCGATGAAAAATATTGGTTGCTGGAGACTGTGGTCACCACAAGGTTTTTAGGCGACAAGACCGTGATTGAAACGGCGCCCAGTTATCAATGGGATACGGGGCTGGCACCAAGCTTGCTGATTAACGAAGTGCTGGTGCGGCCGGATAAGATGTCGATCAGAGAGCTCAGCGCGAAAGTGGATTACATGCGCAACCAGGAACTCAATGGCATGAAGTTCGAGCTGGGCTTTTGGCATAAAGTGCTGCAGCCATTGGCAACTCTGAGTCTGGTGTTCGTAGC
>DGOD01000192.1 GCA_002389265.1 Gammaproteobacteria bacterium UBA4475
TTAGTGGATTTTACCTTGGTGAATAGCGATGGCATTGGTCTGACAGGCCTGACTAACGCCAATGTCAGGTTCCATATTGCCAAATTGGTGCCTGGCGTTGATGGCGACAGCAGCTATTGGCAGAGCTACGTCAACCGCCTTGCCGTGCCCAGCGTCAATCCCGATAACCCCACCGCCATTCAGGCCACCACTGAGCGTGACGGCACCCTAACGGATCATGGTGATGGTACCTATACCTATTTGTTTAATACTGATATCACGCAAATCACATCACCTTTGGCGGTAAGCTTCGAGCCATTACTGACCCATCGAGTGGGCATCCGATTCTCAGGCGGCCCCGTGAGTAATCCAAGTTACGACTGGATTCCAGCCACACAATCGAACACGGGTCTTGCCCATCGCGACATTGTTGCCAATGAAAGCTGTAATAGCTGTCATCAGACATTGGCAGCCCACGGCGGCTACTACAACGACATGCAAGTGTGTGTTCTGTGTCACAACCCTGTCTCCGTAGAACCCAACTCTGGCGCCAGCCTCGACTTCAAGGTCATGATTCATAAGATTCACCAGGGCAGTGATTTACCGAGCGTCATCAATGGCGACCCCTATCAGTTTTATGGATTTCGCGATCAGCTAATCGACTTTAGCGAAGTTAACTTTCCCCAGGACAGTCGTAACTGTGGCACCTGTCACGCCGGCACCGCCACCCAAAGTGCCAAAATTCATACATCAACGTTGACCCAAGACGGTGATAACTGGGCCGAGGTCCCATCTCGAGAAGCCTGTGGTGCCTGTCATGACGATCTGAACTTCGCCAGCCACTTCGGCGACCAAGCGGACAACAGCGGTTGCCAGAGTTGTCACAGTGCTGCAGGCATGGCGGGCACTGTCGCCAGCGACCACTTCAACGAGCGGGTTGAGGGAACCTCACGATTTTCCATCAACGTGCATGGCATAACCCAGACAGCACCCGGCGAGTCTCCCCTTATTCATTTTTCACTAACGAATCCACAGAGCGGCAATACCACCATCGATATCACCAGCAGCGTTATCAGCCGGCTAAGGGCTGCCATCGCCTGGCCTACCACCGACTTCACCAATAGCGGCTCGGCAGATGCTAACTACAACCGCACAGATGCGCCGAGTCTGGCTGTAGCCGTGGGTGATGGCAGCTACACCCTGACCTCAACCACGCCAATTCCAACTGCAACTACCGGCAGCGGCATGCTGATCTTCGAAGGTCGATTTAACGGCATCAATGAACGGATACCGCTGATAACAGCACCCACCTGGTTCAGCATCACAGACACGATTGCAACACCAAGGCGCCAGGTGGTTAGCGATGAAAAATGTAACAGCTGCCACGGCCTGACCTCAGCCCACGGGGAAAACCGCGCGAACAATCAGACCGGCTGTCAGGGCTGCCATAACCCACGGCTCGCCAGCGCCAACAAGCAATCTCTGGACTTTAAAAGCATGATCCATGGTATCCACGCGGCCGGAGTTCGCCAGCAACCGTTGTTACTGGACACGACACCGTACAGCACGGCGGTGGTTCAGTATCCCGGCAACCTGTCGAACTGTAACGCTTGCCACGTCAATGACTCCTATACCTTGCCACTGGCAAGCGGCGTCTTGGCGTCCACCTATGACAGTGGCATCGACGCAGGTGACTATGCCGATGACCTGATGATATCGGCCACAGCATCGGTCTGTAGCAGTTGTCACGATAGTGAGATAGCTGGCATCCATATGCTGCAAAACGGCGCTGACTTCAATGCAACCCAGTCTTCCAGCAATAGTGAGTCTTGCGTAATCTGCCATGGGCCGGGGCGCGTTAGTGATGTCAGTACCGTGCACGGACTGGCACCGGAGTGAATCCGTTAATCAAGGAGACTCATAGCCGGCGGTAGCAAGTTGACACAAATCAGCTGTTACAGGACATCAACGTCTTACAGTAGTGCAAAGAATCAACTGGCATAACACCTTTGCCAGGTCTTGATCAAACGAGGAGCGCCATGACCATGACATGGATAAATCGCACTTGGCAAGTTATCAGGCGCCACGCTGTACTGTTGACAGTGGGCTTGGTGACGGGTGTCGTTCTGACCCTTGGGTTCCAATGGAGCCTGGAAGCCACCAGCACCGAATCTTTCTGCGTAGCTTGTCATGAAATGCGTGATTACGCTTATAAAAGCACTCAATCTACAGTCCACGCCAGCAACCGCACAGGGATTCATGTGACTTGCGCTGACTGCCATGAACCTCGTGCCTTTGTCGCTAAAGTATCGAGAAAAATTGAAGCTGCTCGTGAGGTTTATCATACCCTGTTGGGCACTATCGATACGCCTGAAAAATATGCGGCACGTCAACCCATGATGGCACAACGGGTTCGGGACCAGATGCACGCATCAGACTCCGCCGCTTGTCGGGGCTGTCATCAAGACACGACGATGGACCTCGACCAACAATCAAGAATGGCGCGACAGGCGCACAGCAACGCATTTTCTTCCGGCGTCACCTGCATCCAGTGTCATCAAGGTGTCGGTCACGCTATGGCAAAACCCTAACGGCAGCTTAGGACTTCACCGTCGCCAATAAATCCAACGCATCCTCGCACCAACTTAAGGCCGTTTGCTCCTGCCGAATACCTGCCAGTAGCGATAAATAGATGCCTTTTTTACGATCAGACAAGCTCGAAGGGTGAGCATAGTTACGAGCCTCGATTTTTTGATACAGCTCCAGCTTGCCAGCATGTTCCGCTTGGCGCTGTTTGACTGCCGCGACGATCAGCTCGACGGGTACTGAACCGACGTTATACAGCTTGATGAAGAGCTCATCCTTGGCACCCCGCGGTCGAGTAGACTCCATGACCCAGGATTCCAGCATCTGCCGACCTTGCGGCGTCAACGAATAAACCCGCTTATCTGGCTTGCCATGCTGCGGCACTTCTCGAACGTCTACCCTGCCAGCCTTGTGCAAGACTTTAAGCTCACGGTAAATCTGTTGGTGCGAGGCCTGCCAAAAAAACCCGAGAGACACATCGAATTGCTTCGCCAATGCATAGCCAGTCAGATCCTCATCGAGCAGCGCCGTTAAAATTGCATGGGATAAGGACATGAAGAGCATCGAACCCGGTAATCGCGTTCCTTGCAGTGTAACGGTGAAATGAATCAATACAAAAATCTTTATGCAAATCGTTGCATATAATTTGTCTTATGCAACAATGTGCATATTATTCACTGACGTCGAGACACTTACTTATGGCAATTCCAGATATCATGGTCGGCAAGCTAAGCATTCCGGTGGTGGCCGCGCCATTATTCATTATTTCTAATCCCGATTTGGTCATCGCTCAGTGTAAGGCCGGTATCGTCGGCTCCTTCCCCAGCCTGAATGCCCGACCCATCGAGGTCCTGGACGAATGGTTAGACCGCATCACCAGCGAACTCAAAGCCTATGATGAAGCCAATCCGGATAAGCCCTCGGCGCCTTTTGCCGTCAACCAGATCGTCCACCGATCCAATGACCGGCTCGACCAGGATATGGATCTGTGCGAGAAGTACCAGGTACCCATCGTCATCACATCCTTAGGCGCACAAGTGGCTATCAATGATCGCGTTCATGGTTGGGGCGGCATTGTGCTGCACGACATCATTAGCAATCGGTTTGCTAAAAAGGCCGTCGAAAAAGGTGCCGATGGTTTGATCGCTGTCGCAGCCGGTGCCGGCGGCCATGCTGGCGCCCTGTCACCTTTTGCCCTGATCCAGGAAATTCGTGCCTGGTTCGATGGACCCGTGTTGTTGTCAGGCTCCATTGCCAATGGCAACGCGGTGCTGGCAGCCCAGGCCATGGGCGCCGATCTGGCTTATATTGGCTCGGCGTTTATCGCCACCAAAGAAGCGAATGCTGACCTCGCCTACAAACAGGCCTTGGTAGACTATGCGGCGAGCGACATTGTCTACACCAATCTCTTTACCGGGGTCCATGGCAACTATCTGGCGCCGTCAATTGCAGCCAATGGTCTCGATCCACATAACCTGCCCGTCAGCGATGCTTCGCAGATGAACTTCGGCTCAGGGGGCAATGCCGAGGCTAAAGCCTGGAAAGATATCTGGGGCTGTGGCCAGGGCATCGGTGCCGTAACCGCTATTGTCTCCGCGGGAGAGCTGGTGGAACGGCTGAATCAAGAATACGCAGCAGCTCAGCAGCGACTCGTTAGCCTCGCCTGATAAGTAAAACCCGAACCCCACTGCGCTGCAGGGCGATAGCCCGCAGCGCAGAATCCGGGGCTAAGGCATCAGCAGATGTCGGGCATGAAAGGCCATATGCTCGGCAATAAAACTGCTGATAAAATAAAATGAATGGTCATACCCCGGCTGCAGCCGCACTTCAACGGGATAATTAGCTTTCGCCGCCGAGTCCACCAGCATTTCGGTTTTGAGCTGCACCTCAAGAAAGTCATCCGCGGTGCCCTGATCAATCAACAGCGGTATTTGCTGCCGGCTTGCTTCCAGCAAGGCACAGGTATCGTATTGGCGCCAGGTGGAACGGTCAGC
>DGOD01000106.1 GCA_002389265.1 Gammaproteobacteria bacterium UBA4475
CGCAGGGTCTTCATCCCCTCACGCATAGCAGACTTACGCAATTTACCAGTGTCGGCCCCAACAACGACAAAGGGTTTTATGGTGTCGCTCAAGGGTAATAATTCATAGATGCCTTCTCGACCGAGAAAGCCAGTCTCTCGACATTCAATACAACCCACCGGTTGATAGGAGACTGTTGGCGGATTCATTTTCCATGGTGCCGTGAGTGCTCGCCAGCCATCAACGTCAGTTTCCGCCGCCACCTTGCAGTGGGGGCACAAAATTCGCACCAGACGTTGCGCCATCACTCCTAACAGAGTCGCCTTGATCAGATAAGGTGCAATGCCAAGCTCAAGCAAGCGAGTGATTGCCGAAGGCGCATCGTTAGTGTGCAGGGTCGAGATCACCAGATGGCCGGTTAGGGCCGCTTGAACTGCCATTTCAGCGGTCTCTAAATCACGAATCTCACCCACCATAATAATGTCCGGGTCTTGCCGCAGGAGCGCTCGAACACCGTCGGCGAAATGCAGATCAATATTTGCTTGGACCTGCATCTGATTAAAAGCCGGCTCAACCATTTCAATAGGATCCTCGATGGTACAGACGTTAACATCCTCTGTGGCCAAGCGTTTCAGACTAGAATACAAGGTCGTCGTCTTACCTGAACCTGTGGGTCCGGTCACCAGAACAATACCATTAGAATTCGCAACCATCGACTCCCAACGATCAAAATCTTCGTTCGCCAGCCCGAGTTGCGCGAAAGATTTCAGAAGAATGTCTGGATCAAAAATCCGCAACACCATTTTTTCGCCAAACGCGGTCGGCAACGTTGACAAGCGCAGCTCGACCTCATGCCCATCTTGAGTTTTGGTTTTCAAGCGGCCATCTTGGGGACGACGCTTCTCTGCGACGTCCATCCTGCCCAACGTCTTCAAACGACTGGTAACAGCGGTCATGACTGGACTCGGCAACTCGTAGACCAGATGCAGTACGCCATCAATTCGAAACCGAATTCGACCTTTCTCCCGACGGGGCTCAAGATGGATATCACTGGCTCGCTGGTTGAAGGCGTAGCCCAACAGCCAATCGACAATATTAATGATGTGAGTGTCGTTGGCCTCCATGGCATCAACATGGCCCAGCTCTAGCATTTGCTCCAGGTTGGTCAGGGCGCTGAGGCCTTGCACATTAGCTTGACTGACGGATTTTGCCATCTGATAAAACTCAGTGGTATACCGACGAATGTCAGCAGGATTAGCGATGACTCGCGTCAGCACTTTGCCGGGTTGCGACTGGAGAATCGTTGCTTCCCAACCGGACACGTAGGGTTCGGCTGAGGCAACCACAATCTCGTCTTCAAGCACGGCAAGGGGCAACACGCCGTGCCGCTTGGCGAATTCTGCCGACATCAAGCGAGTGACAACACTCGAATCGATCTTTAGCGGATCGATCCGCTTGTAGGTTTGTTTTGAGTGCTCGCAAAGCCACAGGGTGAGCGTTTCCAGATCAAGGATCTTGCCGGGATTCTTTTGGTCAACGGGCTCTTCCTCGGCAATGAGCTCGAGGGGGTGCCAATTCAATTGGTGCTTGGCCCGAGACTTCATGCTGATTTTTTCAGCGTCTTCTGAGGAGAGTCGGCCGCCTGCCACTAGGTCGTTAATCACACTCCGTACATTGAGGCTGATATCCGGTTGCTTGGCTCTGACACCCTTCACGTTCACAAATGATGGCCTCTTAAATTCAATCAAAGACGCGTCGCTGACGCCTGAGGCAGTAGCTTACCATCTAATCAAATCAGTTTTGGACGCCATATCACGTTTTCCCTACCGCTTGGGCAATCCGAGGATCCAAGTAAAAGAGGGTTTCTCCAGCCCGCCAACTTGCTACACTGGACGCCACGTTTTCAGACTAATTTGCTATGCCTGGCCTAAAGACACCGAAGCTGAAATCCATGGTTGCTGAACTGATTGCTCTGCCTAGCGTCAGTAGCACGCTGCCCCAATTTGACCAGAGTAACCTCGCGGTGATTCATACCTTGGCAAACTGGCTCGAGCCCCTGGGTTTCGATATCCGCATCGTGCCTGTCAACGGCCATCCGGGGAAGTCCAACCTGATTGCTACCCGCGGCGTCGGCAGCGGCGGCTTGGTGTTGTCCGGACACACAGACACGGTGCCACTGGATGCGGACCTGTGGGCCAGCGATCCCTTCACCTTGACTGAAATCAATGATCGCTGGTACGGCTTGGGCACCTGCGATATGAAAAGTTTCTTTGCGCTGGCTATCGCCGCGCTCGAGCCTCTGCTCGATCAAGAATTTACTCGCCCCTTGACCATCATCGGGACCGCCGATGAAGAATCGTCAATGAGTGGCGCTCGAGCGCTGACCGCGGCTGATATCTGCGGCGCGCGCTACGCGATCATCGGCGAACCAACGGAGCTACAGCCGGTTTACAAGCACAAAGGCATTATGATGCTGTCCTTGAAAATCCAGGGAGCTTCGGGCCACTCTTCGAACCCAGCGCTTGGCGCTAACGCTATTGATGGCAGTGGCATCGTCATTGAACAACTGCTCAAGTTCCGCCAGGAACTGGCCAATCGTTATCAGGACCCTGGCTTCACGGTGGCCTCACCTACGCTCAATCTGGGATGTATTCACGGCGGCGATAACCCGAACAGAATTTGCGATCACGTAGACATGGCCTTCGACGTACGGGTCTTACCCGGCATGGATAACACCAACATCATGACTGAGATAGAGAGTCGCCTGACACCCTTACTGGCGGATCAAGGCTTGAGTATGAGCCTCGAACTATTTCACGATTCCCTGCCGCCGTTTCAAACGGAAGGTGACGAATTGCTTGCAGCAACCCGCGAGTTGACTGGCTGCGAACCTAAAACCGTGGCCTTTGCCACAGAGGCGCCGTTCTTGTCCAAGCTCGGCATGCAAACCGTCGTGCTCGGGCCTGGCTCTATAGACCAGGCCCATCAGCCCAATGAGTTTGTGGAACTCAGGCAAATTGAGCCAACAATTGCTATACTGCGCGGCCTTATAGCCAAGCACTGCTGCAGCGAGTAAGTCGCTGCCGAACATCAAATGCTTGAGGGCAAGACAATTAATACTGATTTTTATCCTGGTAATTGCGCAGAATGAACGACACACAACAACATGTAAAATGGTTCAGGGACTCATCCCCCTATATCAACGCGCACCGAGGAAAAACCTTTGTCCTGCACCTCGACGGTGAAGCAATCGATCACCCAAATTTCAGCAATATTATCGGCGACATTGTCCTGCTCCACAGCCTCGGCGTGAAACTGGTCGTGGTGCATGGCGCAGCACCACAAATCGAGCGACAGCTGGCGGCCAACGGTGCCACTAGTGAGTTTGTTAACAAGGTTCGAGTAACCACCCCGGACATACTACCGCTGGTGCAGCAAGCCGTGGGAACCCTGCGCTCTGATATCGAGGCGCGCTTATCCATGGGCTTGATCAACTCACCGCAGCATGGCGCTGAGATGTTGGTTATTTCCGGTAACTTTATTCGAGCCAAGCCACTGGGCGTTATCGACGGAATTGACTACCACAACACCGGCATTGTCAGAAAAGTCAACACGAAGGCTATTCGCCAACAGCTTGACTCAGGTGCAACACTGTTAATTTCACCCTTAGGTTATTCACTCTCCGGAGAAATATTTAACGCCAACTCAACCCAGGTTGCCACGGAAGTTGCGACTGCACTGATGGCAGAGAAGCTGATTTTCTTTACAGACCAAGGCCTGCGCGACGCCGAGGGCTCAGTCATCAGCGAATTACAGCTCGATGACATTGACGAATCTTCACTCGACACCTACTCGCCGTTACGCCTGTCGAAGGCCGCCTGCTTACGGGGAGTCGCTCGCTGTCATTTGATCAGCTACACCGAAGATGGAGCCGCGCTCGAGGAGTTATTCACTCGAGATGGCACTGGCACACAAATCAGCCGTGTCAGCTATGAGCAAATTAGGCCCGCAGGGGCGAATGATGTTGCGGCTATTATTGAGCTTATTGCCCCCCTGGAAGAACAAGGAATTCTAGTCCGGCGCTCGCGAGAGTTGCTGGAATCTGAAGTACACCATTTCACAGTCATCGAGCGCGATGGCATGATCGTCAGCTGCGCCGCACTATACCCTTTCGAGACCAAGGGAGAACTCGCTTGCCTGGTGACCCATCCAGAATACCGAGACAACGACCGAGGTGAGTTACTGCTTGAAAAAATTCAGCAACTCGCGACTGCCCAGGGACTGGAAGCATTGTTTGTACTGACGACCCATTCCACCCACTGGTTTGTTGAACGGGGGTTTCGCCCGGTCAACCTGCAGGATTTGCCACCTTCCAGGCAATCCCTTTACAACTACCAGCGAAATTCAAAATTACTGGAAAAACCGCTGCTTTAAAACAGCCGCGACGAGGAGCTATAACAATGCCCACTTACAGATCCAAGACTTCAACCCATGGCCGCAATATGGCCGGCGCACGAGCCCTATGGCGCGCGACAGGCATGACTGACGGCGATTTCGAGAAACCCATTATTGCCATCGCTAATTCCTTCACCCAGTTTGTGCCTGGCCACGTGCACCTCAAGGATATGGGCCAGTTGGTCGCTCGGGAAATCGAGAAAGCTGGCGGCGTTGCCAAGGAATTTAATACCATCGCCGTAGACGACGGCATCGCTATGGGTCACGACGGGATGCTCTATAGCTTGCCATCTCGGGATATTATCGCTGACTCCATCGAATATATGGTTAACGCCCACTGCGCTGATGCCCTCGTCTGCATCTCTAACTGCGACAAGATCACACCGGGGATGCTCAACGCCGCCTTGCGTCTGAACATTCCTACCATCTTTGTCTCCGGCGGTCCCATGGAGGCCGGTCGAACCAAGCTGGCAAATCATCATACGAATCTGATTCACGCCATTGTGGTCGCCGCGGACGAGCAATTTACCGATAGCGAGGTGGATGAATACGAACGCTCAGCTTGCCCAACCTGCGGTTCGTGCTCAGGCATGTTTACCGCGAATTCAATGAACTGCCTGACCGAGGCTCTGGGCCTGTCACTGCCTGGCAACGGCTCCATGCTCGCCACCCACGCGGATCGTGAGCAGCTGTTTCTGCAAGCAGGTCGTACGATAGTGGACCTTGCTCGCCAGCATTACGAACATGACGATGACTCCGTCTTGCCGCGACAGATAGCCAACCGTACGGCCTTTGAAAATGCCATGACGCTGGATATCGCCATGGGCGGCTCCACTAATACCATCCTGCATTTACTGGCGGCCGCCCAAGAAGGTGAGATCGACTTCACCCTCGCTGATATCGACCGCTTGTCTCGAGGAGTGCCGAACCTGTGCAAGGTAGCACCAGCAATTGATACTTATCATATGGAAGACGTTCATCGAGCCGGTGGCGTCATGGCAATTCTGGGTGAGCTCGACCGTGGCGGCCTGCTCGACACGTCCGTCAAAAATGTCCATAGCGCCAGCCTCGCCGAGACTTTGAAAAAGTGGGATGTGGCCGTCAGTCAGTCACAAGAAGTGCAGACTTTCTATCGCGCCGGCCCCGCGGGTATTCCAACTCAAACCGCCTTCAGCCAAGCGACGCGCTACGACACCCTGGACGTTGACCGATCCAATGGCTGCGTTCGGGACATGGCTCATGCCTACAGCACAGAAGGCGGACTCGCTGTCTTGTTCGGCAACATTGCCGTCAACGGTTGCATCGTCAAAACTGCCGGCGTCGAGGAAAAGAATTGGGTATTTGATGGACCAGCCAGAGTTTTCGAAAGCCAGGACTCTGCGGTGGCCGCGATTTTGGACGACGACATCAAAGAAGGCGATGTGGTTGTGATTCGGTACGAGGGACCCAAGGGTGGACCGGGCATGCAAGAAATGCTCTACCCTACCAGTTACTTGAAATCTAAGGGCCTCGGCGCTGCCTGCGCCTTATTGACCGACGGCCGTTTTTCCGGCGGCACCTCGGGCTTATCCATCGGCCACGCATCGCCTGAAGCAGCGCAGGGTGGCGCCATAGCGCTAGTTGAAGAAGGCGATAATATTCAGATCGACATTCCAGCTCGACGAGTACACTTGAATATCAGCGATGCGGAACTTGAGCAACGCCGAGTCGCCATGGATGGTCGCGGCAAACTCGCCTGGAAACCCACAGAACACCGCACTCGCGTGGTCTCAGCGGCACTCAAGGCGTATGCGGCACTCACCACCAGCGCCGACAAAGGCGCGGTGCGAGATTTGGATCAGCTGGACTAGACCGGATACTGGTGGACAAAGTCCACCAGCGCCTTAACGTTGTCGACGGGGGTTTCAGGGATGATACCGTGGCCCAGATTGAAAATATGGCCAGGTTTGCCATCGACTTCGGCCAAGACTTCGCCCGCCTTACGCTCCACCGACGCGCGATCTGCGCACAGAATAATCGGGTCCATATTGCCCTGAACTGCTTTAACCCCAGTTTTCTCCCAGGTTTCACGCAGTGGCGTACGCCAGTCAAGGGCCAGCACGTCACCACCAGCCTTGGCCATCAAGGGTGCCAGCGCCGGATTGCCGGTGCCAAAATGGATGACCGGCACCTTGCCTGAAATGGCCGTCATCAAGCGCTCTGTGTGAACATAAACATATTCGAGATAATCTACCGGCGAGAGACAACCCACCCAGCTGTCAAACAGCTGAACCGCCTGCACACCACTATCAATCTGGTAATTCATGTAGTCGATAACTGCATCCGTGATTTTTGTCATCAGCGTGTGCCAGGCGCCGGTGTCGCCATACATCATCTGCTTCACGTGAATATAGTTACGCGAGCCTTTGCCTTCGATGGCATAGGAAGCCAAGGTAAAGGGCGCACCGCCGAAGCCGATGAGCGGAATATTGGCGGGCAATTCAGCCCGGATCAATTTAATCACTTCATCGATATATGGCATGGTGTCTTTTGACGGGTCGATACGCAACGCATCAATGTCAGCATGGCTTCGAACCGGATTTTCAAACTGCGGCCCCACCCCCGGAATATAGTCCAGGACCAGACCCATGGGCTCAAGAATAGGCAGTAAATCTGCAAACATAATAGCGGCATCGACACCGAGAATTCGCTGCGCATCACAGGTCACCTTGGCCGCCAGCGCAGGCGTCTTGAAAAAATCCAGACTCGGCGTATTACCTTTCACCTGATGGTATTCCGGCATATAGCGGCCGGCCTGACGATTCAGCCAAATCGGGGTGTAGTCGGTTTTCTCACCGCGGCAAGCCTTGAGAAAGGCTGAGTTATAGAGTGCATCAGTCATGGAATTATCGCCGAGTTATTTCAAATGGTAGAGTATACAGCAAGCTCGATAGCTATGGATCAGGGAGACAACGATTACCTAGTAAGTCTCTCCACTGGGCGCAACTGACCCCGTCACCCGACCGACGACCTGATAGGCATCGATATCCCGCTGAATACCGCGTAATTTGATCCTTGTGCCAGCTTGGCATTGCAGGTCAGCACTCACCAGCGCAAACGTCTCGCCGGAAATCAGGATCCCATCGCGCACGGCCTTGCCCTCCAAACGGCTGGCGATGTTCACGGTACTACCGATCGCCGTATAGTCCAGTCGCTGGGCAGAACCAAAATTACCCACCGCACAGTCACCCGTATGGATTCCAATCCGGCTATGTACGTCGCTATAGATTCCTTCTGCGCACCAGCGACGGCGTAACTCAGCCAGATTATCTTGCATCGCCAGCGCCATCTCGACGCAGGCCAGCGCGTCACCTCGTCGCCCCTTCGACGTCGGGTCGCCAAAAAATATCATGATGCCGTCGCCCATAAATTTGTCGATAGTACCGCCAAACTCCAAGGCCACACCGGCCATCGCATTTAGGTAGTCATTGAGTAACCGAGTCACCGTCTCTTCAGCCAGCCTATCCATTAAGGCAGTAAACCCTTCGATATCAGCAAAGCATACGCTCAGACAGCGACGGCGGGTGACTTCAAGATCATCATTGATCATACCTTGGTAGAGCTGTGGCGAAACATACCGCTGCAGGCGCATGGATAGGTCGTCGATTTTAGCCTGGTAGGCCGCCAACTGTTTACGCCCCTGCCCCAGATGATGGCTCACCTTAAAACCTAAAGCAGCGGCAGTGGCGCTGTACGTGAGGATAAACAAGCCACTCAGCCAGGTTTTGAGCAGATTTTCTTCAGGCTCAACAGCAGCTATCCGGTCGGTGCCAGCCAAACTCAGCCAGCCGTAACCAGCCAGCGTCGTCACCCCTAGGAGCATCAAATTCAGCCACAAGCCGCGCACTGCCGCAATAAGCAGAATACTCATCACCAGGGCCGCCACAAAACTGACCGTCGCCAGAAAATGAAATTGGTTAGCAACCACCAACATGCCCACGAGCACGGCATCGAACCGCAGCGATGCTTGAGCGCCCAAGGTCGAATTAGCATAGCGGCCAGTGAGATAATAGGCCAGGTGGGGATAGGCAATTAATAACAACAGAAAGACAAGAACGCCCAGCTCAAGGAGACCGGCTTGCAGATAATCACTGGCCGTCACCAGCGCGGCGAGCAGATAAGCGATGACCCGCGGCAGGTAGATCGCCCGGATCAGATAATGGGTTAACTCAATCGACTGGCGCATGGGGCCATGATCGCCCACCAGGGGTGCGGTACTAAGAGGCCACGACCCGCGATCTCGCCATCAATCGGCGTCATGACCTGTGCGATAATACCGAAGTATGTACCTCGAATTATTCGCCAAACGCCAAGGGCATCAGCACTTCAGGATCAATTTCGGCTTCGTAATCAACACCCGGAAAATCAAACCCGTGCATCTGCAAGAAAGCCTGTCGATAACCCGCAAAATCACTGATTTCCATCAGGTTCTCCGCTGTCACCTTTGACCAGTTGGCTTTGACGAAGGTCTGGATGTCGGCGCTGAGCTCCCAGTCGTCCATTCGCAATCGACCAGACTCATCCATCTGTAACGCGGAGTCCACAAACAGGTTCTTGAACAGACGCGTGGTCTGCTCGATGCACCCCTCATGAGTACCTTTAGCCTTCATGACCTTGAAGAGCAATGACAGATAGATGGACATGCCAGGAATTGCCGAGGCCGCCTGGGTCATTAAACCCTTCATAACCGCCACATAGGCACGGCCATTAACCTTTTTCAGTGGTTGCGCCAAGGCGAGGGCGGCACGGTCAAGATCCTCTTTGGCTTTGCCGATGGTGCCATGGTAATAAATCGGCCAGGTCACTTCGCTACCGAGATAAGTATAGTTCGTCGTAATACAACCCTCCGCCAGAACATCTGCCGCCAACAGGGCTGCCATCCACAATTCCCAGTCCTCACCTCCCATGACTTTAATCGTATCATTCACTTCCTGCTGGGATGCAGGCTCGAGGCTGACAGTGCGCAACTCACCGGAGTTCAAGTCGATGGTGGCGCCTTCAAAGGGCTCACCGATGGGCTTCAGGGTGCTTCGGACCAAACTACCGTCAGGAAGTTGGCGGGCCGGTGCCGCGAGAGAATAAATAACCATATCAATCTGACCCAAATCTTTCTTGATCAACTCAATAGTGGCCTGTTTAAGCTCCGCCGAAAACGCATCGCCGTTCAGGTTTGCCGCATACAGACCCGCATCCTCGGCTGCGCGAGTAAATGCCGCGGATTTATACCAACCGGGCGAGGCAGTCCGATTTTTCACCGCGGGGCGCTCGAAAAACACACCAATGGTCGCCGCGCCGCAACCAAAGGCTGCAGTAATCCTGGATGCCAGCCCATAGCCCCCAGATGCACCGATCACCAGCACCCGCTTCGGTCCATCGGCAATTGCGCCTGCCTGTTTGACATGTTCGATCTGATTTTTAACGTCCGTCTCACAACCAAGAGGATGAGAGGTGGTACATAAAAAGCCTTTAATTCTCGGTTTTATTATCATCATTATTTTAGACCGTCTCTTTGTGATAGCTGTAAAACAGAAAACTTACGCCCAGTGCAATCATCGGCAGCGACAATAACTGGCCCATTGTCATCCAATCGAAGGCAATAAACATTAAGTGTCGATCAGGTTCTCGGAAAAACTCGGTAATAAAGCGCAAACCACCGTAAGTCGTCAAAAACATGCCGGAAATCGCAAAAGGCGGTCGCGAGCGTCGACTGAACAGCCACATAATTGCAAACAATACGACACCCTCGGAGAATGCTTGGTACAGGCTCGAGGGGTGCCGCCCAAGAGCTTCACCAGGGTAAATCGCAGCCCAAGGAACATCGGTCACTCGACCGGGCAATTCACCGTTAATAAAGTTACCTATTCTGCCACAACCCAAGGCGATCGGAACGCTGGGCGCGATATAGTCAGTGACGCCAATAAAACCGCGGCCCTGTTGCCAGCCATAAAAATACATCGCCACGAGCACGCCGAGCAAACCACCGTGGAAAGACATGCCGCCTTCCCAGACTCGGAACAGACTCAGCGGATCGGCGGCAAGGCTTTGCCAGCCGTAGAAGAGCATATAGCCTATGCGCCCGCCAAGAATAACCCCAAGTACGCCATAAAAAATCATGTCGGAGATCTGTTCGTCGTTCCATGCCAGTGCTTGAGCCCGAGCCCGTTGGCCCAGCGACCACCACACCAGGCTGATACCCACCAAGTAACTCAAGGCATACCAATGAATGCTCACAGGTCCAATACTGATCAGTACTGGGTCTAGTACAGGGTAATGCCACATAAAGACGACTATTCGGCTAATTGGGACTCCGCATTATCCAGCAACACAGTGAGATGATAAACTTACAATTTCGATTCTGGCGCCAAAAACCCATGTGTTTGATTTTATTTTCCATTTCACCCGATGCACGCTATCGCCTGGTGGTCGCCGCGAATCGAGATGAATTCTACGCTCGACCCACTGAGCGCCCCGATTTCTGGAAGGATGCGCCCCATATTCTGGGCGGGCGAGACCTCCAAGCCGGCGGTACCTGGCTCGGCGTCACCCGCGGTGGACGCTTTGCCGCCGTCACTAATTTTCGCGAATCGCCCCTGGAGCCAGTGCCACCGAGGTCTCGCGGCGCCCTGACTGCTGACTTTTTACGTTCAACGGAGTCCTGCACCGATTATTTGGCCCACATTAAGCCCATTGCCCATGAATTTAGGGGCTTTAATCTGATCATTGATGATGGCCGGGACGTCTATTACTACAGTAATCGGCAACCCGAGGCACAACTTCTCAAACCCGGCTGTTACGGTCTCAGCAATCAGCTGCTCGACTGTGATTGGCCGAAAGTCAGTCGAGGTCGAGAGCAACTTCGAGCGCTTGGGCATGGAAATTTTGACAACGAGGCGTTGTTCGCGCTGTTGGCTGATCGCGGCGACCAGCTCCCCTTCTCTGCGGGTTTTATCCAATCCGACACCTACGGCACCAGTGCCTCAACCCTAGTCAAGGTCAGCCAGCAGGCAGACATTTACTTTGAGGAAAGGGCTTTTCTACCTAACGGCCAGACGGCGGGTCGGCGCAGCTTCGCCGTTCCTATAGAGGCGGTCGCGTCCTGACAATACGTCCCAGGCCGGCTTTGCGCATCTGTTCATCTACATGGGCTTTAATGTCCGGGGCATTGTCCATCCTCAAGACCTGCGCCAACATCTGCTGTGCCTGCGTCAGTTCAAAACTTCTGATTGCCCACTTCACTGGCAGCAGGTTGTTCGAATTCATCGACAACACGTCGTAACCCATGGCCATCAACAGAATCGCAGCGGCCGGATTACCCGCCATCTCGCCACAAATTCCCAGCGGCTTGTTTTCCGTATGGGCCGCATCAACAACATGTTTCAAGGCATGCAACACCGCCGGATGAAACTCCTGATAGAGTTCAGCAACCCGTGAGTTATTCCGATCTACCGCGAGCATGTACTGGATCAGGTCATTGCTACCTACTGACAAAAAATCTACCCGCTTGATGATGTCTCTTGCCTGATAAACCGCAGCAGGCACCTCGATCATAACCCCCACAGCCGGCATAGCTACCTTGGCGCCATCCTCGATGATTTCCGCATAGCACTGATTGATCAGGCGCTTGGCCTCATCCACTTCTGTGACACTGCTGACCATGGGTAACATGATCCGCAGATAAGCGTCTACGCCCTCGTTAGCACGAATCATGGCCCGCACCTGAGACAGAAAAATCTCCGGATGATCCAGTGTCACACGAATACCCCGCCAGCCCAGGAAGGGATTCTCTTCCTGAATGGGGAAATAACTCAGCGCCTTGTCACCGCCAATATCCAGAGTTCGCATCGTCACATTCCGAGGTGCAAAGGCCTTGAGGTGCTCTCGATAGATGACTTTTTGCTCTTCCTCCGTGGGAAACCGATCATTCATCATGAAATGCACTTCGGTGCGGTACAAGCCAACACCCTCAGCGCCTCTATCGAGCGAACGCGACGCATCAGTCATCAAACCGGTATTCACCCAAAGGCGGACTCGATGCCCGTCAAGACTGACGCAAGGTTGATCCTTGAGTTCTTCCAGCCCCTCGGTCAGCGCATCTTCATCCAGCTTTAAATCGTTATAGAAGGTAATTTGATCGGCACTGGGATGGGTGATCACACAACCCTCAAAGCCATCAACGATCAGAGGCTTTGACTCCAGCAAGTGGATGGGCAGGTCCTCAACACCCATCACCGTGGGTATTCCCATGGCCTTTGCTAGAATCGCCACATGGGAGCTGCCCGAGCCCTTCACAGACACCAGGCCGAGTAATCGATCACGAGGAACGCCGGCAAACATCGCCGGCGTTAACTCCTCGCCTACCAGGATCGTATTGGGCGGGTAGACGTAGTGCCGATCTTCACCCTGTTGCAATTTCGCCAGGACTCGGCGCCCCAGGTCTAGCACATCTGTGCCACGCTCACGCAAGTAAGCGTCTTCCATCGCCTGAAAGCTCGCCACGTGAGACTCGATAATCACTTTTAAGGCACCTTGAGCCCATTGTCCGGCTTCAATTAATTCAATGACCTCGCCGGTGATGGCAGTGTCATCCAACATATGCAGGTAAGCTTCAAATAAGCCCAAATCTTCCGGTCGCAATCGGTCTGAGAGCTTATCGCTCATAGCGCGAATTTCACCGCGGGTCTCATGAATCGCCTGCTGAAATAACGTGATTTCAGCCGCGGGATTCGCCGTGAACCGATCCGGCACCGTATGGAGTTCAGCCTCGGGGTAAATGACAATAGCCGTGCCAATGGCGACGCCCGGCGCGCCTGCTTTGCCCTGAAAACGACTCATCGGCGCCGGCTGCACGGACCCGGTCAAGGCCAAGGAGCCCGTGGCACGAGCATGGGCAATGACACCCGCCAACTGAGCTGACAAGGTAATGAGGAACGCTTCTTCACTTTCGTCATAGCGCCGCGCCAGGCGTTGCTGAACGACCAGCACGCCAAGCACCCGCCGGTGATGGATGATCGGCACACCCAGGAAGGCGTTGAAAGGCTCTTCGCCCACCTCTTCCACATAGTGATAGCGCCGATGTTCAGGCGCATTTTCAAGATTCACCGGTTCTGCCCGCTCGCCAACATATCCCACCAGGCCTTCGCCGAGTTCCAGGGTGACTTTGCCAACTGCGCTTTGATTCAAGCCTCGAGTCGCCATAAAGACATACTTGTCGCGCTCTTCATTCAACAAGTAAACGCTGCAAACCTGCGTACCCATCGCTTCTTGAATACGATCCACAATAATATCCAAGGCGGTACCCAAGTCACGAGCCTTGTTGACTTCCTGTATCACCCTGCGAAGAATTTCAAGCATTGCAGATCCGGAAATGGCTGAGTAGATTGTGAGTATTACTGTCGTGTCCTAGGGCGAGCATCGCGACAAGTGTGGCACCAGCTCCTTCATCGCCCGACGATAAACATCCTTTTTAAACTGCACCACCTGTCCCAACGGATACCAATAGGTTACCCACTGCCAAAAATCGAATTCTGGGGTCTCTGAATGCGTAAATGACACAGATTGATCTTCCGCCAGCATTTTTAACAAAAACCATTTTTGCTTTTGCCCCACGAAATGACTGGTCTTATGTCGCAACAAACGTTTCGGTAACTTGTAACGCAGCCAGCCGCGCGTGCAACCCAGAATCTCTACTTGCTCAGGAGCCAGGCCAATTTCTTCCTTTAGCTCACGAAAAAGCGCCTCTTCAGGTGACTCACGCTCCTGAATGCCGCCCTGCGGAAACTGCCACGCCTGCTGACCAACTCGCCTGGCCCAGAGTACCTGGCCACTGCTATTGGCAACAATCATTCCGACGTTGGGCCGGTATCCATCTGCATCTATCAATTGAGAAACCCTGATTCATACATCAAACAACATTTATTGTGTCTGAATCTAGACCATTGGGCAATCAGCGCGCTGAATTACCCTGCCGCGAGCACCAGATTCACGGTAAACTGCAACCCGATGCACAGGCAAGGAGACACGACATTGGCTTTGGCAATATTTGATCTGGATGAAACCTTGATTTCAGGTGACAGCGATCACGCCTGGGGTGAATTTTTAATCAGCAAGGGGCTCGTCGATGAAGTTTCTCATCGTCAGAAGAATGATGCCTTCTATGGTCAGTACAAACGCGGGGAACTTGATGTTCACGCCTACCTGCGCTTTGCCTGTCAGGCATTAACTGAGCATGCCTTTGACCATCTTTGCGCCTTACGCACTGAGTTTGTGCGGGACTTTATCCAGCCCCTGCTACTAACTCAGGCCAGCGCTCTCATTGAGCATCATCGCAGTCTCGACGATAAGCTACTGGTGGTCACTGCGACGCTGGAATTCATTACCGAACCTATCGTTGCGCTGCTCGGCATTGATGAGCTGATCGCGCCGATACCTGAACGCATTGGCGACCGTTATACGGGAGAAATTGTCGGCATCCCCAGTTTTGGTCCCGGCAAGGTCACCCGGTTGCAAGCCTGGTTGGCAGGAACTGAGTTTGACCTCAAGGGCAGTTATTTTTACTCTGATTCTGCCAACGACTTACCCTTGCTAGAACTCGTCGATCATCCTGTCGCCGTCGATCCAGACCCACGTTTACGCGAAATCGCAGAAAGGCGCCAATGGTCAATCATCTCGTTACGCGACTAATTTCCACTGGCATCGCGACTTCCAGAAGCCTCACGCTTGGGCTGATGCTGTTGTTAAGCGCCTGTTCCGAGCCTTTGCCACCCGTCGTACCCGCCGACCTTGATGTGGCCAAACTCAGTGTGAGCCTCACCGCACTGGCGACATTGCAGCTTGAGCGGCAGCAGCAGCTGATGCTAGATGCCGCATCTCTGCGACTCTCCATCGATGAATTTCTTCAGGAGCCCGACGCCCAGCGTCAACAAGCGGCCCAGACGGCGTGGCGCAGTGCCCATTTGGCATTTCTCGACCTTGCGGCCCTCCCTTTAGCTGGGCCTCTGCGCGAACCGCTCGCGCCACTGCTTTATCAGATTGACGCCTGGCCCATTGAACCCGGTTACCTGGACCAGCTGCCCGCTTACCCCGACAGCGGCCTGATTAGCGATCTGACGGTGCCTATCACACCTGAGTCTTTACGAGAGCAGAACGGTTTTACTGACTCAAGCGAGGTCAGCCTGGGGTTTCACGCACTCGAATATCTAATTTTTGATCGGGACGCCACCGATTTTAGGATCCCTGGGCCGGCGAGCCCCAGGATTGAGCCGACGGCTGACGCCCAAATCAATGTTAATGCCAATGAGATCATTGTTCGACGGCGTCTGGTTCTGGACGTTATCACGCTGCAGATCACTGCGGACCTGGATCTTTGGCTGACGGACCCCAAACGCCCTAACGCACCCGAGGACTTAATGCTCCCCACGGGGGAGATCGCTCGCCTGCTGGCGCACAGCTTGCAGACGGCACAGCTGGCCATAACAGAAGTAAATCGCTTATTGATTCCCGGCGAAGGCCACGGCGTCTACAGTCAGAGCAGTCGGCCTGCGCTATGCAGCAAAGTCAGCGGCTTGAAGCAGATTTTCTTTGCACCTGTCAGACTTGGCGACGTTCTCTCGCCATTGGCGGCAGACGCCACCCAGAATCTTCAGAAAAGCCTGCAAGCCGCCACCGACCTCTGCGCCTTGACGGAGATCAGTGAGCTCGAGACGTCCCGCTTAGAGCTACTGCTGTTAGCCCTGCCAAATCAGATTGAGGCACTGTCCGCCGCTCTGACAAAAGCCATGGCAGAAGTGCAAAACCAGTCATGAGTCTAAAAATCTAGATCCCGCTAAACGTCCTCGACTAGTGCTCTTCGTTCTCACAGAATGTCTCGTAAGCATTCACGTCCATCAAGTTTTGAACATCACCTAGATTGTCTGGCTGCAGTTTGAAAAACCAACCGTCGATATAGGGCGAGGTGTTGACGGTTTCCGGCGCATCATCTAACAATTCATTCACCGCAATAACGGTTCCCGAAATCGGCGCATAAATATCCGATGCCGCTTTGACTGATTCGACCACGCCCGCCTCATCACCAGCGGCAATGACCATTTGCAGCTCTGGCAACTCAACAAACACCACGTCTCCCAGTGCCTCTTGGGCATGATCAGAAATACCGACGGTGACGCTACCATCGTCCTCAATACGCACCCATTCGTGGCTCTTTGCGTAGTGTAAATCCCCTGAAAACTCAACCATCTTCTCGCCCTTTTTTTTCGTATGTTGTCGTGGTGCCACTGCCAACCACGTCGTTTTAGAAGTATTGTTTTATGCTGCTAACACTGCTAAACCAGCTGATAAACCTGCTTGCCATTGCGCACAAACGGCAGCTTGACCCGCTGAACAGGTAGCCTTTTGTTGCGAATTTCAACGGTAAGATTGTCAGCGCCCACGGTAATCCGGGCCAGCCCAATGCCGTGCTCCAGCGTTGGCGAAAAGGCACCACTGGTGATTTCACCAACCTGTTGATCGCCACTGAAGATCGGATAGTGCGCACGCAACACACCCCGCTCCAGCAAGACCAAGCCCACTAACTCGCGTTCTACACCCTCGCCAAGCTGAGCTTCCAAGCGCGCCCGTCCCAAAAACTCACGGTCACCTTCAAAACTGACAGTGACCGCCATGTTGGACTCCAGGGGCGTGACCGATTCATCCATATCACTGCCATACAGGTTCATACCGGCTTCCAGCCGCAGCGTATCTCGCGCCCCCAGACCCACCGGCCTAACCCCGCTGGCAACCAGCGCTTGCCACAAATTCTGGGCGTCTGTCCCCGGCAGAATGATCTCAACCCCCTTCTCGCCGGTATAGCCAGTTCTCGCGATAAACCATTCCCCAGACCAAGCACCGATAAAGGGTTTTAGTTTAGCAATAAGATCTGCTCGTTCCGGGCTCACCACTGCGCTTACCTTGGCGAGCGCATTCGGCCCCTGGATTGCCAGGATCGCCAGTTCTGGGCGCTCATGCAGCTGACAATCAAAACCGCTGGTTTGCTGACTCATCCAGGCCAGATCTTTCTCGCGAGTGGCACAATTCACCACGATCCTATAGCCGTCGCCATCGAGGTAGACGATTAGGTCGTCCAGTACCCCCCCCGTCTCATTCAACATCGCACTGTAGAGTGCTTTCCCCGGTACTTCCAGACGCTCCACATCGTTGGCAAGCAAATGTTGCAGGTAAGCCTTGGCTTGCGGCCCGCGCAAATCAATCACCGTCATATGGGAGACGTCGCAGATCCCGACATCCTGCCGCACCATATGGTGCTCTTCCAACTGTGAACCATAGTGGATCGGCATATCCCAACCCCCGAAGTCCACCATCTTGGCGCCGGCGTCAACGTGCAATGTGTATATCGGTGTTCGTTGGCCCATGGGTACGCTCACTGGAGTGAAGAAAAATCCGCGCTAGTTTAACGCTTCACCGGTCCAGGGAACAGTGCGAAGCATTCAAACTCGCCGTGAATCATTTTCGCCGCAGGCTGCTTATCTCAGCCGCCCTACTCAAGGCTGCCTGCTATCAGGCACCCGCCGCTAATTTCGCCACCATGCCTTTCAATGTTGACTGTTGATTGAGAAGTGACAACCCCAGATTACGCAGCCAGTTAACGCCAGGATCATCGGTGTCGAATACTCGCTTAATGCCTTCCATGACAGCCGCCATCAACAGGTTGGTAGGGTGCCGGGCTTGCTCATAACTGCGCAGTAACGTCATATCGCCGGGCTGCAGGCCGTTAAATCGGCATTGTTGGAGTACCATGGCTAATGCCTGGGCATCCGCAAAGCCCAGATTAGCGCCCTGACCCGCAAGGGGGTGAATCGTGTGAGCAGCATCGCCGATGAGCGCCAGACCAGGCTGGATATACCGCAGCGCATGACGCTGTCGCAATGGAAAAGAAAACCGCTGATCTACCGCCAATACTTCGCCGAGCACCGCTTCAGAACTCTGCGTGAGCCGCTGACAGAGTTGGCGATCATCAAGGGCCAGCAACTCGGCAGTCGTCGCCGTGGACCAGACCACGGAACAATGTCTAGGATTCGCCAGGGGTAGAAACGCCAGCGCGCCTACCGAGGTAAAGCACTGCCGTGCCACACCCTGATGCGGCGCCTGCGTTTCGATGGTAGTGACCAGTGCCGCCTGCTGATAGCTCCACTCGAGGGTTTTGACCTGGGTCAACGCTCGCACCGTCGACGCGCCCCCATCCGCACCCACCAACAATTTGCAGCTAATACTTTCGCCACCTACTAAACTGACCCTGTAACCCCCATCGATACGCTCAATGGCCTCAACTCCATGGTCGTAGTCTATTTGCGCTTCGTCAACGCTCAACCCGCGATCAAACAAAGCTTGGGTCAGCTGGTCATTTTCAATGATCGTACCGAGATGATCCGCTACAGCCAAATCAGCATCAAATTGGATCGAGGCTGTGCCACGACTGTCCCAGACGGACATCTGGTTGTAGGCACATTGCTGCGCAGCAGGTGCCGGCCAAGCACCAATACGCTTTAACAGCGCCTCCGACGCCAGATTGATGGCGCTAACTCGAGGACTGACGCCGGCGACCAGCGCATGCCCCTGGCAACTGCCGGCGGCTCTTGCAGACAACTGCGGCGGGCTTTGGCCATCAATCAGTCTGACTGACAGGCGGGAGCCCCGCAACGCGTTGACCAGCGTAAGTCCCACCAGTCCACCACCGACAATCAGCACATCAATAGGTTCTTGCATCTTCACGCCACCTTACTTGCCATGTACTGCTCAATAGCAGCCACAGTCTTTGGAATCATTGCGGTGATGACTTCACAACCTGCCTTCGTCACCAACACATCATCTTCAATTCGAATACCAATGCCACGATAGCGTGCTGGCACATCCTCAAGGTCCTCGGCAATGTAGATACCGGGCTCGATCGTTGTCACCATACCGGGCTCGAAAACCCGCCACTCACCCTCTATCTGATACTCGCCCACATCATGCACATCCAGACCAAGCCAGTGACCTGTGCGGTGCATATAAAATTTCTTGAACGCATTATCGCGAATCAGTTCATCAACTTCACCGTGCAGCAATCCCAGACGGACCAGGCCCAAGGTAATTTGTCGCACCGCCGCCTCGTGCGGTTGATTCCAGTGATTACCAGGCTTAACTTCTGCGATAGCCGCCAGCTGAGCCGCCAGCACAACATTATAAACATCCGCCTGTGCTGCACTATATCGCCCGCTGGCCGGCAGGGTGCGGGTCACATCCGCCGCATAGCCTTCATACTCGGCACCGGCGTCAACCAGCACCAAGTCACCGGACCTGATTACATCAGCATTCTGTGTATAGTGCATAATGTTAGCATTGTTGCCAGACCCAACAATCGACGGATAGGCCGTTGTACGCGCACCAGCCAGCGCGAAGGCATAATTTAATTCGGCCTCGAGATGATACTCTCGAAGCCCTGGCTTCAACTCGGCCATGAGACGCAAATGACCCGCGGCTGTGGCGCTGACAGCATGGCGCATCACATTGACTTCCTGGGCACTCTTATACAAGCGTAGCTCATGGACGTATTGAGCGAGATGGACAAACTCACATGCCGGTTTCGAGCCCGATGGCTGGCTCAATGCAATGCTGTCCACCCAAGCGATGATCTGGGCATCAAACTCCCGATGGGTACCCATGGCATAATAAAGCTTGGCCTTGCCCTCAATCAGGCCAGGCAGGATGTCATCGATATCTGCGACCGGGAACGCATCATCAAGACCCAATATCTGCATTGCCCGCTCTGGACCTGTTATCTGGCCATGCCAGCGTTCACTGTCAGGATCTCGCTCACGGCAGAAAAGAATGGTTTCGCCATGGGCGCGACCAGGCACCAGCACCAGCACCGAATCAGGCTCAGCAAAGCCACTCAGATAACGAAAGTCACTGTCCTGGCGGAAGGGATAATCGATATCGCTGTTGCGCACCATGACCCTGGAACTGGGCAGAATCGCAATACTGTCGGCCTCCATCATCGCCATTAAATCGGCACGACGCCTGACGAACTCTTTCGGGGCTATAGTCGGGCTAGCTTTCATTCGAGGTTCCATCGAAAACTGTCATTTTAGCATCGCGATCAATACCGGGGTGTCACGCCCGGTAGCTTCTAGTGCAGGGAGGCAGACGTGCATTCTGCAAACACCAACAGCGCTGACATCCGAACATACTCTGTGATCTCAAGCAGATCCCCTTCGTTTTCTTCATCCTCAGGAACCTCTTCATCCAGGTTGGCGATATTACTGAGATCCGCCAGCAACTCGCGCAGATCATCACTCAAATCACCATTCTGGAATCGTCCCGCCAGACCGAATCCTCCCAAAAAGCCACTACACCATTCACCCAGAGCCTGGGAGCGAAGGGCAATCGTGGTCTCATCGTCGGGCACTAGTAGATGAAAGTTAAACTCAGGGTCGAGGAGGCCGGCCGCGACGTCACTGAAAACCTGGCTCAACAACTCACCGTGAGTTGCGTCGATGACGACATCCGTTTCCAGCCACTCACGCAGGGCGCTCAAACCCGCGGCCGGGCTCATTGTTGACCCTGCGGACAGCAGACCCGCTACCAGACCATGCACTTCAGCCGCACTATGGGGTACGCCAAGCGCAGCCAGGCATGCCGATAACGTGTCGAACTCCACTCGCTGTTGAGCCATACTCACCTACCTCATAAAAACCTAAAGATACCATGCCTGCCATGGCAAGTTTGACCTTTCACAAGCCGGCGCTCTATAGTATCCAACGTTTCATTAACTGGTGATAAACCCTTGGAAATAAAAGACCTGGAAGCCAAAATTGACGAATTAATTTTGCTGCTGGATGAAGTCGAACATAAACAGGCTATGATGGCTGCCGAACGATCCAGCTGGCAGATAGAACGCAGCCGGTTACTGGAAAAAAATGAATTAGCCAAAAATAAGGTCGAGGCCATGATTATGCGTCTCAAGGCTCTAGATCAAGACTCCCAAGCGGACGGATAAAACCCCATGAACAATGCCCAGACTGTGACGGTATCCATATTAGATAAGGATTACCAGGTTAGCTGCAAGCCTGAGGAGGTCGCCGCACTTCAACAGTCAGCCCGCTATGTGGATCAAAAGATGCGGGAAATCAAATCTGGCTCGGCTATTTTAGGCCTTGATCGCATTGCCGTCATGGCCGCCCTGAATATTGCCAACGACTATATTAACGAGAATCAGAAATCCGAAAACGTCATCATTTCCCAAGCCGATGAGATCACAAATTTGACTGGCAAACTGGATCAGGCGTTGGTTCGTTTAAAATCTATTAATCGCTGAGTACAAGTTGCGATATACTCTTCCTTAGATTCCCTGGGTTGTGCGCCAGTCAACACGTCCTAAACCCTTTAAGCGCTAGCCAGGAGGTCTTTTTTCTCGGTGAATGTGCATGTCCGGACTCCGGAACGCCTGTAGCCAGTTAGGGGCCACCGCCTTGAACCGCTGGGTTCAAGGGCTTGTATGACAGCGGCAATTTGGGGAATTTTACTCGCTCAGGCGTGATTTATGCGCAAATCACTACGCACAAAACTCAGGGCTGCTCGTCGGCGTTTGAGCCCACATCAGCAACGTCTTGCCGCCATCGCACTCAGCCGTAGACTACACCGTGATCCCAAATTTCGCCGTGCACGCCACATTGCCTTCTATCTGGCGAACGACGGAGAAATTGACCTGTTACCGCTATTACGACGCCAACCAGGCAATAAGACCTTCTACCTGCCATTGCTCTCCAAGCCTCGACGACCTTGGGAAGCAACTCAACTGCTGTTTCAACCTTGGAACCCGAGCGACACAACCCTCACCAAGAACCGCTACGGTATTTTTGAGCCTGCCTATGCCCCGCGCAAACTTAAAGCAGCGAACATGCTGGATATGGTGCTGTTACCACTGGTGGGGTTCGATCAGCAAGGCAATCGCCTGGGCATGGGCAAGGGCTACTACGACCGCACCTTTGCTCGGCGCTCGGGTAGTTGGCGGCGGCCAAAACTGCTCGGGATCGCCCACGCCTGCCAAGAGGTCACAAGCCTGCCTCATGCAGAATGGGATGTACCCCTTGACGGGGTGGTCACGGACAAAGCGCTTTGCTGGTGGCGTTAACGTGCTCCGCATGATTTCGCCATACAGCACCCCATAACGGGG
>DGOD01000337.1 GCA_002389265.1 Gammaproteobacteria bacterium UBA4475
CTTTCTCATCTCGGATCAATATCGTGGCTGAACTGAAGATTTTTACCGGTAATGCTCATCCAGAGTTAGCGCATCGGGTAGTGGACAGACTTCGAATGGAGTTGGGCCGAGCTGACGTTGGCCGATTCAGCGATGGTGAAGTGAGTGTCGAGATACACGAAAATGTGCGTGGCAAGGATGTCTTTATCCTGCAACCCACGTGTGCACCGACCAACGACAACCTGATGGAACTTATTGTCATGGCCGATTGTTTGCATCGCGCCTCGGCTCATCGCATCACGGCTGTGGTGCCGTATTTCGGGTATGCCAGACAAGATCGCCGTTCACGGTCCGCCAGAGTCCCGATCACCGCTAAAGTTGTCGCCGATATGCTCGGTATTGCCGGTATCGACCGCCTGCTGACCATCGATCTGCATGCAGACCAGATTCAGGGTTTCTTTGCCATGCCGGTGGATAATATTTATGCCACTCCCGTATTGTTGAGCGATGTCGAGCGCCAGGGCTATGAAAATCTGGTGATTGTTTCCCCGGATGTCGGTGGTGTCGTTCGAGCGCGGGCCATGGCCAAGCAACTCGATGATGCGGATTTAGCGATTATTGACAAGCGTCGACCGCGAGCGAATGAGTCGGAAGTAATGCATATTATCGGTGACGTAAGTGGCCGCACCTGCTTGCTGGTTGATGACATGGTTGATACCGCCGGTACCTTATGTGCGGCGGCCAATGCGCTGAAGGCGAATGGCGCGATCAAGGTTGTGGCCTACTGTACGCACGCCGTGTTATCCGGTAATGCGATCAAGAACATCAGTGCATCGAGCATGGACGAGTTGATTGTGACGGACACTATCCCACTGAGCCCAGAGGGCCAAGCGTGCAAGAAAATCAGGCAACTCAGTATTGCCGATGAATTGGCAGAGTCGATCCGCCGAGTCAGTAACGAAGAGTCTGTGAGTGCGCTCTTCACCAAAAGAATTCAACCCGCGCTCTTCTAGATTCTAGCTGGATTGATTGAGAGTGTAGGATGTTTAATACCCAATAATGGGCAATAGGAAACGTCAGGTCTTACGGTCGCGGTAATATCTGGCGTGGATTTTAGGAGAACTAAAATGGCACAAGAATTTGAATTGAATGTTGAACCGCGAGCTGACTTGGGGAAAGGTGCGAGCCGCCGCCTGCGTCGCTTGAACGATCTGGTACCAGCTATCATTTATGGTGGTGGTGAAGAACCCGTTACAATCACATTGTCACATAAGGAGATTCACCGAGCCTGTGAAAATGAAGCGTTTTTTGCGCACATCATCAAGCTGAAGAGAACTGATGGTGGTTTGGATAACGCCATTATCAAGGCGCTACAACGTCATCCATCGAAGGACCGCATTATGCATGCGGATTTTCTTCGCGTGCAGATGGACCATGAAATCACTGTAGAAATTCCGTTCCACTTCCTGAACGAAGACACAGCTATCGGTGTCAAGCAGGATGGCGGTATGGTTTCTCATAACATGTCCTCCGTCACTATCACTTGTTTGCCTGCGGACCTGCCTGAATTCCTCGAAGTAGATGTGCAGAACTTGGGCCTTGGTGATTCGATCCATATGAATGAGATCGTTCTTCCTAAGGGTGTCACCATTCCTGAGCTTGCTTTGGGTGATGATCACAATCAGGTTGTTGTTTCTATCAACGCATCTCGTGCGACGATTGAAGCTGAAGCTCCTGCTGAAGAAAGTGATGACGGCGCTGCAAAAGACAGTACTGAAGACTAACGATCGAGCTACCGGGCTAATTCAATGAGCACACCACTTCGTCTCATTGTTGGGGTTGGCAATCCGGGAGAGCAGTACGCGCGAACCAGACACAATGCCGGTGTTTGGTTCGTTTCTCGATTTGCAGAGCAACAGGGCGCACAGTTCAAAAACGAGAAGAAATTTTTCGGCCACGTTGCGACCATCAATTATCAACAAAACGAACTTCGCCTGCTGATTCCTAAGACTTTTATGAATGAGAGTGGCAAAGCTGTGGGCGCGATTGCGAATTTTTATAAGATTAATCCACAGGATATTCTGGTAGCCCATGATGAATTGGATCTTCCGTCAGGAAGCATTCGCTTCAAGCAGGGCGGTGGGCTCGCGGGTCATAACGGTTTACGAGACATCACTCGAGCGCTGGGTGGCAGTCAGGATTTCAACCGGTTACGTATAGGTGTTGGCCATCCAGGGACTAAGACAGACGTCATTGGCCATGTGTTGAGTACCGTCAGTCCTACCGATGAAAAACTGATTCAGCGGTGTATTGACGAGGCCCTGGCGCTCATGCCCTTGGCGGCTCAAGGTGAATGGGAACAGGCCATGAATGCCTTGAATGGTTTTAACGCCAGCTAGGCGACCGCGTACCTGACAAGTTTGAAATAGCAGCTGGCGGGTTTCTGGCGCCAGCAAAGATTCGATTCACCTAAAGGAAATTATCCATGGGCTTTAATTGTGGCATCGTTGGCCTCCCCAATGTCGGTAAATCGACGCTTTTCAATGCTCTGACCAAGGCCAGTGTTGGTGCGGAAAATTTCCCGTTCTGTACCATTGAGCCGAACTCCGGGGTCGTTGCCATGCCTGATCCGCGGCTCAACAAGCTCGCCGAGATCGTCGATCCGCAACGGATCGTGCCTGCCAGCATGGAGTTTGTTGATATTGCCGGCCTGGTGGCAGGTGCCTCGAAAGGTGAAGGCCTGGGTAATAAGTTTCTGGCGAACATTCGCGAGACCGATGCTATCGCCCATGTCGTGCGCTGCTTCGAAGATGAGAACGTAACCCACGTTTCTGACAGCGTCGATCCGGCCCGTGACATTGAAGTGATCAACACGGAGTTGCAATTGGCTGACCTCGACTCGGTGGAAAAGGGTATTAATCGCTTCAGCAAGACCATCAAGAGCGGCGACAAAGAAGCCATTGCGCGGGTTGCGTTTCTAGAGCGGCTGCAAGCCCATATCAATCTGGGCAATCCGTCGCGAACCTTTGCGTTCACCGATGATGAACGAGCCCTCGTGCGAGAGCTGCATCTGCTTACAATGAAGCCTGTGCTGTATATCGCCAACGTTGATGAAGAAGGTTTTGAGAATAATCCATTGCTGGATACAGTGATGCAGATCGCGGCAACGGAAGGCGCGGAAGTCGTCGCTATCTGTAATAAGCTGGAAGCTGAAATTGCTGAGCTTGAAGACGCAGAGAAAGCCGAGTTCCTCACTGAGATGGGTATGCAGGAGCCGGGGCTTGATCGCGTGATCCGGGCCGGTTACCGGTTGTTGGGTCTGCAGACCTATTTCACCGCTGGCGTCAAAGAAGTTCGTGCCTGGACCGTGCGCCAAGGCGCGACTGCGCCACAAGCAGCTGCCGTTATCCATACCGACTTCGAGAAAGGCTTCATTCGAGCCGAAGTCACGGCCTATGAAGACTTTGTGGCGTTCAAGGGTGAGAGCGGCGCCAAGGAAGCTGGCAAATGGCGTCTGGAAGGCAAGGAATATCTGGTGCAGGACGGCGATGTTGTCCATTTTCGGTTCAATGTTTAGGCAAACATTCGATTTTCGGAGCCCAACTCGCGAAAACGGATTGATGCAAGCTTGCTAGAAGTTGTCTCCGGCGCCAGGCTGGGGGCCCCTATAGCTGTCTGATTACAGACTATCGGGTGAGTGTGCCTAGGTATCGCTCTGGGGTGCGGAGGTTATTCCAACTGAATCAGCCAGAATCTTGACAAATTTTCAGTGAAATTAGAGAATGCGCGTCCTCAAAGGCCAATCATCACTCGCAGGTTGGGTTTTGAGGAAGAAGGTTGAAGTATGGCTACGTAGCTCAGTTGGTTAGAGCACAGCATTCATAATGCTGGGGTCGGTGGTTCAAGTCCACCCGTAGCTACCAAACTCAATTCTCGCGTAGCGAGAAATGAGTGGCGAAAGGCAATTCGCAAAGCGAAATGCCGAAAGCCGGTCTCCAAGACTCGAGACGCTCCTGCGAAGCGCAAACATGAAGGGCGGCAGTCAATTCGCGAAGCGAAATGGCGAGAGCACGGCCACTACCCCTCAGTCCTTTGTATCTAATATTTTTCGGTTTGAGTCACACGCTGCTAACGATCAGCGTTGTGTCACGCTCCCACTTTATTTGCCTATATCGGAACCCCCGCAGCTATCTATCCACACTGACTTAGTCACAGCAGGCGACGTCTCATTGAAGGCCCTGGGGGGGTAGGGTTCGTCTCCGCTAGTATTAGTAGTACCTTCCGAGATACCTCAAAAGCTGAATTTAAAAAATAGTAGGTTAGCTTAAGCCTGTTGACCTCTTCCCATCTTTAATGCCAATTCTTCGATGAGATTTTCGACTTTAGCAGCCGTTTGCCGAACACAACAGCTGGTAAATAATTGATAGGACTATGTGAGACGAGTTTTACTTGACCCATACACTCCCAACAGTATTTAAGGTTGGCGTTGAGCCCACCAATAGCCATCTGCTTGCCGCACCGAAACCTTTTGACTGTGAGCGCTAAGATTAGTTTTGACGTATATCCAGCGAACCGTCTGTTTACCGTGGCTTCAAGAACACTTAAAATCGAAAAACGCTAAATCGGTACGAGCAAATAGCAAAAGGAGTATTTGCCATGTTTGAGACAGCTGATATTGCACAATTAGCAGCAGCTAGTGGAGTAATCCTCTCGATGCTCACCGTCGCCAAACAAATATACGATAATACTAAGCAAGCCAAGCTCGCAAATTGGGGGGTACTTTCTGAAAGGTATATGTCTGTCTATAGTCAAACCAGTAACTTAGAACTCGCAGAGATAATCGTTAAAGGTCGAGAAGACTATGGCGCGTTAACGGCAAGCGAACAATTAGCGTTTGGCCACTTCTTAGAAAACCTGTGCATCGCCAATGAAGGCGCACTTGTTATGGCCAAAAACATCACTCGAACTGACACTGCAATGATTACCCTATTTAATCGCCACATACGTTGGCATTTGAGCAGCAACGGTGCGAGGCAGTGGTTTGAGCAGTTCCAAGAAGAACGTGGATTTCCAGAGGATCTAACGAACTCAATTCGAAAGGCAATCTCCTAAACAGATGTCACCACCCTACACTTTGCTAACGAGGCGCGCAAAGAGCGTTACCTAGAGGATGTCAGGTGCAAGATGATCAAACAATATACGCTAGGCATGACATTTCTCCCGCTTTAGCATCATCATATTCGATGAGGGTCGCCAACGTTTGAGTAAGCTAGCCGTATAGCTTACATGCCCATTCATTATTGTCGTGGCCCCATCCTAAGACTCATCAACTGGTTCGTCTATAAGCCTATGGGTGAGGCTGTTGAGGGTCTAAGGATGAGCCTTGACCCAATCAGCAGCCATCTGCTGTGCTTCACTGATGTCTGCTGGGGTCATCATTTCTGCAACTTTATCTCTATTGGTCTTAGCGCCCTCATGTCCATTGGCTGCTGCGAGGTTCCACCACATGTGAGCAGTCTTATAATCCTGCGGTGTGCCTTCACCTTCATAGTGAATTACACCTAAGTAGTACTGTGCACCTTCATTTCCCTGCTCAGCACTGACTACGAACCATTTTGCAGCTTCCCTGTAATCCTGAGTGATACCTTCGCCTCTGTAGTACATCACGGCTAAGGCCCTTTGCGCATTAGAATTTCCCTTCTCAGCACTGGCTTTAAACCATTTCAAAGCCTCCTTATAATTCTGCGGGGTGCCTTTACCACTATANNTAGGACGAGCCTAAGTTGAAATGCGCAGTGGGCAGACCCGGCTGAACCAACGCTTCAGCATCATCAAGCTCACTGGCACTAACGCTGAATGAACCTAATAAAAACAATAGAGCTAGAGCTATCCGCATACGTTTCATCCTGAATTGTTGCTGTTCTTAATCTAAGACTGATCAGTTGGTTCGCCTACATAGTCATCGAGCTGATTGTTCATTGCCATATTACCGCAGCTCCTCAGTCGCAAATGGCACCGACTCAATCACCTCATTTGACTCGCTATCTCTGAGCGATTCGTTGTATTGAAAGAGATTCATAGGCGCGAAAATCAGGAAGACGAAGAAACTGGCTGCCTCTGCGATATGCCAGATCTTCATGTCAAAATTTACGGCGTAGTACTCGCCAGTGGGCAGTGAAATAAAGAAGGTGATTGTAGTTTCAAACGATCATCAGTTACCCGCTTGAGCTCTTTCTTCAATCTACGAATCTCATCTGGCTCTTGCGAGACCTTTCGATAATCCCTCGACCGCGGGCC
>DGOD01000172.1 GCA_002389265.1 Gammaproteobacteria bacterium UBA4475
CGCAAAACACGTTGGTGGCCAGAGGTGGAATCGAACCACCGACACAGGGATTTTCAATCCCTTGCTCTACCGACTGAGCTATCTGGCCATTTGTCCAAACGAGCGCGTATTAGACCGAAGGCCGGGCTTTGAGTCAAGGTGTCCGGGGTGGTTCGCGAAATTATATTGTTCAGTAGCAGATGGGCGCTGAGGCTTGAGGCGAGCGACAGGTCTAGATTCTGGCCTTTAGAGGCGTTCTGATTGTGTTATATTTACACCTAGCGGGATGTTATCTAAGCCCCCAATGACGGGGAGTGCCGGCCTAAAGAGTAGATTTTATGGGAAAGTTAACGGGTGTTTTAATGGGCCTGATGTTGGCCATGCCAGGTCTTGCCGAAGAAGATAAGCTGCTGAATGTCTATAACTGGGTAGACTATATTGGGCCAGATACCATCAAGATCTTCGAGGCTCGAACGGGAATCAAGGTCACCTATGATGTTTTTGACAGCAACGATGTCTTGCAGGGCAAGTTACTGGCGGGGAGTTCTGGGTTTGATGTGGTCGTGCCGACCTCGGGATACCATGCTCGTTTGATGCAAGCTGGTGCCTTTCAGCGCCTTGACCATGCCAAGTTGCCCAATTTGAAGCATATGGATCCAGTGCTGATGAAGCAATTGGAGCGCTTTGATCCGGGAAATCAGTATGGGATACCCTATTTGTGGGGTACAACGGGATTGGGTATCAACCGTCAACTGGTGACTCAAATGCTGGGGGAGGGTGCGCCAGTGGACAGTTGGGCGCTGGTGTTCGAGCCAGGTAATCTGGAAAAGTTGAAGGCCTGTGGTGTTTCGTTCCTCGACGCCTATGACGAATTGTTCCCTGCGGTTCTGGCTTATCAGGGGCTGGATCCAACTGCTCAAGATGCTGAGTTGTTCAGTAAAGCGGTGGTGCCGGTGCTTGCTGCAGTCAGCCCCCATGTCACTTATTTTCACTCATCCAAATATATTAATGACCTGGCGAACGGTGATATCTGTGTCGCGTTGGGGTGGTCAGGAGATATTCTGCAGGCTAGTAGGCGGGCGAGCGAGGCGAATCTGCCGTTCACGATTGAGTACCATATGCCGAAGGAAGGTACGGTGCTGTGGTTCGATATGCTGGCCATTCCCGTCGATGCGCCGCACCCTGAAAATGCGCTGAAGTTCATCAACTTCCTGATGGAGCCTGAGATTATTGCGGGCGTATCCAATCAGGTGCGTTATGCGAATGCTAACTTGAGTGCTAACGAGTTTGTAGACAAGAGCGTATTGGAAAATTCAGGTATTTATCCCACCAAAGAGATGAGCGAGAAAAACTTTATCTTGCCGCCTTACCCACAAAAGATTGATCGTAAAGCGCTGCGCATGTGGTCCAAAATCAAGAGCGGTCGTTAGTTATCGCCACAGCTGAGTAAAAGGTGAATCGCCAAATAATGAATGACGCTAAAGTGCATTGTGCTGTTGAGGTTGTGAACGTATCGAAGTATTTCGATGATGTGGCGGCTGTGGATCAGGTCAACCTGAAAATCAACAAGGGCGAGATATTTGCGCTGCTGGGTGGGTCTGGCTGTGGTAAGACAACCTTGCTACGTATGCTGGCGGGTTTCGAGAAGCCCAGTCAGGGTGATATCAAGATCAACGGTGTGTCGGTGCTCAACAGTCCGCCCTATCAGCGTCCCGTTAATATGATGTTTCAGTCTTACGCGTTGTTTCCCCATATGACGGTAGAGCAAAATATTGCCTTTGGTTTGAAGCAAGACAAGCTGCCAGCGGCGCAAATTGTCGCGCGGGTGACTGAGGTGCTTGGCCTGGTGCAAATGGAGAAGTTTCGCAGCAGAAAGCCCGCCCAATTATCCGGCGGTCAACAACAGCGGGTGGCGCTGGCCCGCAGTCTGGCGAAGAAGCCGGCGTTGTTGCTGTTGGATGAACCGATGGGTGCACTCGACAAAAAGCTGAGAATGCAGATGCAGCTGGAGCTGGCTAATATCATTGAAAGTGTTGGCGTGACCTGCGTGATGGTCACCCACGACCAGGAAGAAGCCATGACCATGGCCGACAGAATTGCCATCATGGACCAAGGTCGGATTATGCAGGTGGGCCAGCCGCGAGAGATTTATGAGTTTCCGAACAGCAAGCTGACCGCAGAGTTCATTGGCTCTATCAACTTATTCAAGGCAGTGGTGTCTGGTGGCGAACTAACCTGTGACGAGTTGCCCGGACAGGTGGTGGCAGGTGAGGCCAATGCCGCATTCGACGGGCCGTGCTATGTGGCACTGCGGCCGGAAAAAATTCGCCTCGAAGCGGGTAGAAACCTTGACGCGAAAAATTGTGCCGCCGGTAAAGTGAATGATATTGCCTATTTAGGCAGCCATAATGTGATTCACGTGCGTCTCGATGTAGGCGCAGGACAGGGTAAAGTAGTGCAGGTGCATGTCAGTAATTTCGCCCGTCATGCCACGCAAACCTTCGACTTCGAGCAATCAGTGGTTCTGTCTTGGGATCAGGATGCCGTGGTATTGATCAAAGCGGATCAGCCATGAAAGGGGTCTTTGCCCACAAATTTTGGGTTATCGTGTGGCCCTATATCTGGATGCTGGTGTTTTTCGCCCTGCCATTTGGCTTTATTCTGAAGATCAGCCTGGCGGAGTCGATGATTGCGATGCCGCCTTATAGCGATATCTGGTCCTGGTCGGATGGACGCCTCACCTGGTTGGGATCACTCGACAATTACCGGTTCCTGCTAGAAGACGATCTGTACTATCTCGCCTACTTCAATTCATTGCGGCTGGCAGCGGTCTCGACGGTGCTGTGTTTGTTCATCGCCTATCCCATGGCTTATGGGATTTCGCGGATGGAGGAGCCCTACCGCAGTTTGTTCCTGTTATTGGTGATCTTGCCATCCTGGACTTCCTTTTTGATTCGGATTTATGCCTGGATAGGCTTGTTAAAAACCAACGGCTTGGTCAATCACTTTTTCATGTCGGTGGGTTTGGTAGATGAACCGCTGACGATGCTCCATTCTGACTTTGCGATTTATCTGGGTATCGTTTATGGCTATCTGCCGTTTATGATTCTGCCGATTTATGCCAACTTGATGAAGCTGGACCATTCGCTGATTGAGGCGGGTTATGATTTGGGCGCCCGACCCTGGAAAGTGTTCCTGACGATTATCCTGCCATTGTCGATGAGTGGCGTGGTGGCGGGATGTTTCCTGGTATTTATTCCGGCAGTAGGTGAATTTATCATTCCAGAGCTGCTCGGTGGGCCTGATACGCTGATGATAGGCAAGGTGCTTTGGCAAGAATTTTTTGTCAACCGAGACTGGCCTGTCGCCTCGGCGATCGCCGTGGTGATGTTGACGTTCCTGATTGTCCCGATCTATTTCTACCGCCGCTTAGAGATGAAGCAATTGGGGGTGGGGGAATGAAGATCTCACGCTACTTACTGTTGGCGGGATTGGTGTTTCTGTATTTTCCGCTGCTGGTGCTCGTCATTTACTCATTCAATGAGTCACGGCTGGTAACGATCTGGACCGAGTTTTCCGTGAAGTGGTACCTTGAGTTGCTTGAAGATCGGCAATTGATGGACGCGTTTTTCTTGAGCCTGCAGATTGCCTGCTCCACGGCCTTTATGTCGGTATTACTGGGTACCATCGCGGCTTATGTGCTGGTGAAGTTTGGGCGCTTTCCAGGTCAGACCCTGTTCAGCAGTATGATCATTGCGCCCTTGGTAATGCCTGAGGTGATTACCGGTCTGTCCTTGTTATTGCTGTTTGTCGGTCTGGGCAATTGGTTAGGTTGGCCCGCGTCGAGGGGTGCCATGACAATCTGGATTGCCCACGTGACGTTCAGTGTCGCGTTTGTCACCATCGTGATCACCTCGCGGCTTAGAGAAATGGACAGCTCGTTGGAAGAGGCCGCAATGGACCTGGGTGCGACGCCGCTGAAGGTGTTCCTCGTGATTACGTTGCCACTGATCAGCCCAGCGCTGATATCGGGCTGGTTGTTGGCGTTCACCCTGTCTCTGGATGACCTGGTGATCGCCAGTTTTGTCTCAGGTCCGGGTTCAAGCACGCTGCCGATGGTGATCTATTCGAGTGTTCGCCTGGGTGTCAGCCCTAAGATTAATGCCTTGGCAACGATTTTTGTGGGTTTGATTTTGGTGGGGTCGTTTGTTTTCTGGTGGTCTATGCAGCGTTGGACACGCTATAGCGCTGCGAAGACTTCAGGTCAGCAGTAAACCCGCTGGAAGGGGTTTACTACTGACTTGACCAAGCCCGGTAGGGGTTGGTTTAGAAGTCGAGACTGTATCTCAGGCCGAATACTCTAGGTCGTTTCGGTCCAAAGAAGTGCGAAGGAAGAATGCCGCCGTTATTATTTTGGCCATCAAAGGTCTCGGCGTTGGTTAGGTTTTCTGCATACAACCCGACCTTCCAGTCATTGTCAGACTCGTAGCTGACCCTCAGTGTGACATCGGCGTAGGAATCAATCTTGGTTTCCTGCAGGTTTTCAAAACCACCGCCCCGTTCTGATTCCCAGTAGACTTCTAAGCTCGTGGTGATTGCGCCGTTACTGGCGAGCGGAAAGTTGCCGTTAAGTACCGCTGCGCCGGTGAATTCTGGAGCCCAAAACAGACTACTGCCTTCACAGCTGTCTTCTGTGTCGCCACCGCAGATACTTTGTAGCTGTGTGGCCTCTGTATCTAGACTGGACAGTGCCAGGTAGAGGTCGAAGTTGTCATTCAAAATGGTTCTGACACTGCCCTCAAAGCCCCACCCATCAACCTGGCCGACATTTTTGACCGCTGCTGCGCCGCCGTCAAAAACCAGCACCTGCAGGTCCTTATAGTCATAGAGGAACGCAGACAAATTGAGTTCAGTCCTGCCATCGAACAAGCTGCCTTTATAGCCAATTTCCCATGAATCGACTGTCTCGGGATCGAATGCATTCGGTCGATAACCATCAGCCTGAGTCAGATCGGTTGCGCCGCCGCCGACGGGAACGCCGGTTGCATCTTCCAGGGCAAAACTACCAAAGCCGCCAGACTTGAAGCCTTCCGTGAAACTGGCATACAACAGAGTGTCATTGTTCGGCTGAAACTTCATGATGGCCCGGGCCTGAGTGTCGTTCCAGGATTTACTATCAGAGATGGCGCCGTCTGTGGCAAAGGTATAGGCCCAGTAGGGGCCCAGATCACTTTCCGGTGTCGGTACATTGATGGCGAAGTCTTTCTTGTCGTTGCTGTAACGAACGCCAAGACCAAGGCTCCACTGTTCCGAGAGGTCGTAATTGACGTCGACATAAGCGCCCCAGCCAGAGTAGTCGCCAATGATGCGACCGGTTTCTGTTAGGTTGCCATCAGCGCTAGGTGAGAACTCAGAGCCGTAGTAAGCATATAAATCCGCGCAGCCAGTAAAGGTCGTGCCAGAGTTATAGTAGGCTCCGTAGTACTGGCAGAAGTAGTCTTCCGCACCAGAAAACTTGAACAAGGTGTCGATGTTCTCTTTGTAGTAGGACGCGCCGGCGTACCACGATAAGGCGCCGTCACTGTTCGACGCTAGGCGAATTTCTTGTTGAAAGTAGTCGCCTTTTTGGTCTTGCCCGTAGTTGTTGATGTTCAACGGTGTGCCGTCGTAATCCTCGGTGTAGTAGTACTCGTGATCTTTATAGCCGGTATTGGAAGTTATTGTTGCAAAGCCCAGGTCGTATTCGAGTTGCAAGCCCAGGGTCAGAATCTCGGCGTCATCTCGATCACCGCCAGAGCGATCGACATTCGCGTCTTGCTCCCCGCCCCCTAAGTTGACGTCACCCAAGGCGGCTTCAAAGGTTTCCCAAATTACGCCGGTCTCTATCGCTCGATAAACTGAGCCCGATTGCTCCCGGTCTTCATATTCGGCGGTGCCACGAGCCGTGAGGTTGTCGCCGATAAAGGTACCCGATAGGCGCAGGGCAGACTTGTCATGGGCGATAAGTTGGCTGCCGTCAAATAGGTTGTCGACAAATCCGTCTTGCTCGGAATGATAGCCAGCAATCCGCAGCGCAAAGCTGTCGTTGACAGGAATATTCACAGCGCCTTCAGCTCTAAGCCGATTGCTCTGGCCTGCATCCAGGTCAAGATAGCCATCCATTTCATCGGCAATCTTGGCTTTCGCGGTATAGACGCTGAAGGCACCGCCGATAGAGTTTCGACCAAACAAAAAGCCTTGCGGCCCACGAAGGATTTCTGCTCGCTCCATATCGAACAAGCTGGTGACCGCTGAACCATTCCGGCCTTCGTAAAGATCGTTTTTGAAAAAAGCCGCTGAGGGGTCGCCGCCAACGCCAAAGTCTTGGGTACGTACACCGCGAACACTGATGGCATCGATAAAGCTGTCTTGACTATTGCCAGAGACGCCTGGGGTGAA
>DGOD01000217.1:0-8084 GCA_002389265.1 Gammaproteobacteria bacterium UBA4475
AAGGCTGTTTATGGCTCAAGGCTGCTCATGGCGCGCCGGTACTCAGGATTTTATCGATGGCCTGCGCTACACCATCCTGGGTATTAGCCGCGGTCACTGTGGTCGCTGCGGCTTTGACGGCATCGCTGGCTTGACCCATAGCAACGGAAGCGCCACTGACTTTAAACATCTCGATATCATTCTCGGCGTCGCCAAAGGTAATCACCTGAGCGGGTTGAATCCCCAAATGCCGGCAGCTGGCCAGCAATGCTTCACCCTTGTTCGCGGCCTTGGCAGTGACAGTGATAACGATCTTGCCGTTCGGGCCGATTGAGTCATAGACGTTAACTTGGTCAGCATAACGCAGCTTTAAATCACGCTTAATAATTTCATTGATGGCCGACCCCTGAATGGCAGCAATGCGGGGGGCCGCGTGGGCGGAAGTCGAGAGTTGTGGGACCCAACGCATCTCAGGAGAAAGCAAGCTTGAGCTGGGCTCGCCGTCGAGTTTGAGTATCACTTCGTCAGCTACCGTCACCGTCGCGATGCAACGCTGGGCGTTGCATAAAGCATACAACTCAGCGACGAATTCCGGCGGTAGCCGATGATCAAAAATATCCTGCTGGGTGTCTGGCAGATAAACCTGCGCACCACTGCAGGCAATGATGGGCTGCTTTATGCCAATTTGGTCGGCGATACGTTGTGCCATATGCCGCCAGCGGGCGGTGGCAATAATGATTGCAAAGCCCGCGGCATGGGCTGCTGCCACGGCGTCTCGATTGCGCGCCGTGAGGTCCTCTCCCACTAAAAGGGTGCCATCAAGGTCGATCGCCAAGGCTGCATAGGACATAGAAATACCGAATACTGGACAAGTTAGGTTAACGCTAGCATGATCAAATCCATTAGGCTATCGCAGGCCAGCTTGGCACCAGAATCAATAGCTAAGGAGTGACGATGAAACAAGCCGCATGGCTGGCACAAGTGGTGGAGGAAGCGCTGGAACCTGACTTGCCGATTTGTGATCCGCACCATCATCTCTGGGATCATCCCGGTAGTCGTTACCTGTTGGACGAGATTCTGCAGGATACCGGTAGTGGCCATAATGTGGTCAGTACCGTGTTCGTCGAATGCGGCTCCATGTATCGTGCCAGCGGTAAACCCCAGCTGCGACCCGTGGGTGAAACAGAGTTTGTTCAGGGTATCGCGGCCATGAGTGCCAGCGGCCAGTATGGTCACACCCGAGTCGCCAGCGGCATCGTCAGTCACGCCGATCTGAGCCTTGGGCGCGAAGTCAAGACAGTGCTCGACGCGCATATGGCTGCCAGTCCCAATCGTTTTCGCGGCGTTCGACACGCGACCGGCTGGCATGAGTCCGACGCTATTCGTAACGCCCATAGTAAGCCACCAGCGGGTCTGATGCTGGATGCTACGTTTCGAGAAGGTTTCAGTCAGCTGAGTCCGCTGGGCTTAACCTTTGATGCTTGGTTTTATCATCAGCAGATGGCTGAGTTTGTAGATCTCGCTCGGGCTTTTCCGGAGACCACCATTATTCTTGATCATTTCGGTGGGCCACTGGGCATCGGCCCCTATGCGGGACAGCAGCGCGAAGTTTTCGCCGCTTGGCGAGACAGTATTTCGGCATTGGCCGACTGTCCTAATGTCCACTTCAAACTGGGTGGTATCAATATGAAAGTGAATGGCTTTAATTGGCACCAAAGGGCATTGCCACCGAGTTCTGACGAGCTTGTGGACGCCACCGGCGCCTACTACGAGCACTGCTTGGAGATCTTTGGTGCCCAGCGCTGCATGTTCGAAAGTAATTTCCCCGTGGATAAGAGCTCCTGCTCCTATCAGGTACTCTGGAACGCGTTTAAGAAACTCTCCCGTAGTCTCTCTGCTAGTGATCGGGCCGCCTTATTCCACGATACAGCAACTCGAGTCTACCGTTTATGAGTCTCACACCCGTGAAACGTCGTTGGTTGTTAACCCGCATTGTCCAAGGTTTTACTGTGACCGGCCTGGGGTTTTTAACTTATCCTTTCCTGAAGTCTTGGATACCCGCGTTTTCTGAGGATACCAGTCTCGATGTTTCCCTCGAGGCGCTGGCACCGGGTGAGTCCCGCCTGGTGCGTTGGCGCGGTCGTAATCTGTTTGTCCAACGGCGGTCTCGAGAGATGCTGCGCAGTCTAGAAGGGTCTGAGTTGGCCCTAAAGGATCCAACCTCGCTAGACTCGTCTCAGCCAGCATTTGCGGCAAACAGCTTCAGATCTCTGCGTTCCGACGTGTTCGTGACCTACATTAACTGTACTCACCTGGGTTGCGAGGTGAGTGCGGTCAATAAAGACGGGATTGGTTTCAAATGCCCATGTCATCAGAGTGACTATGATCTGGCGGGTCGGGTTTTAGTCGATGCTGCGGCGCCGACCAATCTCGAAATCCCGCATTATCAGTTTGTATCAGGCAATATCATTCGGTTGGAACTAGCCGACGACACCCAGGTCTGATGCCAATGAAGCATCTACTGATTGTCTTTCACAGTAAGGATGGCACCACAGGCAAGATGGCAGAGGCCGTAGCCAGGGGCTGTGAACACCCGGATGTCGAGATTGAAGTCCGCTTGCGAGTTGCCCAGGCCGCGGACATTGATGATCTTTTATGGGCGGATGGATTGATTCTGGGTACCCCGGAAAATTTCGGCTATATGTCCGGCGCCATGAAAGACTTTTTTGATCGCACTTTTTATCCTGCCGAGGGTAAGGTCGAGGGTTTGCCTTACTGTATTTTTATCAGTGCATCTAATGATGGCATCGGCGCGCTTACGAGTATTCGGCGAATCGCCAGCGGCTTTCCCTTCAAAGAGGTGCAGGAACCCATCATTTCCCGTGGCAACTTGACGCCCGAAACCCTGGCGCAGTGTGAAGAATTTGGCCTGTATATGGCGGCCGGTATCGAATCCGGCATTTTCTAGCCAGCCTTTTAACCCGCAACCGCATCGAAGACCACATGAATTCGACGATTGCGCTTGCCTTTGTTCTCTATTTTAGACACGCGTACCGGGCCTATCTCGGCAGTATTACGAATGTGAGTACCACCGCAAGGCTGGAAATCGACAGTCTCGATGCGCACCATACGAATGGAGCCTGAACCCCGAGGCGGTTGAACTGACATAGTTCTCACAAGCTCAGGGTTAGCATCCAGCGCTGCATCATCAATCGTTTCCAGGCTGATTGCCTTGGCTTCTTGAATTAACGCATTTAGGCCTGCGGTCAACGTATCTTTGTCGAGTTGTAGATCGCCAATATCAAAATCGAGCCGGCTCTTGTCCGCGCCTACTGCGCCGCCGGTGACTGGCGCTGGTACCAAAGCGCCCAGCAGATGTAGGCAGGTGTGCATTCGCATATGCCGGTAACGTCGATCCCAGTCCAGGGTCATACTGATAAGGTCACCCACCTGTAATGTGTGGTCAGCATTATCGATAAGATGGCAGATGCTAGTCGACGCTTCTCCCTTGCGCGTATCCAGCACCTGGTAATGCACGTCGCTTGCCTGCGCGGTGAGTTGGATCGAACCGGTATCGCCAGGTTGACCGCCGCCCTCGGGGTAAAACAGGGTTTGGTCAAATTCCACCCAGGGACCATCGACTGCCGTCACCTTGGCATTCAGGGTTTGCAAATAGGTGTCTGAATAGAAAACTTTTTCCGTCATTGATCTTCCACACTATGCCAATCGAAACAGTAATGTATCATGAAAAAAAAGAAATGAGGCAGCAGGAGCAGCTTAGATGAAACTATTCGATCTGAAGGGTAAAACAGCCATTGTCACCGGTGGTAACGGTGGGATTGGTCTCGGTATTGCCCGTGGCCTTTCAGAGGCGGGCGCCAACTTGGTCATTGTCGGCCGTAATGTACAGAAAAACCAGAAGGCTGTGGCTAGCCTGAGGGCGGAAAACCGTTCCTGTCTGGGCCTGACTTGTGATGTGAGTCGTAAGGAGGATATTGATCGTTGCATTGAAGAGACCCTGACGGAATTTGGCCGCATCGATATCCTGGTTAACAACGCCGGTGTCTCAGGCGGTGGCGCGCCAGAGAAATTGCAGGATCAGGTATGGGATGAAGTGCTGGATATCAACCTAAAATCAGTATTGAAATTCTCTCAGGCGGTTTACCCACACCTGAAAAGCGCAGGCGGCGGCAAGATCATTAATATTGGTTCCATGTATTCCATCTTCGGGTCACCCACCGTATCACCCTATGCGGCCAGCAAAGGTGGTGTCATTCAGCTCACCAAATCCTTGGCCGTCGCGTGGGCGCGTCAAAACATTCAAGTCAATGCGCTCCTGCCAGGCTGGATAAGCACTGAGATGACGGCACCGGCCATGGACAACAAAGCTTTTTACGAGCTGATCATTGCGCGTACGCCAGTTGCCCGCTTCGGCAAACCCGAGGAGCTCGCCGGCGCGGCGGTATTTTTGGCCTCAGCTGCTTCGGATTTTGTGACCGGGATATCCTTGCCGGTGGATGGCGGTTACAGCGTCACTTAAGGCTTAATTGTCCTGGGGAAAGCCCTGGGACAATTTGTCTGAATTGATGTTATCTAAGGGATAAATCGGTCGGCGAACCTGGCCGAATTTAAGCTGATTATAGTCTGAGGTACAAACTCCGAGCCCCGCACATTCGATAAGTTCTTTTGCGATTGGTTTAAATGTTGCGCGGTAATGGATTCGACTCTTCAGCATCAGAAAACGCTTTTTCAACGGATCAATGCCCAAGCTAGTGAAGCAGCCCAGATCATAGGGTTCAAAATGACGACTAATTACGATGATTTGAACTTTGCCGGTATCGAGCACCACAGTGGGTCCCATATTAATCGCCGACCCCGTACCCATAGGCCCGGAGACCACAAACTTGCCATCAGAGATCAACCGAACCTGACCGCTGACAGTGAGAGGGGTGCTTTGTTGAGCAAGCGCATCCAGATGAAAACGCGCACCCAAATCAACCGTCGCGTCCTGTCCCACGCCGACGGCAATGAGTTCGGCTACTGCGATGGGATCATAAATGGCAAAGACGGCAACGTCTTCCAGGCCCTGACGGAGTATCTCTCGAAGCACTTCAGTCGTGTCCATGGTGCCGCCTGAAGCGGTATTATCATAGTGATCGAGAAGTATCACTGGACCCTCACCAGAGGCATTCGCAGCCGTCTCGGCGGCGGCGACCGAGTCAGGTAAGGACGTCACCTGATAAACAAATGCGGCACGTTGGGCCCAAGCCATTTCTAACAGTTCATCGCGCAAGGCCTCTGCCAGTGCTGGGTTATTGTCTGTTGTTACCACCACGCTCAGACCCGCGTTGTAAATATCGGCATGGGGAAAACCCGTAAACAGGCTCACAGCCACGGCCTCACCGGCTTCCATCTCAGCGACCCGTTGTTGCAGGGCTTTGTTGGGCATGTCATCGGTACCTTGACGCATAACATGGGGCAGCATAGGACAATTTCCCCAGCGGGTGACGGGCTGTATTTCACCGCGCATAAAGGCCAGCAGGGCCAGCGCTGCTCGCTCACCGGTTTGAAACATATCGATATGCGGGTAGGTCTGAAAGCCGGTAATGATTGTCGAGTTATCGACCATGGCCGGATAGACGTTGGCATGCATGTCTAACGCCACGCCGATGGGCATATCAGGATACAGCTGGCGCAAGCGGGTTAGTAGGGTACCTTCACCATCCTCTAGTGTCTCGGTGACCATAGCACCGTGCAACTCCAGCAGAACGCCATCACATCCCGCGGCTTGCTCGCAGATCAGGTGACAGATGTACTCGTAAGCATTGTCATCTACTGGACCCGATGGAGGCGCGCCGGCCGCAATGGGCGTCACTATTTCTGCACCTGCCGCCTGCGCAACGGCCAACATACCGCCCATGGCCAGCGCTCGACCACTGATTTCAAATAGTGCCTGATCTCCTTCCGGTGGGGCTGCGCCATTGCCGAACCGTGTCAACGGCGTTGGGACCGGAGAAAATGTGTTAGTTTCGTGACTCATCATTGCAATCAGTAATTTCATCGACTTGACTCTTGGTTAGGGCGCTGTAACGATAGTGGACTGATTTGATTCAATCGGCTAGTCCAAGCAAGGCATTAAAGTGGAGTTTGTGCTGGCAAGGGGTTGAGTTTGTGGCAATTTTCACGTTAGGAGTCCGTCATGAAACTACATAGTCCGCTCTGTGATCTTTTTGGTATTGAGTACCCCATTGTACTGGCAGGGATGGGCGGGGCCAGCACCCCTGAACTTGCCGCTGCAGTCTCCAATGCCGGTGGGCTTGGTGTCCTCGGTGCCGCAGCCTGTCAGCCAGAACAGTTACGGGAATGGATTCAACGGACTCGTGCCCTGACCGATAAACCCTTTGGCGTCGACACCTTATTACCCGCATCTGTTCGGCGAACCGCGCAAACTCAGGGAGATGGGCGAGCCGATCCTGCTGACCAACTGGCAGACCACCTTAAGTTTGCCCGGGAATTTATGGATCAGGAGGACTTGCAGATGCCGATCAACCGCGGCGGCGGGCAGAGCACCAGTGGCGGTAATCTCCAGGTTTTCAGCAAAGAATTTTTTGATGCCCAGATGCAGGTCATTATTGAAGAACGTGTGCCCGTCTATGCGGCGGGATTAGGTAATCCGGGCCCCTGGATGGCCGAGTTACGCTACAACGGTACTCGCGTGATGGCTGTGGTTGGGGCTGTACGGCATGCGATCCAAGTGGCGGCCATAGGTCTCGATGCTATCGTCGCCCAGGGTCATGATGCCGGTGGCCATAACTCGCCGGTGGGCGCAATGGCGCTGATTCCTCAGGTGGTCGATGCGGTTGGCAATATACCGGTACTGGGCGCGGGCGGCATCGGTGATGGACGCGGGGTTGCCGCAGCCATGATGTTAGGTGCCGCAGGCGGCTGGATTGGCACTGCGTTTTTGGCGGCGGAAGAGTCCGGTATTGCCCAGCATCAGAAGCAGGCACTGGTTGAAGGCACGGAAGAGGGCACTGTGATCTCCCGTTCTGTGACTGGCAAACCCGCAAGAATTATTCGTAGCAAATGGACCGATGCCTGGGAACACGCGGACATTCAGCCCTTACCCATGCCTTATCAAGGCATGGTCTCAGGACCTGTCATGGCTGCGGCCGGTGCCGCTCACCGGGCCGATATCAACCCGGGATTTGCTGGCCAGGGCATGGGCTTGATCAAGTCGATCCGGCCCGCTGCGGATATTCTTCGGGAAATCGTTGAAACCGCCGAAGCGAGCCTGTCCAGGGCGACTTACTTTGTGTGACAAACCCGATCAAAAATCGATGCCGCCCGGGGCCAGATGGCCGGTATAAGAACCGCCATGTTGCCGCGCGAACCGTATCGCCACAGTCAGGCCACCACAGTCATGCCGCCACAGTCATTCAACAGCCATTGATGGTGTCGCGGCGACCTGGTTTACGATCTCCCAGATCAAGTGTAAGTATTCCCGATAGGGGGCAACCCGCAAATACTCATCGTTACCATGCACGCCATTGTCATCACCAATGACAATTCCGGGACCGAAACCATAAGTGGCGATACCGACAGACCGTAATTGCGCCGAGTCTGTCGCGCCGGTCAACAGACTGGGCAAGACTGTCGCACCTGGGTGACGGGTCGCAATGACTTCCTCAAATGCCTGAAACAAGGGCGTATCCAAAGGGGCTGGCTGATGTGCAGGGCGCGTGACGCGCATGGGAATGATTTCGACACTCGGTTCTTGGATGATATTCCGCAGAGTCTCAAATAGATATTCCGGGTCTTCCCCAGGCAGCGCCCGTATATCCAGCGTCGCTTCGGCACTGGAAGGAATCACATTCCGCTGGTACCCGCCCTGGAAAATGGTGGGCACCACGGAGGTCCGAATGATAGAAAAATAGGCAGCATTCAAATCCCGCAGGCGTTCTTGAGTTTCCATAGAAGGGTTGGGGGCAAGGATTGCCCGATATATTTCAGCCTCGAATTCAGGTCGAGTGGCGGCTAAGCGCTCAAAAAACGTCTGCGTGGTTTCGTTCAAACGCATGGGTAGGGGTGTATCAAACAGCCGT
>DGOD01000217.1:8094-18947 GCA_002389265.1 Gammaproteobacteria bacterium UBA4475
CCAACGGGATTGTCTCGGCTCGGTACAGAACCATGTCCCGCACGTCCATGGGCTATGAGTCGGGCCCGCCGCGGCGTCTTTTCAGCGGTGCCAATATCAAAACTGAGGTACTTTCCGGTCATCGGGTCGATGGTGCCGCGGCCGCCTTCATTGATGGCAAACTCTGCATCAATCGCCGCTAGGTGATTTTCTATCATATAGGTAATACCGAGGCCGCCACCGCCTTCTTCATCAGCCACTCCCAGGAAAATCACGTCACGGTCGAGTGGCACCTGACGGCGGTGGAGGGCGAGTAAAACTTCAAAGGCGACGGCAACGATTCCCTTGTCGTCAGCGGCACCTCGACCAAAGATCTTGCCGTCTTTGACCGTTCCGGAGAATGGGTCGAAGGTCCAGTTAGCACGTTCTACGGTAACCACATCCGTATGTCCCAACAACAGCAGCGGGCGTTTACTGCCATTGCCTTTGATGCGCGCGACGATACTCGCTCGACCCGGTGCGGCCTCATAAATCGTCGACGCTATGCCCGCAGCATCCAGGCGTTGTTTCAGATAATTGGCGGCAAGATATTCATTGCCTTCGGGCTGCGAGGTGTCGAGCCGTATCAGGTCAACCAGGGTTTGTTGAGCATCAGCCTCAAACTCGGCCCAATCGAGCGTCTCCGCCTGTGCCTGGCTTACCCAGAATGTCGCCAAGAGCCATATTAGTCGTCGCATAAATCTTACCCTAGGTAATCACGTTTAAAATATTAGGCAGTCTGTCGTAGTTACTTTGTAGTAGCGAGTCTGCCGTGATTAGTCAGCCAAAGGTCATCGCTCCTGTTGTTCTAGCCAGCCTTGAATAGCCACAATCACCGTTTGATAATCTGGTCGCTGGCGATAGTCTGTATCTGCAAAACGCATAACAATATTACCGTTTGAGTCAACCAGCAACATCCCGGGGTGAGCGGCACCATGGAACCGATGGGCCGGACCGAATTGTTCATTCAGTACGCCAAATCGATCCGCATGCTGATGCTCAAGATCGGCAAGTAAGGGGTAGGTCACCTGGTATTGTCGTTGAAATCGGTTATTGATAGCCACTGAGTCCGAGGTCATGGCTGCAACATCAATCCCCAGCGGCGCGAGGGTCTGTTTAACGGCTTCCAGCTGCACGAGCTGGTTTTTGCAGTAGCTTCACCAATCACTGGAGCGATTGAACTGAAACAGGAGTCCTGCTTTGCCCATCAAGGATTCATTATTCTGTAGGTTGCCCAAAGAATCTGGCGCATTAATGATGGGTAGGGGCGAACCGTCGGCTAGATCTGCCGCCCATTCTGCCTGTACCGGCTGGGTTGAAATTGCTAGTGCGAGCCAAATGAAGATCAGGCGGTAAGTCGCTGTAAACATAATAGATTCCACTTTTTATGGCCGAGGTATCCTGCAGTGATTGCACTTTTAACGCTAAACCGACATCATCAAAGGCCACGCATGTCAAATCACATCGAATGGCCGAATATCAACATGCTTCCCTACCTTCAGAGTTTGCCAGATTCGGCCAGCATTGTTGCTATGCAGCCAGCTTATTATTTATCGCGACGTTTACTGGGATCGTGTCCCTCAACCCTGATGCCTATTGATGCCTAAAGCAAGCGCCTTGTCGCCAATATTGCGTTATTCAATATTGGCGTTACTGTGTCTGGCCGTGGGCACTGCCAGGGCTGCGACGATGGACGATTATAACCGAGCCAAAGAGCAAGCCCTTGTCGTGATGCGTCAGGATGATGGCCAGAAGGCCATCGACATGGTGATCACGATGAACACTGTCGAAGACGCAATGAAAATTTTCATGCTGATGACTCGAGATCTCTATTGGCAGAGTAAGAACCTTGGCGCCGCACTGGTCATTGGCAGGGCGGCTATTCAGTTCAGCCTCATGGAATCGAGGCGCGTACTATCGCGAGATCCAACCCTGGCTTACACGCTTTCATCCCAGGCGCAGATGCTGGCGTATGACTTATCTTCCTATTGTTGGCCCGGTTGGCGTGAACCGGGTATCGTTATTCCAGAAGTCTTCCTGGTTCACGGTCAAGATTTAGCGAAGACCAACCTGCGGCTGGCGCAGGAGTTACGCAAAGGCAATTTGCCCATGAGTCATGCCTGGTGGCTGATAGGTGCTCATCAACTCGCACTTGGCCAATATGAACGGGCCCGAAAAGGCTTCGTCGAAGCGACCAAGTACGCGATCGCTGCACAAACGCGAGAAACTGAACTGCTTCTAAAAGGCTATCTCTATCTGGTAGAAATGCTCCAGGACCCGGATAACTCACAATTGGTCGAAGAATTTGAATTCGTTCTTAAAGCACTTAACGAATCCCGAGAAGGCGAGTTTTTCAGCGACCAGTTGGAGACTGCTTATGCTGTGTTCGCCACCCCTTTGGCGATCGACGATGGCTCGAAGGGTTAGGCAGTGGCCGTGTTTAACAGGTGTCTATGCCTCAGGAGAAGTCTATGAAAAATGCTGACATGCAGCTCGCCTGTGTTGTGCATAGCCAGACACTGGCATGGGTCGAAAGCCCATCCCGACAGGTGCTCAGGAAACGCTTTCATCTTGTTGGCGCCGCAGAAGCCGGGCAGGTGACGTCTCTGGTCACTTATCAACCCGGGGCAAGCTTTTCCCGTCACGAACATGTTGACGGTGAGGAGATCCTAGTACTCGAAGGCGTGTTTTCGGATGAGCATGGTGATTGGCCCGCGGGCAGCTGGCTGCTGAACCCCGAAGGGTTTGCACACCAACCATTTTCCCGCGACGGCTGCCTATTGCTGGTCAAACTGCGCCAGTATACCGGCCAGCGGCAAGCCCAACTGTATTGGCCAACCATCCCGGTTAGCTCGGACCCAAGAGTCGGGGTGCTGCTGGACGAACATGCCGGTGTGACCACGAGAATAGTGACACTGGCCGATGGTGAGGTATTTGAAAAGTATTATGCCTCTGGCGTCGAAGGATTTGTCGTCGCTGGTCAGCTGGTACTTGACGGGGCCACTTTCCATCAATATGACTGGTTCAGGTTGCCTGGCGGGAGTCAGCTAACCTTGATCTCAAGGGGCTGCACGATCTATCTGAAAGAGAATGCCGTGGCTGGTTTACGACACTGTGCTGATGCGGCTGAGGATACCCAGTGATGTTTCGCCAGAAGTCATTACCCCACATCATAACCCCTCGCTGTCGATTGGCGCTGCTCGAACCGCATCAGGCGGAGATCATGGCGCAATTTCGTAATGCTAACCGGTTGCACCTGCGCCAATGGGAACCGACGAGATCAGACCAATTTTTTACCGCCGCTTATTGGGAGATTCAATTACGGATTGCCTTAAAGCACTTTCGTACGGGCAACAGTGTCTGTTTAGTGATAACAGATCCGGCTGAAACCGAAGTGATGGGCGTGTGTAACTACACTAATATCGTTCGCGGCACGATGATGTCTTGCCAGCTAGGCTATGCCCTGGCCAGTCGGCACCAGGGTCAGGGCATTATGTATGAGGCGCTGCAGGCCAGTCTTGACTATATTTTTGAGGAGGTGGGGTTGCACCGCGTGATGGCTAATTACCTACCACGGAATCAACGCAGCGGGGATCTATTGGCAAGGCTGGGATTCAAAATTGAAGGCCATGCCGAGAAGTTTATGCAGATCAACGGCCGTTGGGAAGACCACGTGTTGACCTCGCGGATTAACCCCAACGAGTGCTAACTGAGGCGGGCACGCCCACCGAGTGACAGGTCTGCATCGAGCTCATGGACAAACCCTGGGCCGCCGAGATAGATGCCACCGTCCACGTTAATGCATTGCCCACGGGCATAGATCCAGGCGCGCTCTACGGTCTCGGCAGGCGTGCCATTGGCCATGGAGATAGGGGTATGGCCGTGGACCAATTGTTGGGCGCCAAAGTAGCGCAGAATTTGATTGGCGCGGCGCTCACCGGTCATGGCCAGGGCAGAGAAACCTTCATGTTCTGAAAAATCTCTGAGCATGTGTTCCCAGCGGCTAAGGTCAGTGTCTTGGGTGAGATCGAAAAAGTGCTGGTTCACCGCATCCACTGTCCGGCCGTGCTCAACATAGAACATCGCATCGGCATGCAGGAGCAAGATGTCACCCACCCGTTGCAAGGCAGGGAGTCGTTCAAGCCAATGAATATGAGCAGGTTTAAGACGTGCAAGCTCCGCGCTGTTGCCACCCCAACGGACCCACATCGCCTTAGCACTGACGCCCGAACCCGTGAGTTGCTCGCCAAATTTGTTGGCACACAGCAGCATGAGCTCATGATTACCGAGTATGGCGTTAACATCACCACCTGCAGCTCGCGCCTGTATCTGCAGCTGCATGGTCAATTCAACGCACTCAACTCCCTTGTCACCACGATCAAAAAAATCGCCTATCAGCCACAGTTGATGTGTACCGCCGATCCATTGATCCGCACCATCACAGAGTAACTGGTCCTGCAAAAGACGGCGGTAGTCGTGCAGATGGCCATGCAGGTCACCGATCACATAATGGGCCATAACATCGTCGTATAAACTAGGAAGAGCCGCTATTTTACCGGGTATAGCACCTGTTTTCGACCGCCGTTGGTAACCTCGGATCGACCGCAAGAGCGAACTCCAGGTGCCCGATGGCTGAACCTGGCCGCGGACGAGCAAACTGAGTTGATGCCAATGCACCTAATCAAAATGCGTGCTCTAAATGCGGCCTATCTGATTTTCAGTAACAGGACCAACAGAATAGGTGTGCCAACGGCTTGCAGAAGCATGAAACGCACCAGCACCTGAGTATTCGACCAACCCAAGTTATGCCTCACATGATCATGCAGGGGGTAACGGACCTTGGCAAAAATACCAATCTTGAAAAAGCGCAGCAACACGACTTTGACCATACCGGTGGCGCCATTGGCGAGGACCATAAAGGCCACAACCAGAATTAGAAACGGATTGCCACTGGCGAGTACCAGCACCCCGAGCATTAATCCGATCGGCCGTGAGCCCGCATCGCCCATCATGACCGCGCTGGGATAGCTGTTATGCCACAGATAACCCGCCAGACAGCCAGTCATCACAAAAGCCAGAATAGCCCAATCAGCACCCAGTTCGTAATGAGGTACCAATAGGTATTCGGCGATCGCCGCGTGACCGACAATGCCATACAGAATAATGCCCAGGAACATCGTACCTAGGCCTGACAGGCTGGCAGATAAGCCATCGACCCCATCGGTGCAGTTGGTGGCATTGATAGCCACCCAGATCAAGATTGTTGCACCGGGTATAAACACAAACGGACTGATCTCAATCGCGTCCTTGAACAAAGGCAGCCAGATCACATAGGGCGCCATCTGACAAATAACCATTGAGGCCACGATCGCAATTCCCAGATCAAAAGCACCGAGTTTGTATTCACTCCAACCGCCGACTGCGACATCATCCAGATAACCCACCAACATGGCCGCGAGCACACACAAGCAAATCTCAAAAACTTGCCAATGAAAGGGTACGACCAGCAGACTGATGACCACAAACAAGGGAATAAACAGGATTCCCGCACTGACCGGCTTGCCGATGCTCTTATCGGCATCCACCGCAAACGCGCGACCGCGATCTGTCGGTAGCAGATGCCAATAACGTGGCAGCAACCACCAAGTCGATAAGGCGCCCAATGCGGCGCCCAGTCCCGCGAGAAAAATATAAGAGTTCAGTAAGCGGAACGGGCCTGCGATCTCTGAAAGATATTGGCCAAGGATGTATAACAAGAGCGCGACTCCATTGAGAGCAAACAGCGAGTATAGGGCCTGGGAGGCAGAAAAGAATGAATGCTTCTTGGAGATCCGCCGTTATCACGACATTTTTGTAAAAAATGTCCGGATTACCTCAAACTCTGCTCGCCAACGACCAATATCGGGGGTAGGCAGCTAATCAACGGCGGAAGGATAGTCGATAATGACGGAGTGTAATGTTGCTGACATTGCTCAATTAGCCACAGGCGTTATCGCTAGTAGACGCCAGTAGCTCTCGGCGAGCCATGCCTTGAGCCTACAGACGTCACTGCACCTGAGCCAAAACTATTTGCCGGCCTTAGACAGGTCCGGTGCATTATGCGACTGCATAGCAGATTGGGCATTTGACTGTTCCTGCATAGCGGCAACCGCACGCTCGTTCTCCATAATCTTGGCCACCACCGCCTGACCAGCTCTGTCGAAGACTTCGCGGTGGTCGATGACAAATTGTTGTGACTCTCGATATTGGTCCAAATAGCCATTGACGGCTGGCACCACATAACGTGCGACAAGATCCCAGCTGTTAGCATTATCTCGTGGCGTTGCCCAGTCATGAACAAAGCCAACGACTGTCCCGAAGCCACCGCTAACATCAACCATCTTCTTTATTGCATCAATCAGGTCATCCGGTGTCCCGATGACCAATGCCGAGCCTTCTGCAAATGCCATGGCATCGATTGCTTCATCAGCGCTCTTGTAGGTTTCGGCGCCAGGGCGCATCAGGGTACCTACTGTATATTCATTGTGCCAACGCAGTAGCCCGTGTTTCGCCTGCTCTCGAGCCAGTTCTCGAGTCTCGGCAATATGCCAGTTCATGACGATCCGCCAGTCTTTGCGATTTACAATCTGGCCACTCTTGGCCGCTGCGTCCTCGGCAAACTTCCATTGGGTGGGCAGCGCCTGCAGTCCCGCCGTCGAGGTTGAACCGATTGACAACACACCTGCACCATACTTGCCTGCGAGGGTCATACCAGACGGTGAGATCATGGAAGCGACGGCAAAGGGTAAGTCTTCCTGCAGGGGGAGAAGTTGCAAGGCGGCATCTTTCAAGGTAAACCAATCACTTTCGTGAGTGAATCGCGGCGCGCCGCTGAGCAATTTTTTGATGACGCCGATGGCCTCATCCTGCCGATCTCGCTGCAACATGGGGTCGATTCCCAAAGTGTAGGCATCCGACGGCAAAGCGCCCGGACCGCTGCCAAAGATGGCTCTGCCACCGGTCATATGATCGAGCTGAACAATGCGCTGGGCCACATTGAATGGATGATGATAGGGCAGGGACACGACACCGGTGCCCAATTTGATACGATGGCTACGTTGGCCTGCTGCAGCCAAAAACATCTCTGGCGACGCAATCATTTCCCAACCGGTAGAATGGTGTTCGCCACACCAAAACTCGTCAAAACCCAGTTTGTCGAGTTGCTCAACCAGATCCAGATCACGCTGAAACTGCAGCATGGGGTGTTCGCCAATGGGATGGTGGGGGGCAAGGAAGGCGCCGAATTTCAGTCGATTCATGGTTAATGCTCCAATATGAAAAATAGGACAACGTCTGGCATGCTATCATGACTCACCCTGGGTGTCGGGGAGCTTTATAGCAGCGCCAGTGCAAGATCTCTTGGTCAAATAAGCTGAAACACATCGGCATCACGCCAAGCAGGAAAACTCTGCCGATAGTCATCCAGGGCTGGCCGTTCAAGCTGTATGGATGCCAGCCCCTGATCGCCACCCATATCCGTCATATCAAGCCCATTGAAATCGATGGCTAGTGAATCACCGGCATAACCGATCCCCGTACCGTCGACCCCGACTCGATTAACGCCAATAACATAGCTAAGGTTCTCGATAGCGCGAGCCCGCAGCAAACTACGCCAGTGTTGACGCCGAGCCGCGGGCCAATTAGCCACATACAGCAAGAGATCGTAGTCGTCATTGTTGCGGCTCCAGACCGGAAAACGCAGGTCATAACAGACTTGCAAGCAGATCCGAAAATCCTTCAGGGTCACTACTAAGCGGGCAGTCCCTGCGGTGTAATTTTCGTTCTCTGCCGACATTCGGAACAAATGCTTCTTATCATAGTATTCGACAATCCCGCTCGGCGGCATCCAGATAAAGCGATTATAGTATTGACCGTCAGCTTCGATAATGACGCTGCCACATAGGGTGCTGTTAAGACTAAACGCCTGCTCACGCATCCAGGTTACCGTCGGCCCCGTCATCGACTCGGCAAGTTTTTTGGACGCCATGGAGAACCCGGTACTGAACATCTCCGGTAAAATGATCAGATCTGTTACCTGATTGCTTTGCGCCAAAGGCTTGAGCATTTCCGCAAAGTGAAGACGATTTTTCAGAGGGGCTTCCCAAGCCAATTCGGACTGAACCAGGGCGACGCGTAAACTCATACTGTTTCCTACTTTTAATTTCTGACGTTAAGACCGGCGCCGCCCCGAAAGGGGCACTAAAACACTCAGACCTTACTGAGTTGGCTGAGCCGTTCCGCTGCCAGAGCCAAGGTGTCATCTTGTTTCGCAAAACAGAATCGCACTAGCCGGGCCTCTGAGGGTGCAGCATTAAACACAGACACCGGTATGGCTGCTACCTTGCAGACCGTCGTCAAATAAATCGCAAACTCTGTATCTGGCATGTCTGATATGGCGCTGTAATCGGCGAGCTGAAAATAAGTGCCAGGACTCGGGATACACTTGAAGGCTGAACTCGCCATATGCCTGACAAACAAGTCGCGCTTGGTCTGATAAAACGCTCCTAACCCTAAATAATGCTCTGGATGCTTCTCCATAAACTCGGCCAGCGCCCATTGAGTTGGGGTATGAGTGGTGAAGGTGACGAACTGGTGAATCTTACGAAACTCAGTTGTCATGTCAGGCGGCGCGATACAATAACCGACCTTCCAGCCAGTCGCGTGATAGGTCTTGCCAAAGGACGAGACCACGAAGGCGCGCTCGCGTAGCTCAGGATGAGACAGCACGCTATGATGCGCGACGCCATCGAACACCATGTGTTCATAGACCTCGTCGGACAACAGGTAGATATCGGTATCTCGCAACAAGGTTGCCAACTGCTCCAGATCCGCGGCGCTCAACACAGCACCGGTGGGATTGTGGGGAGAATTGATAATCAGCAAGCGGGTCCTGGCATTGATGGTGTCCTTGAGCCGCTGCCAGTCGATGCTAAATTCCGGCCCCAGAAGGGGAATGTGCCTAGTGACGCCCTGGCAAAGGGCGACTGCTGGCTCGTAAGAATCGTAGGCCGGATCGAATACGATCACTTCATCCAGCGGATGCACCATAGCCTGGATCGCCACCAATAAGGCCTCGGTGGCGCCGGAAGTGACGGTAACCTCTGTGTCAGGATCGACAATCGCGGCATACAGAGATTGTGTCTTGACCGCGATCTGTTCACGTAGGTAGGCAACACCCATCATGGGCGGATACTGATTGTGGCCTTTATGCACGTAGCTGCTGAGCATATCAGCCAGCGCCGCTGGCACATCAAAATCCGGAAATCCCTGGGAGAGATTGATGGCCTGCTGCTCGGCGGCTAACTTCGACATCGTCGTGAATATAGTAGTGCCGACCAGCGGCAGCTTGCTGCGCAAGGGCGCAGGTCTAGAACTCGGAATTGACTGGTTGATGGTCGTTCTCAGATTAATGTAATGGCGACACTTTAAGTTGAAGCAGCACCTGGTTTCAAGCGCCGTTGGATCCACCTTGATTGGCTGGCCGGCACCGGCTTCCCTCGAAACAGTGATCCTGTATAGTAGAGACGATTTCCATTCTCTGATTTTGCATCCGCTATGGGCTATCTCTTAATACCGATGTTGCTGGCCGTGCTGGCGAGCTGCGACACAAATCCTGAATCGCGGACAGCTGCTGCCTTGAACGGTCAACAACTGGCTGACAAGTATCTGCTTGTCGATACCCACATTGACGTACCTTTCCGCTTGCATCGTCAGCCGCAGGACGTAGGCGTTGCCACAGACTCAGGCGAGTTTGATTACCTGCGGGCAGTGGCCGGAGGCCTTAATGCAGCCTTCATGTCGATCTACATACCCGCCCAGGTGGAGCAAGACGGGGGCGCAAAGGCCTTGGCCGATGAACTGATCGACCTGGTGGAAGGTATTATCCACCAGCATCCGGATAAATTCGCTGCGGCTCACTCAACGGTACAGATCGATGCTAACTTCAAGGCCGGCCTGATTTCTTTGCCCATGGGAATGGAAAATGGTGGCCCTATCGAAGGTGACTTGAACAATGTCAGTTACTTCTTCGATCGCGGCATTCGCTACATCACGCTGACTCACTCCCGCAGCAATCATATTTCCGATTCCAGTTACGACGAAAACAAACGCTGGGGTGGTTTGAGCGACTTCGGTAAGACTCTGATTCCAGAGATGAACCGACTGGGCTTATTAGTGGATGTCTCGCATATCTCAGACGAAGCTTTTTATGATGTGATGGATATTACGACCACTCCTGTGATCGCCTCGCACTCGTCCGCACGGTTTTTCGTGCCGGGCTTTGAACGCAATATGGATGACAAGATGCTAGCCCGGCTGGCCGAAAATGACGGCGTTATCCAATTGAATATCGGCTCCGCATTTATCAGCTTAGCTTCCAATGACAGTGGCCGTGCCCGCAGCACTGCATTAACAGCCTACGTTGAGGCTAACGACATTGCAGCTGATTCCGAGTCCTATACCATCGCTAAAGCGAAGATCTATGCAGCGTATCCGTATGTCTATGCCACGCTGGATGATGTCCTCAACCACATCGATCATATTGTCGCTGTGGCGGGTATTAATCATGTGGGCATTGGTTCGGATTTCGATGGTGTCGGTGACAGCCTGCCGGTGGGCTTCAAAGATGTCAGCCAATATCCCGCGTTTATCGATGGCCTGATCTCGCGAGGCTACTCTGAAAGCGCTATTGAAAAAATTCTGGGTGGCAACCTGATGCGAGTCTGGCGTGCCAATGAGGCGCATGCGCTGGCCCTGAGGCTTGCAACTCAGGCAACTTAGGGCTCAGCAAGCCAGTC
>DGOD01000198.1 GCA_002389265.1 Gammaproteobacteria bacterium UBA4475
GTCAGTCGAATTTTTCTGCGCCACCGAGTGTCAGGCATTGCTCGAGGGCTGCGCAGGCTAGCCGATTTCTGGCTTGGTCTGAGCCCGATCGTGGTGATGACGCTACTGGTGGCAGAAGTGGTCGTCCTGCTCGGTCTGGCAACAACGTTTGATGCTGCCGTTGTGGTTATCGGCTTCAGTGCTATTGTCGGCGTCCTTGGCATGATCAATGCGATGAGCTTAAAGGTTAAGAGGATTCGCTTCGATAGCCCCAAGCTGAGCCAGCCGGTGAGGTTTGTGCAAATTACTGATGTGCATATAGGCTCGAGAAACAAAGGGTTTCTGGATCGAGTAATACATAAAATCAATCAGCTGGAGCCAGATTTTTTGTGTATTACTGGGGACTTTATCGATGCTCCCGGTGTTACTGAGACTACCTTGCAAGCCCTGACCACAGTCGCTGGGCCCATTTACTACTGCACCGGAAATCATGAAAAGTATGAGGACTTCGATGCGATTCTTGCGCGGCTGGCCAACCTTGGTGTCACAATCCTGCGTGATGATAGCTTGCATCACCGCCATGATTTGCAGGTAATAGGCGTCGATGATATGGAAGATGCCCTGCAGGTCAAACGGCAACTAGATCTGCTGGATATCAATCAACAGGCCTTTGTTTTACTGCTCTACCATCGCCCCAAGGGTCTTGAGGCCGCGGCCGCAGCGGGTGTTGATTTGATGCTTAGTGGGCATACTCACAATGGCCAGATCGTGCCATTTAACTTGATCGTTAAGCGAGTTTTTGATCGAATAAAGGGCATGTACCATCTGAATCAGACCAGGCTCTACGTTTCACAAGGTACGGGTACCTGGGGACCAGTGATGCGGGTTGGCACGCGCAGCGAGATTACGCTATTTGAGTTGTCCCCAACAGCTACGTTAAGTCAGTGAATATTTTGTTAAGATTTTGTTATGCAAAAGCAGATGGCTGGGTATAGGTTGAATATGACAGAGTGATGCTAAGACTCTGATTCTTTGAAACTAGGATCCGCGCTAATCAAGCTGAAATAGACTTTGATCAGAGGCTTCGCTTCAATCACTACAACTCCAGGGAAATCAAATGACAACAGATTCATTCAGAACAGACACTCGAGACTGGTTGGAAGCAAATTGTCCTGCATCCATGCGAACGCCTATGCCGGCGGACGAAATGTCGGGTGGTGGTCGACGGGCTCGCTATAAAAACCCTGAAACCCTCCTGTGGCTGAATCTGATGGCTGCAAAAGGATTTACGGCACCGACTTGGCCGAAAGAATACGGTGGCGCTGGGCTCAGCCCGACAGAAAATCAAATCCTGCGAGAAGAATTGACTCGCATTAATGCGCGACCTGCCCTGTCTGGTATGGGTTTGTCGATGATTGGGCCGGCGCTGCTCGAGTATGGCAGTGACGAGCAAAGAGCCGAACACCTACCAAAAATTGCCAGCGGCGAGATTTGGTGGTGCCAGGGCTACAGCGAACCTAACGCGGGATCTGATCTTGCCAGCCTGCAGACCAAGGCGGTTGTCGATGGTGACGACTACATTATCAACGGCCAGAAGATCTGGACTTCAGGCGCGGACAAAGCCGACTGGATCTTTTGTCTGGTACGTACCGATGTTGAAGCGCCAAAACATAATGGCATCACTTTTATACTGTTTGATATGACGACCCCCGGCGTAACCGTCAAACCGATTAAGTTGATCAGTGGTCTGTCACCTTTCTGTGAAACCTTTTTTGAAAATGTGCGGGCACCCCGGAAGAATGTTATCGGTACGGTCAACGATGGCTGGACGGTTGCGAAACGCCTGCTGCAATATGAGCGGACTATGATCGGTGGTGGCACTGGAGGTGGACAGCGAGGCAAGTCCTTGGCGGAGATTGCGCTTGAATATATCGGTCGAGAGGCGGGGCAGGCTGATGGTAAGCTGGCGGATCAAGCTCTGCGTACGGATCTGATCAATCATTCCATGAATGACCGCGCCTTTGGCCTGACAGTCAGACGCAGCTTCGATGAGTCGAAGACCAACACGGCACCGAGTTTTGTGTCTTCGATGTTTAAGTACTACGGCACGGAGCAGAATATAAAGCGTTTTGAGCTGATGCAGCGGGCAATGGGTTCACAAATGCTCGGTTGGGAAGGCGAGGGCTTCGCTGAGGATGAGTTGACTCAGACTCGAGCCTGGCTGCGATCAAAAGCGAATTCTATCGAGGGTGGCACATCAGAAGTGCAACTGAATATTATTTCTAAGCGCGTACTCGGTCTGCCCGACTAGCCCCGGTGCCTCGGCGCTCAGTCTCAGTGGGTGATGAGGTTGGCGGTGCTGCGCGTGATTAACATCAGCTTAGGGGTGATGACGCGAGGGTTGTGATTGCCGGCGCACTTGCAGAGCTGTTTGGTCAGTCTGCGTGGTCCGAACCGCTCATTAGTATTGATATCGAGCAGGTAAATATCCGCAAATTCACTGATCCTTAGTTTATACTGCGCGGCTTAATAACTGGCAAAATGGTGCATTGATGGCACGCGGTAAAGCAAGCCCCACGTCACACTCATATTATTCGCAGCGCATGAAGCTCCATTACCTGGACTGGGGTAATGAAGACGCGCCGCCCCTGTTGCTGGTTCACGGTAATCGTGATCACTGCCATAACTGGGACTGGGTCGCTCAGGAGTTGCGAGACCAGTATCACATTATTGCGCCGGATTTCCGTGGCCATGGTGACTCTCAATGGGTGTACGGCAGCGCCTACAGTCACAGCGAGTATATTTACGATCTGGCGCAGCTGATTCATCAGCAAAATCTCGCGCCATTGCACATTATCGCGCACTCGCTGGGTGGCGGCGTGGCGTTGCGCTACGCGGGTATCTATCCCGAAAACATCAAAAAAATGATTGTCATTGAGGGTACTGGCGGGCCGCCGGCGATGTATAACAAGCAGCCCGTGCATGAGCGTATGCGCCAGTGGGTTGAAGACACGCGAAAAATGGCGGGTCGATTGCCCAAGCGCTATGCCAATCTAGAAGAGTCGGTGCGGCGAATGCAGGAGGCCAATACTCACCTGAGTGCTGAGCAGGCTCGGCACCTGACGGTGCATGGTAGCAATCAAAATGAAGACGGTACCTATAGTTGGAAGTTTGATAACTACACCCATGTTATGTCGCCCTACGATATGAGCCAAGAGCAGTCGCGGGAATTATGGGCGCGTATCGCCGCGCCAATATTATTGGTGAGCGGCAAAGAAAGCTGGTTCCGGCATGGCGAGCGCGAAGACCCGACTCGGTTGTTTAAGAACGCCAGGCATGTGGTGGTGGAGCAGGCGGGGCATTGGGTCCAGCATGATCAGCTAGCCGAGTTTCTGAGATTGACCAATGATTTCTTTGCGGACTGAGGGGTAGCCAGTTTGGCGCGGCTGCGAAGCTCCTGTGACGTTAGCGAGATGGCTGGTCAATCCGCAGACCATAGGTCTCGATATAATCCACCAATACGTCTCTAACCAGCTGCTGGCTATCCTCGACCTTGAATAATCTTGGCGCGTTTTTACTGGCCTGAGCGGCGACGAAGCTGTTAGTGGCGACTCGGTAGGTCTTATCATCATCCAGCGCCAACAGACGCCAATGTTGTTCACCTTCCATGGATAACATTGTTCTGATGTCTGAGCCGCGGGCCGTGACTGTGACTACTGAATTACCGAAGGGTTCGATGTTCCAGATGTTGCGGATGGTGATACTGCCACGGCGTATCCTGTCTCGAATTCCGCCGCTGTTGTAGAAACCAAAATCTGCCCCCGTGTAGCGCGCCAAAATGGCTTCAATGATGGGTTGCAGTTCTGTTCTCGAGTAGTCACGGTCAACACTGTTGATGCCCACGTCGACGATTTTTTCAACGGCCTGCTCCCAGGTCGCGACCAAGTCAGCCACGACCGGGTCGGGCGGTGGTAGATCTTCGGCAGGGATGAGCTTGCCGTTGAAGCTCACCAATTTTCGGGTCTCCGTATCGACTGCTAATTGCAGATAACCCACGTAGGCGCCATAAAAACCTGCTTGTACTACATAGGTATTGTTGACCTTCACCGGTGGCGTAACGGTGGTGTGCGAATGACCGCCGATAATGACATCGATATTATCGATGACGGCAGCCAGTCGCTGTTCTTCTTCGTGTCCCACATGGGACAGCACCAGCACCAGATCGACCAGTGGATCAAGGGCTTCGACCTGAGCGCGCAATACGGCCTCTGGTGATTCAAAGGCCAGATTCGCGTTACCCACGGGGGTTATCAGCTCGGGTGTCTTGGCGGTAATCAGACCAATAATGGCGATCTTGATGCCGTTAACCTGCATGACCAGGTTGGCGTTGTCGGCCAGCAGAACGCCATCAGCTGTTCTGGCGTTGGCGCTTAGTAGCGGGTAACCCGCAGTCTCGCGGAATAAGGCGATCTGGTGAGAACCATGATCGAACTCGTGGTTGCCCAGGGCGCCGGCGTTGTAGCCGACCCGATTGAGGATAGCAAAGATAGGCAGACCCTTGAACAGCGTGGAAACAGGAGTGCCCGAGATACTATCGCCAGCATCCAAAACCAGGACGCCCGGTTGCTGTCGTCGCGTCTGATCCACCAACGCGGCAATGCGAGCTGCGCCGGCAAATTCCGTGGTTTGTTGCATATGGCCATGCAAGTCATTGGTGTGAATAATGGTCAGGGATCGATTGTCCGCCCACGTCAGGGGCGTTAGCAGTGCCCAGACAACGAGGCCAATAAGTCTGGCCGCGTTACGCATTCGAGGGTACCTGCAAGGCGGCGTTAAACCAATGGATCAGTGCGGGATTCTCGGTTCGGGCATAACTGTGGGATAACCCTTCAATTTCCCGATAGGTTAGGTCGGCGCCGGCCTGCTCGAGCTCAGCGCGAGCCATCTGCGCGATCTCCACCGGGAACATCCAGTCGAGGGTGCCGTGCACCAGGTAAATAGGCCGATTCTGCGCGTATTGAAGACGTCCTTGCAGCACAATATCGGGCTGTAATACGCCGGAGAAGGGCGCCAGGTGGGTAAAGGGCGAATCTGGATTCAGGCCTGCCTGCAGGCAATAGGAGGCGCCATCAGACATGCCGGTTAAGAGGATATGATCGTCGTCAATCATCCAATTTTGTCGCAGGTAAGTCAGAATCTTGAGTAGCGCTGGTAAGTCTCGGTCCGGTCCATCGAGAGCCCAGGTGTCGCCGGTGGATGTGGGGGCGACAAGAATAAAGCCTCGAGTACGGGCTTCGCGCAGCCAAGACCAGATAAAATCGCTGCCGTGGCCAGTCCCGCCGTGGAGGGCCATCACGACGGGAGCCGGTGCTTGCAGGTCAAGGTTTTCTGGCACATAGACTGAAAAGCCACCCCGGACAGTACGCTCATTGGCGACGCTAAGAATGCCGCGAGGTAAATGCTCGCTCGCTATAGCGTCCGTCGAGTCGGCTTCCTGATGGGCTAGTTGTCTGAGCAGGAGACCGTTGGCGCGGGCCTCGGGCTCGAGGAAGTACTGATTCACTGGCGTCATCGCAGGGGCCAAAGCGTAGATCACCTCCTGTGTTCGACAGTGGGCCCGCATGGCCCGCATCATTGGTGCGATATCCGTGTGATCACCGGTAATGCCCTCGCAAGCTCGCAATGCATAAGTTGCCGCCTGGTGCAGGGTCTTGCCAATTGCCGCGATATCTGCCGGAAACTCCACAGTGCTGAAGAAATTGAAGTCTTCTCGCAGTTGGGCCTCGAAGGGTTCGAAGGCGAGCTTGAGTTGGTTGCTGTGGGTTGGGTGGAAATTGCGCTGCAACTGTTCGAAGGCCTCCATGGCAGTCAACATAGAGGGCACAATTCGAGTGATTGCGCTGAGTAACCGGTCATTGTTTTCGGGCATGGGCGAGGATCAAATGAATTTAATAGGGAACTATACGATATTTTTCCGTGCGCTTCCCGACTATGATGCCCGGGTACCGGAACTTACCAGGACTCACCAGGCAGCTTGATGAATTACACCTTTCACGAACCACCACCCTGCCATGACCCGCTATCGATTATCTATGCAGATGATGACATCCTGGTTGTGGATAAGCCTGCGGGCTTGCTTTCGGTGCCTGGGCGGGTCATGAAAGATTGTGTTCTGAGCCGTGTGCTGCAGGCATTTCCGCAGGTCAGGATCGTCCACCGGCTTGATTTAGATACCTCTGGCGTGATGGTGCTAGGGCTGAGTCAGCTGGCGGTGTCAGATCTGAATCGACAATTTCGTGAAAGGTTGGTGGTGAAAAGCTATGCCGCTCAGGTCTTCGGTACATTGGACCAGACCCAAGGTGAGATCAGCTGGCCAATTGCACCAGATCCGATCAACCGGCCTCGGCAAAAAATCGATCCAGAGCATGGCAAGCAGGCCCTCACTCGCTATCAATTGATGCTGCAGAGCGCAGATTCGGCGCGCCTGGCATTATTTCCTTTGACGGGCCGTAGTCATCAACTTCGCTTGCACCTTGCTCACCTGGGGCACCCCATACTGGGTTGTGATCTGTACGCCCATGAGGCCGCTTTCCAGGCAGCACCAAGGCTGATGCTGCATGCGGAAAAGCTGGCGTTTAGTCATCCTAAAACGGCCACACCAGAGGCATTTTCTTCGCCTGTGCCCTTTTAATCGATACCGATTAGCTTCAGTTAGTGTGCGTAGAGCGCCGGATTGGCGAGCATATAGGCTGGGCCGTGGGGACCGTTAATCGCTGCATTTTCGCCATATAGCGAGGCTTTCATGGCGCCATAAATCTTGCGGTTGGCGCCCAGTCGGGCAAGGCTTGCCGCGTCGCTGATCGCGGCTGCCTGAAGTCCTTCCAGCGTGGTGGTGCCCTGCACTATGCCAGCTGCTAAGGCTGCCGGACCGGTCCAGCGTCGGGCGAGTTGGACGGTCTCGAAGAACACATTCATGGGCAATTTGTGGCGAAACAGTGCAAGTTCTGGTTGTGGAATCACCATGCCGATCTCGACCTCGTTCGCACAGGCGAAGCCGCGGTCTTCGCGCATCCAGCGTTTGTCATGGCAGAGTGCGCACATAAAACCTGCGCCAAAGGCATGACCATTAATGGCTGCAATACTGGGTAATGGGAGACTGATGATCCGCGCCATCAGTGCCATGAATTCGGCGCCGAAGGCATCGCGGTCACCGCCGCGATGTTCTCCGGTGCTGGCCCGCCAGTCCAGATCCAGGCCATTGGAAAAGAACTTGGCGTCGCTGGAGGTGGTCACCAGCGCGGCAGGACCGGTAGAAGCCTCGACTTCGTCGAGTGCGGCATTGAATTGCCGAACAAACGTTGTATTCCAGCGGTTTTCGCCATCGTTCATGGTCAAGATAAAGACGTCGCCTTCGCGGGTCAGGTCGATCATGGGAACTCCAATTTTCTTTAGTGAGAAGTTTTGGTAATGACAAGTATGGGTGATGAATAGCTCGGACTATACCGGTAACTCACCTGCGCTGACAATATTTCAAGGCGGACGGTGCGCAACGGCGGTTTTTAGTTCGGGCGGGGGCTGACGGTCCAGATAAGGTGAAGCTTGG
>DGOD01000166.1:0-4727 GCA_002389265.1 Gammaproteobacteria bacterium UBA4475
GTAAAGCTTTTGGTAGTAAAGCTTCGGTAAATTTCTCCCCCAAACGAGCCGAAGACCCCCGGCCCTGGTCGCGCCCTCCCCGACGCTGATCAGGGCTTTTTTTTGCCTGAAATGCTTTTATTTGAATGGCGCAATGTAATCGCGCGATTTGAAACGCAGGCCTGCTATAAGGACTGCGCAGTCAGATTCACAGCAAAGACTGAAACGTTAATCCTGATCGAGGCCTTCCTGATCGACATTAATATCCTGGAGGTCTTTCCTCGGCATGGTCCTGTCGGTTCCCCCCGCTGCTATCCAGTCCGATAATTGATTCAGGAGTATTTTTTGGCCAACCTCATGAGTCGATGAGAATAGCTGGATGGTAGCGAGTTTGCTGACTTCCCGCTTCACATGCAGCAATGCCGCTTGCTGGGCGCCTCGTTTGAGCTTGTCGCATTTGGTTAGGAGGATGTGCAACGGCATGCCGGCACCGGCGCACCAGTCGAGCATGGTTTGATCGAAGGGTTTTAATGGATGCCGAATGTCCATCAAGAGTACCAGCCCGCACAGCGACTCACGGTTACGTAAGTAGTTGTCGATGTTTTCGTGCCAGTCTCGTTTGAGTGCTGTGGGTACCTTGGCGTAGCCGTAGCCGGGTAAATCCACCAGTCGAAACGCTTCTGAGACGGTAAAAAAATTGATCAACTGCGTGCGACCCGGGGTTTTGCTGGTTCGTGCCAGCTTATTCAGTCCGGTTAGGTAGTTGATTGCACTGGACTTGCCTGCATTTGACCGCCCACAGAAAGCGACTTCCAGGCCGACATCTGCCGGACACTGACTGAGTTTTGCAGCACTTTTAAGAAACTGGATGTCATCCAGGCTGACTTTTGGTCGATTTATTATCTGTTCTGGCATAATCACGATATATTTGCTGCTTTGTGGCTTGGGCCTTCCGGCTAAGTTTGTTATATACTTGCACCTTCATGTTAACACTGCTCATCCTGTATTTAGTTTTTTTAGGGACACTCATGTTTAGAATTTTAATTGGTATCATTGTAACTGTATCGTCAACCTTCGTTTTTGCCGCCGGGGACCCTCAGCACGGCAAAGAACTTTCGGCTGTTTGTGCCGCCTGTCATGGTCAGGATGGAAATAGCTCCGCAGGTGCGTTTCCTAGTTTAGCCGGCCAGGGACAAAGATATCTGGTCAAGCAATTGCAGGATATCAAGTCGGGCAATCGTGCCGCGATCTTGATGACGGGTATTCTGGATGCCTACTCAGCTCAAGATATGCAGGACGTCGCTGCCTACTATTCTGCCCAGACCCCCACAGGCGGTGCGGCGGACCCAGCCTTGTTGGCCCAGGGTGAAACCATTTACCGAGCAGGCGTAGCGCGTAAGAGTATCGCTGCCTGTACGGCCTGTCATTCGCCAACAGGACAGGGTAACGCTGCGGCTGCCTTTCCGATGCTTGCCGGTCAATGGCCAGAATATACCGAAGCTCAGCTCAAAGCGTTCCGCAGTGGTGTCCGCCACAATGATGGCGATAGCCAGATGATGCGTCTCAATGCGATGGATTTGAGCGATAAAGAAATCACCGCTGTGGCGAGCTACATTCGCGGCCTTGGGAAGTAGGCATCAGACAGGAGTGGATTGATATATGAAGTACATTGTAATGGTGTTGTCCTGGTTTTCTTTGGCACTGGCGCTCATGACCAGCCAAGCAGTTTTGGGTGAGGGTATTCCTTACGAGGAAGGCACGCATTATGTGGCTTTGCCCATACCAATCAAAACCCGCCAGGCTGATAAAATCGAAGTGGCCGAGTATTTTTCCTATGGTTGCCCGCACTGCTATCAGTTTGAGCCCTTGATTGGTGCCTGGAAGCGAGAGCTTGCCGACGATGTGGTATTCAGCCGTACACCAGCGATCTGGAATGCTGATTATCAAGTGTATGCCCAGACCTATCTAACCGCCCAGGCCCTCAATGTTTTGGATCAAATCCATGTGCCTTTGTTTGATGCCATTCATAATAAGCGCCGACGCTTGAATGACCCTGAGCAAATGGCTGTTTTTTTTGGCGAGATGGGAGTCGATCCCATGGCCTTTGCGCGCACTTACAGCTCTTTCGGTGTTCGTGCCAGTTATCAGCAGGCCGAAGCCAAGGGTCGCGCCTATCGATCAAGCGGGGTTCCTGCCATCGTGGTGAATGGTAAATACCGCATTGAAGGTTCTATGGCCGGTAGCAGTGCCGAGATGCTGAAAATTGCTAACTATTTGGTCGAGAAAGAACGCAACCTGAAGAATAAAGTCCCCGCTCCAAAGCAACCCGCGAGTTGAAAAGCGCGTTGACGCTAAATGAGATTCAGGTTGAGGATGAAATCGTACTCGGTTGTTCAGCGGATGAGATTCTTGGGCGATTACCCCGCCGCTTAAGTCATCAGATCCTCTCCTGGGTTGATAAAACCCCAGACGCTCCTGCGGTGCGGGAAGCACAGCAGGAGTTGACTTATTCTCAGCTCGGCGCCAGCGTCGAGGAAGCCAAAGGTCTGCTGGTTCAAGCGGGCCTGCGTCCCGGTGATCGGGTGATGCTGGTGGCAGAAAATGGGGTCGCCTTGTTATGTTTGTTTTTGGCGATCAGTGAACTCGATGGTATCGCTGCCGTGATCAATGCGCGGTTATCAGATCGCGAGATCGACCTGATTGCCGCTGATTGTGACCCGCGCTTGATTATCACAACGTCGCCAGCAGCAGATGTACATGGCGCGCGCCTTGGTGCGACTTGGCTTGTCACCACATTTGGTGATTTAGGCTGCACAGCACCGCGGGACAGCGAGCCCGAAGTGGTAGCAGAGGACCCGGCTCAGCAGGTTCTTGCCATGATCTACACCACCGGAACAACGGGGACACCGAAAGGTGTCATGCTGACCCATCAAAACCTGTCCTTCATTGCCTTTATTTCAGGCAAGCTGCGCGGTATCCAACAGGGTGACAGGATCTATTGTGTCTTGCCGATGTCCCATGTCTTTGGCTTGTCTGCTGTCAGCAGCTCAGTGTTGTTCAGCGGCGGCTGCGTGCACTTGGTGCCTCGATTTTCTGCGGCTGAGGCGCTGCGGGCGATTGAGGAGGATCAGATTGTTGGCTTTCTCGGTGTGCCAACGATGTATGCCATGATGCTTGAGATACTGGCGCAGCGTTCTGAGTGGCAACCCGGCGAGCTACGGTTTATGTTCTCCGGTGGTGCGCCCCTGGATCCCCATTTAAAAGCCCGGATCGAGTCGACATTCGGCATGCCTTTGCATAATGGTTACGGGCTCACAGAGAGCGGCCCCACGATCTGTCAGACACGCTTATATGCGCCCCTGGCGAACTGTTCGGTAGGCTATTGCTTACCCGGTGTCCAGATCAAATTGCTAGGCAAAGCAGGTCAAGCCGTCGCTGCAGGTGAAATCGGTGAATTGTGGGTTAAGGGTCCGAACATCATGAAAGGGTACTTTCGGAAACCGGAGTTGACCGCTGAAGTTGTTAAGGATGGCTGGTTCAACACGGCAGATCTAGTCTTTCAAGATCCTTCTGGTGCTGTCAATATCGTCGGTAGAACGAAAGAGCTGATTATTCGCTCTGGATTTAACGTTTACCCGCCTGAGGTTGAGGCAGTACTTGCCAGCTATCCGTCTGTCAGTGTGTGCGCGGTGCTTGGCCGAAAAATAGAGGGTGATGAGGAGATCGTCGCTTTTGTTCAGCCAGTGGAGGGCCAAGCGATCGATGTTGAAGGGCTGCTCAGGTACGCCCGTGACTATTTAGCAGGCTATAAGTTACCCAGCAAGGTGGTGGTTCGAGCCCAGTTACCCACGGCCCCATCAGGCAAAATTCTCAAGCATCAGCTTCAGGGGTTGGCTGACGAATAGGTGCCTAATCAGGCAATCGTATTCTTGGCGTCATCCACCCGGCGTTTGAGTTCCTTGCCTGGTTTGAAGTGGGGCACGTACTTGCCAGGTTTGTTGATACCGACTTCTCCGGTTTTCGGATTGCGTACTGATCGAGGCTTGCGGTAATGGTTTGAGAAGGTACCAAAGCCGCGTATTTCAATACGCTCGCCGCCTGCCAATGACTCAGACATGGTATCAATAATCGTTTGAACGGCTAGGTCCACATCGCGGCTAGTCAGTTGATCCAGTTTGTCGCACATTCTCTTGATGAGTTCAGATTTATTCATATAGGCAGTGCTGGACAGATTGTCGAGTCTCGAGAAGCTTGGTAAGTTTTATATATTACAAGTTATGTGTCTAATATCAACGCTTTATATACCAAATTTGAAGTGAAAAATTATAAGCTTGAGGTATCGCGATGATCATATTCAACTATGATCAGGTTGCTCTTATCCAGGCAGCCTTAGGATTATCGCCGTACCGCATTGAATCAGCAGGAATATTCGCCTAGAATTCGCCATGGCGAAATCCAGTCGGTTTTTCGGCCTCCATGATAGGGGTCGATGCAGTTGTTACCCAGTGTTGTTGTCCACAACCTCCGCACTCGCCTGCCCAATTATCCTGAGAACAACCAGAGCGTACTGCTATCGCGCAGTTCGTGTTCCGCATATTTTGGAGTACTAAATGGCGAAAATTCTAGAAGATATTTCCCGTACCTTTTCAGAGTACCTGTTGATACCAAGGCTGACGCGGAAGGGCCAGAGAGCAGACTTGGTGAATTTGGCGACGCCCCTTGCGGCGCTGGGTAAATCGCCGGACAAA
>DGOD01000166.1:4822-5773 GCA_002389265.1 Gammaproteobacteria bacterium UBA4475
ATCGCGTTGGCACGCCAGGGTGGCTTAAGCTTCATTTTCTGCTCCCAGGCGATCGATACTCAAGCGGAAATGGTTCGTCAGGTGAAGGCCCATAAGGCTGGCTTCGTCCAAAGCGACTCCAATGCAACAGCTTCTATGACGCTGGCAGAGGTGATGGAGTTGATGGCCAGTACCGGTCATTCTACAGTGCCCGTGACTCACGACGGCAGCGCGACTGGCAAGCTGGAGGGTATCATCACCGACAAGGATTTTTGGGTCTATGAAGATGATCTGAGTCGTACTGTTGGCGAGCACATGACGCAGTTTACAGACGTTATTCACGGCGAAGAAGGCATCAGTCTTCGCGAGGCGAATGAGCTTTTGCATCGCCACAAAAAGGATTGCTTGCCCGTGGTCGACAAACAGGGCCATCTGAGTGCGCTGGTCTTCAAAAAAGATTATGAAGACCATCGTCGTCACCCCAATGAATTACTGGATGCCTCAAAACGTCTATGTGTCGGCGCAGCTATTAATACCCATGATTTCAGGGAGCGAGTCCCAGCCCTACTGGCGGCTGGTGCGGATGCGCTGTGTTTCGATTCATCCGACGGTTTTACCGAGTACCAGATGGAAGGCATCCAATGGATTCGTGACAATTATGGTGATGAAGTCGTCATTGGTGGCGGCAATGTCGTTTCTGCTGAAGGCTTTGATTACTTGGTGCAAGGGCCCGGGGTAGATTTCATCAAGGTTGGTATTGGTGGCGGTTCCATCTGCATTACTCGCGAGCAAAAAGGCGTAGGTCGTGGTCAAGCTTCTGCTTTGCTTGAGGTTGCCGAACGTCGCGATGCCTATTTTAAGGAAACCGGGCGATATATCCCCATTTGCTCCGATGGTGGTTTGGGTAACGATACGCAAATAGTCGTCGCCCTGGCCATGGGGGCTGATTTCGTCATGATGGGGCGCTATTTT
>DGOD01000273.1:0-1324 GCA_002389265.1 Gammaproteobacteria bacterium UBA4475
CACCATCACCATCGTCATCGGTATCAGTATTATTACCCGTGCCATCGCCATCAGTATCGATCGTCTCCGTTGAATCCAGTGGGAACGCATCCATGGCGTCTGGCACGCCGTCACCATCATCATCTTCGTCGACGAGGTCTGGAGTACCGTCGCTGTCCTGATCAGGCAGACCGGCATCCGCACCGATTGCTGTTACCAAGGTCCTGGCGCTGAATAGCCCATCAAATTCAGCTACTGACAGATTGCCTTGGCCTAATTGAGCAGCGCCTGCCAGAAAATCGGCTTGGATGGTTGTTAGAATTGCCACGGCCTCTGTACCGCGGGGATCGATGGTATCGCTGTTGATTACGGTGTTGAGCTCAGCCATCGTGCTGGCTACGGCGTCGATATTGGTATCAGATGCGCCTAATGTGGTGACGAGCAGCGTGTTGACGGTATCTGAAACTGTTAGGTCAATGGGTGCGTCATTGGCGATAAGGGTGTCGAAGGCGTTAGCGACCGCAATCGTGTTCTCTGCGGCGGTCGTGTTTTGGCTCAGTGCCAGCGTAGTGGTTAGGAACAAGCCTAACTGCTGGTTGATTCTTAGCAGTTTTTGTCCCGCCAAATTATCCGCAGTGGCTGTTTCCCAAGGGTCAGTCCGGGTGATTGCTGCCGAGTCAATGGTTAAACCCAAGGCGGTTAATACGGCGGCGGGTGTGCTGCTCAAGGTTAGCAACGTTGAGACAGGGCTGATAATGAAGTCTTCGTCGCCCAGAGAATCGCCAAACAAAGCCAGTCCCGGCAATTCCTGGCCAGTAGCGGTATCGCTGCCGCCTAGAGCGACCAAGAGGGCATCACACAGGCCTGTTGCCGGACACACTGAACCGACATCAGTAACAGAAAAATAACCCGATGCATCTGAGGTGAAAGTCGGTTCGTTGGCATCCCGCCGTCTGTTGGCGTTGGCATCCAAAAATACTTGGCTGCCGGCTACCGGACCGTCGACTATGCGTCCATCCAGCCGGTTATGGACAGTAATTCGCGTTGCAACAGTCTTCGCGCCACCCTGGCTATCGGTCGCGCTGATGCTGATTTCGTAAGTGCCATCCTGGTCAGCGTCCGTTGGCGCGGCGAAAGTGGGTGGACTTCTAAAAGTTAGTTGGCCGGTCATTAATCTGAACTGGGACGAATCAGGCCCGAAAAGGCTCACTGTTACTGTGTCGCTATCAGGGTCAGAGGCAGAAATCGTGGCGATGCTGGTAGTGCCTTCTGCGACGCTGAAGCTGGTTGCCAGGTTAAAGACTGGTGCGCGGTTCACGGGCGCTGCTGAACCGCCGCCACCGCC
>DGOD01000273.1:1383-8467 GCA_002389265.1 Gammaproteobacteria bacterium UBA4475
TCCCAGCCCCCTGTGGTCTGGCGGCTAATGCACGGTTCATGTGTCGTGAGAAAGTCACATAAAAGGTCGCGATATTCGGTTTGAGCGGCGGGATCAAGCGGTTGCGTATCCGTTTGAGTATTCGGGTGTGCATCTTAGTTTGCATCTTGGTGACTCGCGCATGATTCTGTCTCCACGGTAGTGTAGCAGGGTCTGCACGAATCCCAAATTGCGGCACTTTAGGCCTATATATTGGGCACAATAATAGCGGCGGCTGGCGTGAGCTAAAATCAGCTTTGACCGCGCCAGGCGCGAATAATCGCATCAGCCAGTGAGTCAATATCGACAATTTTGGTGAGCATCGAGATAATTGAAATGCGTAATATGACATGAGAGTGCCAGCTGGCACCTAGGACAAAGTGTAAGTTCTCAGCCTGTAAGTGATCAATAATGTTTTTGGTGGCTTTGTCGTCAGGGCCTTTATGGCCGAAAGCGAGTGCAACTTGATTCAGCACTACATCGTTCAAGACATGAATCCCTGGCACCTCATTTAACCGCGCAGCAAGGTGCTTGGCACATTGGCAGTGGCCCAGCACCATGTCACGTACACCCTGGCGGCCCAAAGCCTGCAACGTCGCCCAGACGGCAAAGCCCCTGGCTCGACGAGACAGTTCCGGGACGTACGCGGAGGGACTTCGACCGTCGTCAGCACTGGCGGTCAGATAGCTCGCCGTAATGCTCATCACGCGTTTATGCGCCTCGGCATCTCTGACAATACCGAACCCGGCATCGTAGGGTACCTGTAACCATTTATGCCCGTCTACCGACCAGGAATCGGCCAGTTCGACGCCTTGACTGAGATGCCTGAGCGGTTCCACGGCATTGGCCCATAACCCAAAGGCACCGTCCACGTGAACCCAGGCGCCGTGCTTGTGGGCTAAAGGTATGATCTCGTCGAAGGGATCAAAAGACCCGGAATTGATATGACCCGCCTGAGCGACGAGGATAACCGGTCCATTGATCTTGGCCAGCTGGTCGGCAAGATCGGCGACTGACATTCGGCCTTGAGAATCACTGGCAATGACAACCAGGTGCCGTGTGCCGAAGCCGAGATGGCGCAGGTCAGCCATCACGGTAGAGTGGGCCTCGGCGCCAACGATGATCGTAATTTGCGGCGCACCGACCATGCCTTCCATCTCCAGGTCGTAGCCAATGCGTCTGAGGACCTCGCTGCGGGCCACGGCCAGACCAATAAAATTGGCCATGGTGGCGCCTGTCGTGAACGCGACAGAGGCGGTGGCTGGCAGGTGCAATAGGTCCAGAAGCCACTTGCTGGCAACTTCTTCGGCGATGGCAGCCGCCGGCGCAGTCTGGTACAAGCCGGCATTTTGGCCCCAGGCTGACGTCAGCAAATCGGCGGCAACCCCCGTTGGGTGCGAGCTACCTTGTACCCAAGCATAAAAATTGGGTTGGGTGTTGCCGGCCAGGCCACCTTCGGCCGCGTGAATCAGGTCACTGATGACCGCCGGGCCAGCTCTGCCGTTCTCCTCCAGTGGAATGTCGAATCTCGTCCGTAGCTCTGCGGCATTACTGGCCGGGAATGCGGGATTCGCCGGTGCATCGTCGCGAAATTCGACCGCCGCGCGTAAAGCGGTCATCAGAGATTGTTCAAAGTCTGGTAGGTCAGTCACTTGTGGCTCTCGCTAATGTATATCGCTGGGTAGTATACCTAATTCAACAGGCTCGTAGATGCCAGCCAGTCTTGGCTAGCACCTTTTGTCAGTGCCTGATTTGCACGGACAAAAACAGGCTGCGTCCGGCACCGGGTAAACGCGCACCCAGGCCGACGTCGCCAGCGGTCACTCGGTTATATCCCCCAAGATGTTCACTGTACTGACGGTCCAAAAGGTTTTCGATGCCTGCCAAAAGGGTCAAGTCAACTGTTGGTTGCCAGTGGCTGCTGAGGTTGAAGAGCGTACGGCCACCCGTCGCAATCTCCGAGTTAGATTCGGAGACCCGAGTCTGACGATGATGATACGTGCCGCTCAATCTCGTCCCCCAGGTCTTCTGCTGGTAGTCTATTCCCAGCATCAACCGTGGCGGTGCGAGACGGTAAAGCTGGTCATCGATGTCACGGCGCTCGCCGCGATTCACCGTAAAGCTGCCATTGAGCTCAAACGAGCGACTGAGTTGATAGCCGAAATCCATGTCGAATCCATACAGGCGTGCATCAACATTGTTGAATTGCAAAGGCGTCGGATCGCCATTCATGCTCGAGACCCGCTCGACCACCGAATCGATGATTCCCGGCGTGGCATCCACCGGTGTCCCTTGAATATAATTGTTGATGCCAGTGATATATACCGTTGGACGAACATAGCCCTTACCCCAGGCCAGGTCTACGCCTGCATCGAGCGTCGTTGCCGTCTCGTAGTCCAGGTTCTGGTTGCCGACATAGGTATTGCCATCTGCGAGTCCGGCACTGGCGGCAGTTGGCAACCAGGCAAAACGCTCAACATAATCTGGTGCGCGGTTGCGACGAGACAAAGATAGACGCCAGGTGGCGTCACCCTTTACCCGCCAGACTCGAGCCAGGGCATCAACGGTTGTAGCCTGCCATTGTCGATCGGTGTTGTTAAATGCAACTGCCAGACTTGCGGGCATGGCGGGAACGGCGGGCCCGGTTGTTGCCAGACCAGCCTGGGCCCTATGCCGGTCGACTCTGACGCCCAACAGGAAGCGCCAATCTTTGATCGATGGCTGAACTTGCAGGTGTATGCCTGTGCGCTTCAGGACAACAGCCGGCAGGCTTTGCAGCGCAAAACTTGCGTTATTGGGGTTACCGATTCGGGCAGATTTATCCGCCAGCTTGGTATCTAGGCCAACATTGAGCAGGCCCGCTGCTGTCGGCATATCCAGCTTGACGCTACCCACCCAGGTGGTCGCATCGGTCACGGTTCGACGATACAGGTTCGGACTCGCCGGTGTTGGTCGCAGGGCATAGTTATTCATACCATGGGCGATATCTGCGTAGCCTGTAGACGCCGAGACATTGACGTCGCCGAAACTGGACTCCCAGCCGAGGCGGGCGAAATCTGCATCGACAAATTCGATGTCCATGCCAAAAGGCGGATTGCCTGTGGGCCCAGTGGCGTGTCGTCGAAGTTCAAGGTCGAATGTCGACCTGCCGTTTTGCATGCCGCCAGCAAGGCCATAGACCTGACGATCGAAAGCGCTGCTGGCGATTGTGCCGCCGGGAAATTCCGTGTTCTGACCATGTTCATCGGAGAACAGCAGATGCCCCCGATAGCGATCGTTGGCCATGCCGGCAACTCCGCCGACCGCCTGGCTGCCATTATGACTGCGACCGCTGACGGCCAGATCATAGTGGCCCTCGACGGTGCTGGTTGCCTGATATGGCACCTGTTTCAGTACGGCGTTGACGCCCCCAGCCAATGCCGGGCCAAACTCCAGGCCGGGTGTGCCGCGACTGACTTCAATCTTGTCGACCAGCACCGCAGGTGCGTAGTGCAGAGGTGGGTCCATCATATTCGGACCTCCAGATTCAAACCGCTGACCATTCAACGTGGTGCCGACTCGACTACCGAATACGCCACGATAGGCGACCTGGCCAGACAAGCCGCCATTGTTAATCAGTGCGGCGCCAGGTAGTTGGCCGACGAGCGCCGCGATATCTGTGACGGGTATTGGCTGGTCTGCCATGTCCTTCGAGTTCGAAAATATCGGCAGGCGTTTGCCTGTGACCACAATAACTTCTTCGAACACGCCGTCGCTGGCATAGATGTTGGGGCTGACATTATTTAAAGCAATAGCAAGGACTACGCTGAGAGGCGCAGAAAATTTTTGAACATTCACGAGTTATCTCCGTCGATGAAATAGCGCAGCAGGTGCGCAGTCAAAAAAGCTCTATTGAAAAAAGACTGATCAACTTATCAACGGGGGTCCTCGGGGCGGTAGGCGGCCACCACGAAATTGGCTAGCTGGCTGCGCTGGCGCAATAGTAGTGGGTAGGTAAAAGGTCGCGAAATCAGATCCGACTGGTGGGCTGCCGGGTAGCACCACGGCCGCGACTACAGCAAAAGAACAAAGCTGATTGCTTGTGGCGTGTTCAGCTTCATCGCCTTGTGTATGGTCTGGTGGCAGGCTATCGGAGAAACGGCCGGTATCCAGATCGAGCCAGACATTGCGGCCACCGATGCCGGAACACAATGTAATTTCGATCTGACCAAGCGCGTTGTCTCGCGCCAGCATCATGCCCTGCGGCAATAGCGCGGGCACGAGCAGCAACAAAATCGCGAACAGTGCGATCAACGAGCGAGATCTGTTTGAAACCATCGTCATAAGATGCGAGCCAGGGACCTGAATACGTGAGCGCGCGAAGACTACCATAACGAGTCAAGAATGGTAGGCATCTATCGGCCATCTTACGCACCCATACCCATCATACGTCCCCATGCCAATGAACAAGCATGTAGCGTAACGGTATTGAAAATCAGCAGATAGCCGGATAACGGAGACCTGCCATCTATTGCTGCGTTTTGCCATCATCTTACTGTCAGGTCACGTCGAGCTATCTAACCAGTTTCAGCGGCGGGACGAGGGCATGCAAGTTCCCCGGCTGATAGATGACAGGCGTCACCGTGGTAAAACTTTCAAAGTGCTCGGCGACTGAAACCTTGCTCGATTTCAGCAGCTGTGCAACAGAGTGATGGACCTTGGGTTTATAGCTGGATCGTTCGTTATCGACCGAGACATAAATTTCCCTGGGGTTATGTTTTATGCCGTCGCCATGATAGTGCATGCGGATTTCATCTTCCGCCAAGGAATACGCTGTATGCTTCTGCAGTTCAGGCTGATCATAACGAATAGGTGAGTCTGGCAGCGCAGCGTTGAGTTTGTCGACCATATAAGCCAGTGATATTTTGCCCAGCTCTGCATATTTGTAGCCGCCGCCAATGTCCGCATGCACGCCAGCAAACCAAACTTCGTCGACGTGAGTGGCTTTATTGCATAGGGTGGGGATAAAGGGCTCGCGACTCTCGTCGATTGCGACACAGTGAACCGCTTGCTTGACGTTCTTGGCGAGTTCCAGGTTTTTGAACAGATTGAGTTTCTGGAAGGGTAAGCCTGGCAGATTCAATGGTATGCCGAAGGCGCCGACGGTATCGAACAAGCCCAGAAATTCAACGTCGACTTCCACATAGTCCTCGTCGATGTTTTTGTATTTCAGAAAAAAGTTCGCGCCGTTGTGCTTCCTGTAGGTGACTTCCAACTTGCGCTTGATGCCATGCTTTTCGAGTTTTGACGCGAGCAATCTTGCGCAGGCGGCGCCGCGGCTGAAGCCAATAACGACGATTCGATCACCATTGTTGTAGTGCCGAAGAATTTCACAGTAGGCATTATCCCGGATACGTTTTTCTCCGGCACCGAAGATACCACCGTAAAAGGTTCCGACAATCCCATGGTCTTCGTCGTTACCGACGCCTCGAAAGTAAAGCGCGGTATGTTCCGTGTGAGTTTTGACGAAGGGGATATTGGTGGTGTTGAGATTGCCCGCTATCGAGCTGAACAGGCGAAAGATATTGGTGGTGACACCATCACCGTCATGGCCATTTTCATCGTTCCAGGTGCCGTCAAGAAATACCAGGATGGTCTTGTTCTTACCGGTGTAATTCAGGTTGCTAGCGTAGACTTGTGTTTGGCTCATCGGCTCCCCTCCTTGGGAATTGTTCCTTGTCTGGGGTGAGTTTGCCATGAATAATGCTTTTTGAAACTCTATTTTGCCCTGGGAGAAAAGTGTGACTAAAGCTGAAGCTGTTGGAATGTCATCTGAGCGACTGGAGAGAATCACAACCTGGCTGGAGCAGCAGGTGAGTTCAAATCGATTGGCCGGTTGCAGTGCCCTGGTGGCTCGCCATGGTGAGATTGTGTATCAGCAATGTAGCGGCGCCGCCGATATGGAAGTCGGTAAGCCCTTTGCCAATGACACCGTCGTTCGAGCCTATTCCATGACCAAGCCGATCACGACCGTGGCCGCCATGATGCTGTACGAAGAAGGCTGCTTCCAGCTAGATGACCCGGTAGCACTGTATTTGCCTGAGTTCCTCGAGACCAGAGTGTGGGCGGGGGGGAATGCCAGCCTTGATCAAACCTATCCTCAGGACACACCCATGACCGTGCAGCATCTGATGACGCACACGTCGGGCTTAACCTATGGGTTCATGCAGGCCAATGTTGTTGACGAGGCATATCGCAATTCGGGAGTAGGCCAGCCGAGCGATGTAAAGGACCTGGCGGAATGGGTAAAGCGAGCTGCGGCTATTCCGCTGATCTGCCAACCGGGTTCGCAGTGGAACTACAGTATTGCCACTGATGTGTTGGGTCGCTTGGTAGAAGTCTGGTCTGGAATGTCACTGCAGGATTTCTTTCAACGGCGAATATTTGCGCCGCTGCAAATGGTGGATACGGGGTTTCATGTCAAACCGGAGAATCAGGCTCGGTTCGCCGCGCTTTATTCGCCCCTGTCCGGCGCTGATATGAGTAATGTCGCGAAATCTGCAGACGCGCTCGCCGGACCAAAACCCATTGGCCTCAAGTTGCAGGAAGGTTCCGCGAAAAGCAGCTACTTCAATCCGGCGTCGGTGTTTTCCGGCGGCGGTGGGCTGGTGTCAACCATGTCTGACTATGCCAGGTTCTGCCAGATGTTGCTGAACACAGGTGAGCTCGACGGGCAGCGACTGCTGGGCAGAAAAACCGTTGAGTTTATGCGGACTAATCAGTTACCGAATAATAGTGACATGGCAGATATGGGGCAGCCGGTATGGAGTGAAACCAGCTACGATGGCATCGGCTTCGGTCTTGGTTTTGCTGTTGTGCTGGATCCCGTGAAGGCGCATATCATCACATCAGTAGGTGAGCACCACTGGGGTGGCGCGGCGAGTACGTTCTTTTGGATTGACCCAGAGGAAGATTTGTACGTGATCTTTCTGACCCAGTTGATGCCATCCTCTACTTACCCTATTCGCCGTGAGCTGCGAAGCCGGGTTTATCAGGCCTTAATTGGAGATTGATTGGAGACTGATTG
>DGOD01000273.1:8525-17642 GCA_002389265.1 Gammaproteobacteria bacterium UBA4475
GTAGCGTTGAGGGTCGGCGTTGTATTTAAGGCTGCGCTGACTTTTTCAGCGTCAAAATATGGAACAGATAGCCGCCGAATGCACCAGCGGCACCTTGGGCAATAAGCCCCATGATGGTTCGAGTCGGTGCAACTCCGGTCAGGCCCAAAACCATTTTCATGATGAGATGTAACGCAATCAGCGCAACAAAGCCTGCAGAGACGTAGCCAATCAGGCGCAGGTTCGGCGTCAGCCGAATGATGGCAGCGGCTACTGAGAAGGCGATAATCGAGCTGACGGTGACCAGCGGCAGATAAATAGCCGTCATATGGGTCAGGTCATGGAGCAGGGTATCTAATCGGTCGCTGAATTCGACAGTCAGGCCCATCTCGGCGACGTTGGCGAGGTTGCCCTGACCAATGAACAAAACACCTAAGATATAGGTACCGATAACTGCCACAAGGAAGGCGCCGATGGTTCTTGTCATTTTTCTGTCCTGATCTGGTTGCGACTGCGTATAATGAGTGGAATTCTACGATAGAGACAGACTAAATGATATCTCGCTACCTTGTCGCCCTGTTAATGACACCATTGTTAGCACTGTCAGTTCTCCCCGCACAGGCAGATTACCAACTGGAAACCGTTGCCGAAGACCTTAACTTTCCCTGGTCTATCGCCTTTCTGCCAGATGGCAATTATCTGGTGGCCACTCGTCCGGGCGATCTGCTCCGAGTCTCCAAAGATGGTGATGTGAGTGAACCGCTTAGTGGTACGCCCGAACCCTTGGTGGAGGGCCAGGGTGGCTACTTCGACATCATGTTGGATCAAGACTTTACGGATAACAGAACGGTGTATCTGTCATTCGCCTGGGGCACCCTTGATGCCAATGCGACTCGTATCGTGAAGGCGACATTAGGTGAGTCGGGACTGGAAAACACTGAAGTCCTGTTCACCGCATCGCCGACCAAGGCAGCGGGTGCGCACTTTGGGGGCAAAATGGTACAGCTCGCCGATGGTACGATTGTGCTCGCAACAGGTGACGGATTCGACTATCGGGAAGCGGCGCAGGACACCTTCAGCCAACTGGGCAAGATCATACGTCTGAACAAGGACGGTTCTGCCCCCGCTGACAATCCTTTTGCTGATGGTAAAGCCGGCAATCCGTATGTGTGGTCTTATGGTCACCGAAACACCCAGGGGCTTGTGGTTGATACAACCACAAACACTGTCTATAACCACGAGCATGGTCCTCAGGGCGGCGATGAAATCAACCGTATAGAGCCTGGCAAGAACTACGGTTGGCCAGCCATTACCTACGGTATTAATTACTCTGGCGCCTATGTTTCGCCGTTCCAGCAAGCGCCAGGCATGGAGCAGCCGTTGAAGTACTGGGTGCCCAGTATCGCGCCCTCCGGTTTTGCGCTGTATGAGGGCGACGCCTTTCCCGCTTGGCGGGGCGACTTGTTTGTCGGTGCGTTGGTTGATAAAGAAGTCAGACGAATCGATATGGAGGATGGTCAATTGGTGGCAGAAGAACCCTTGTTCTCAGAGCTGGACGCGCGAATTCGAGACGTCAGGGTCGGGCCCGATGGCTTTCTGTACCTGCTGACAGACAGCGAGACCGGCAAGCTGATCCGCGTAAAACCTTAGGCTAAACTGCCTTGACCCAGCAATAGCGAGACACCCGCTGGTCGTTCAATCAAGCGCCGCTAGCCATTGTAAGCTATTGTAGTCCAATGGCTGTTTTGCCAGGTGGCTTGTTGTCGATGGTCTAGCGTTGTCGAGTTGCCTTTTATCTCGTCGGCGAAGCCGGCCTACAGGAGAATGAGAAAACCATGACTAAATACCAATTGATGGTAAACGGTGAGGCACGTCAATTTGAGGCGAGCCCGGATATGCCGCTGTTGTGGGTGTTACGGGACAAACTGAAATTAAAGGGCACAAAATTTGGTTGTGGTATTGCCCAGTGTGGTGCGTGCACGGTGCATGTTAACGGTCAGCCGGTGCGTTCTTGTATGCTGCCTGTTGCCGGCGTGTCAGGTCCAGTGACGACCATTGAAGGACTGAGCCAAGAGGGTGAGTTGCATCCCTTACAGAGCGCCTGGATTGAACATGATGTGCCACAATGCGGCTACTGCCAATCGGGCCAGATTATGAGCGCCGCCGCGCTGCTGGCTGCCAACCGTAAGCCGACAGATGCTGAAATTGATGGCGCCATGGCCGGCAATTATTGTCGCTGTGGTACTTATGTCAGAATTCGCGCCGCGATTCATACGGCCGCCTCTTACTACAATGCTGCGAGTACGGCCGCGCCTGTTGCCAACAACCTGACAAGCAAAGGAGCTGCCGAATGAATATCAATCAAATGAATCGCCGCGGTTTCCTCAAGGCCTCAGCCCTCGCTGGTGGTGGTTTGATGCTGGAGCTGAGTCTGCCGACTTCCGTATTGGGGCAGGATCTTGGTACGCTCGTGGGGTCCAAGGAACTCAATGTTTATGTGCAAATCGCCTCTGACGGCAGGATCACTATTTATTCAGCGAATCCAGAAATGGGACAGGGCATAAAAACCTCATTGCCGATGATTATCGCCGAAGAGATGGGGGCCAAATGGGAAGATGTCGTGGTGCTGCAGGCGCCCATTAATGCCAGTAAATATGGCTCACAGGGGGCGGGTGGCTCAACATCGATTCCTCGCAATTTTGACATGATGCGGCAGATGGGTGCATCAGCCCGAGAAATGTTGATTGGTGCAGCATCTGAATCGATGGAGGTTGAACGTCAGGATCTCATGGCTCGAGAGAGCACCGTAGTTCATACGTCAGGTCAAAGCCTCACCTTTGGGGAGCTCGCCGCATTGGCAGTGCGCCAGCCTATTCCTGATCCGGCGACGCTGTCCTATAAAGATCCGCGAGCCTACACCATTATCGGTACCTCGATTGGCGGCGTAGATAATCTCGCGATCGTCACCGGCCAATCGGAATTTGGTATTGATGTAGACCTGGACGGTATGAAGTATGCGTCCTACACGCGGTGTCCTCGAGTGGGAGGCAGGGCGATCAGTTTCAATGCGGCGGAAGTCAAGCAGCTACCGGGCATTATTGATGCGTTTATTCTTGAGCCCGATGACAGGTCCGGCTTGGCTTCAAGAGCGTTTCTGGAGGGCCTGGCCGTCCTGCGCGGTGGCGTTGCGATTATTGGCGAAGATACCTGGGCAGTATTTGATGCAAAAAGTAAGCTCAAAGTTGCTTGGGACGAGACCTCAGCCTCCAGCGATGATTGGTTGCAGATGGTCGCCGAGGCGAAAAAAATTGCCAGGGAAGGTGGTGGTCAGGTGAGCCTTGAAGGGGCCACAGTTGATGCAGAGTTGAGTGATAAGGCTAATCAGGTTTACGAGGCTTTTTATCAGTTTCCTTATGTGGCCCATGTTTGTCTGGAGCCGATGAATTGTACCGCAGACTATCGAAAAGGCAGTGATGGACAAGGCGATACTTTGGCGGTGTGGATTCCTAGCCAGTTTCCGGCCCAAGTGAAAGAAATTGCGGAGAACCTACTTGGCGTCAAGCAGGACAATGTCAATGTCACGCTGACGCGCATGGGTGGAGCGTTTGGCCGACGGGCCGTGCACGACTTTGCTGCAGAAGCGATGGCGATTTCCTATCGTGCGGGCTTGCCGGTGAAGTTGACGTGGACTCGGACTGACGATATTCACAATGATTTTTTCAGAGTGGGTGGCTTTGAAAACATGAAAGCTGCACTGGACGCTAACGGTAAACTTAAGGCGTGGGACCAGCACTACATTGGCTTTGCTCATAACGGCAAGCCAGTCATTGGCTCAGGTCTGCGGGGTAATGAATTTTCCATGGCAGCGCTGGACAATGCCCGCGTGACGCAAACAATGATGCCGGTGAATACTCCCTGTGGCGCTTGGCGCGCGCCTGGATCGAATACGAATGCGTTCGTTGAGCAAAGTTTTATTCATGAGTTGGCGGTGCTGGCAGATCGCGACCACGTGGAATTCATGCTCGAACTCTTAGGCTCCCGGCGTTGGATTGAAGAGGGCAATGTGAATTCACTGAACACCGGTCGTGCCATTGATGTGATCAATTTGGTCGCCGCTAAGGCGGGCTGGGGAAGGACTATGCCAGCGGGAACTGGGCTGGGGTTCGCGTTCTATTTTTGCCATGCGGCTCATGTGGCCGAGATTGCTGAAGTCACTGTGGATAAAAACCGAAACTTTCGAGTCAACAAAGTGACTGTAGCCGTTGATGTGGGCCCTATTATCAATATGAGTGGTGCGACAAGCCAGGTTCAGGGCGCTGTGATTGATGGACTTAGTGCCATGGCACTGCAGCAGATTACAATGCAGAACGGCGTGATTCAGCAGAACAATTTTGATGATTACCCGGTCATGCGTATCGCGTCGACGCCAGAGATCGATGTGCACTTCCTGCAGAGCGACAATCGATCGACTGGATTGGGTGAGCCCGCGTTGCCGCCTTTGGCGCCAGCGATTACCAACGCCATCTATACAGCAACCGGTGTGCGTATTCGATCAATGCCGCTCAGCGAGCAAGGCTTTAAGCTCGCCTGACACTAGTGTGAACGGTAGTGGCGAAGCCTGCGCTCAGGCTTCGCTGCTGTTGTTGATTTCACGCTGTAGCAGGGCGATTTCTTCCCGCAATGCTTCGTATTCATTGAGTTTGCGTTTCAGGAATCTCGCGGTCAGCTGCGCTTTCTCGTTGACGCCGGCCGGCGTCAGGATATAGGCATAGCCCAACTTGCGTTCAGCACGTGCAAAATTACCGATCTTGATCAGGCCTTTCTCGGCGAGGGCTTTCAGGCAAAAGTTGATGCCGCCGAGGCTGACGCCGAGTTCAGCGGCGATTTGGCGCTGACTCGCGGTGGGGTCACCCTCGAGCACGCGCATCACGCGCAATTTGAGCTCGTCTCGACCTTCAACTGGAGAATCCTTTGCCGTATCTTTTGCCATATCTTTTGCCATAGCCTCTGCCATAACAGGGTGTCTTGCCGTAAGTGATAGGTTTCAGAGCGGCGCGCGTTCCGGCAGCCCTTGTTCATTGTTTGAACACAGATTACTGCAATCGGCACCAGAATAAAACCTGTATGGCTATTCTGGTGCTGTTGAAGCACCTTTTGAGTGCCTTAACGCAAGAAAATCGACATTTCGCGACGGAGCCCTTTGCCTCGGGTCGTGTTAAATCCTTATTTTGTTGTTCGCCTAGCCCGGTCGGGCGAGATCGTCAGGGGTAAACCGGACCCGTTGGGCCTGCCCCATGATAGTCATCAAGACATCGATACGCGTCGCGGATACCCGCGACGCAAGACCCTCATAGCCGGCAAAGGGGCCCTGAATAACCTGCACCGGGTCGCCCGGTTTGAGTCCGCCGTCATTGGCGCTGGCCTGCAACATGGCTTCCATCTTATGCAGTCGATCAATGACCTCGGCTTGGATAATAGCGACCTCGTGACCGAAGCGCACAAGGCTGATAATGCCTGGTGTTGAGCGTACGGGCGCGATGGATTGTTCTGGTTGAAAGCCACAGAAGCAATAGCCTGGGAACATCGGTGTGGTACCGATAGGTTTGCCAAGTTTGTCGCGCTTGGCCACAAGCGGCAGGTAGGTGGCAAAACTCTGTTCCGCAAGTCGCGCGGCAGCGTAATTTTCCTGTCTGGGTTTGGTCATAACCACTGACCAGGATATTTTGTCGACCATGTTAAGGATTCACCCTGCTCTGAATTTCACATTTTCGGCCGCCGCCGATGAGGCATTATGGAGGCTCCGTTCCTATGACGCAAACAACGCCTGATCATCGGTCATTGGTGCGAGTAGCGTTCGAAGATCCCCCAGCTGACGCGTCGTGCTCAAGGGGATCTCCTTTCGATCCCAGTGCGCGGTCTGCCGGCGGGCCAGGCTCTATTAAGGAGATTCGTGTTAAGCAGCAGCGAACGCCGGGTCGGTGTACACTAGGGTTTTTGCTTCGGAGGCCAAGATGCCATCGCAACTGGAACAGCTTAAGCGGGTTACCACAGTCGTCGCTGATACCGGCGATATCAATTCGATCAAGCAGTACCATCCGCAGGACGCGACGACCAATCCGTCCCTCTTATTGAACGCCGCGCAGATGCCACAGTATCGGCATCTGGTGGATGACGCGATGACTTGGGGAAAACAGCAAGCTGCAGCAGCGTGGCTCGATCCAGCCATGGACCGGCTGGCCATTAATTTTGGGGTGGAACTGTTGCGCCATATTCCCGGTCGAGTCTCCACGGAAGTAGATGCGCAATTGTCTTTCGATACAACGGCGACGTTAGACAAAGCGCGGCGGATCATCGCATTGTATGCCGCAGCGGGGATTGATCAATCCAGAGTGCTGATCAAAATCGCCGCCACTTGGGAAGGTATTGCGGCGGCGAAAATCCTGGAAACCCAAGGCATCCAGTGCAATTTGACGTTGTTGTTTGGGTTCGCGCAAGCCGTCGCCTGCGCCGAAGCTGGTGTGTTTTTGATTTCGCCCTTCGTGGGGCGCATTTTGGATTGGCATAAGGCTAAAACAGGGCTCGAGTATTCCGCAGAGAATGACCCGGGCGTGCTGTCTGTCAGGCAAATCTTCGAGTACTTCAAAAAATTTGACTATAGCACCGTGGTCATGGGCGCGAGCTTCCGTAACGTCGAGGAAGTCTTGGCCTTGAGTGGCTGCGATCGACTGACCATCAGTCCAGGGCTACTCGAGCAATTGAGTCAGCGTGAGGCGTTAGTGCCAATTCGACTCGATGCCAATGCTGCCAAATTGCTGCCGATCGAGAAGATCTCCATGGGTGAGTCCCGCTTTCGCTGGCAGATGAATGAAGACGCTATGGCGACTGACAAGCTCAGTCAAGGCATTCGTCAGTTTCATGCGGACTATCTGTCGCTTCGACAGTTCCTTGCAGCTCAAAGCTAAGGGCCGGGCCGAAACCCGGCTAAGGGGCAGATGACGTGATCGAAGTATTGTTCTTGGCGCTCGCCTTAAGTATGGACGCTTTCGCGGTGTCCATCGGTCTGGGTGCGAAGTGTAAAGCCAGTCCCGTGCGCTTGGCGCTGATGGCGGGGGCATATTTTGGTGTGTTCCAGGCACTTATGCCACTGTTGGGTGTTTTGGGTGGTATCAGTCTGCTCGGCTGGTTCGAAGCATTGGCTCCCTGGATCGCGTTCTTGTTGTTAGGGATTGTCGGCGGAAAAATGATTATTGAGTCATTCAATCAGGCGTCTGCAGGTGACGCTGCTGCCGAAGAGCTGCCCGACAAGTTGTCCGATACGCAGGTTATTAGCCATCAGATAATGCTAGTGCTTGCGGTTGCCACGAGTATTGATGCGCTGGCGGCGGGCGTTGCGCTGCCGCTCATTGATTTTAATCCGCTGTTAGCTTGTTTGTTGATTGGCGTGACAACTTGGCTGTTTAGTTGCCTCGGGGTGTTTGTTGGCGTCAAAAGCGGTACCTTGTTGGGACGCCGTGCGGAATTGTTGGGTGGTGTCGTACTAATCTTGATCGGCTTCAAAATATTATTGACGTAAGCCTTTCTGTTGGCCGCATGAGTGGTTGTAGATTCTACGACTTAGATACCGCGGTTTGAATAGTGACAAGACTTTGAATAGTGAAAAGACTTTGAATATGTCGCGCGGACTGTGCAGAAGCCAATTTTTGGGCGGTTGCCTGGCACTTGCGATTGTTGCGAGCAACGCGGTGAGGCTGATGAGTGGTTGGCGCAATCGAGCTGGGCTGGCTATTTTGACGAAGCACAGGTGCAGGGCACCATGGTTGTGGTTGACCAGCGTCACCACCCACAGCTTGTGTACAAGCATAAGCGTGCCGATGAGCGTTTTTCACCGGCCTCGTCCTTCAAAGTCCCAGACACGCTGTTCGCGCCAGATGCGGGCAGCGCCAAGGATGAATTTCAGGTTTTTGGCTGAGACGGGGTAACGCGCTGGTTGTCTACCTGGAATCGGGATCAGACCCTGAAGTCGGCGCGCTATTCGACGATGTGGGTGTGCCAAGAGTTGGCCATCAAACTCGGCGCTGATCGAGCGCGGGATTATCTGCAGCAGATTTAATATGGCAACATGGATCCGGGCGGCGATGATCAGCAATTCTGGCTGAGCGGTACGCTGCGTGTTTTCGCGATGGAGCAGGTCGAATTTTTACAACGGCTGTACCATAATGCCTTGTCATTTAGTCTGGTGGGTCAGCGTCTGGTGAAGGACTTAATGGTCAACGAGGCTGGTCAGAAATGGATTTTGCGGGCTAGATCAGGTTGGGTCGCAGTACCCGAGCAACCTGCCATAGGCTGGTGGGATGGCTGGGCTGAGCGTGCTAAGGGACTCGTATTTTTTGCCATTAATATTTCCACGACCAAGGGCTTGGCCGATGCGCCGAAGCGACAAGCCATCGCAACAAAAGTGCTGCAGTCTATCGATGCGCTGCCTGAAGACGTTTGAGGGGCTGCTCGGGTATTTTTTTATCCTTGCTGAATAGATAAATAATAGTTAATCAACAGAATGGACCATGCAATGTCACCTCAGTTTAGCCACCGTCTAGCACTTGCGACGGATATTCCTGCGATCATCGAGTTGATGCAGCTGTCCATCGCTGAGAATATGAAAGCGTTTCTTTCCCCGGCAGAAATTGAGGCAGCGAAGGAAACCATGGGGGTCGATCGCAGCTTGATCGAAGACCAGACCTACTTTTTGATTGAGGCCGGTGATGAGGCTGAAAAGCAGCTGGTAGGCTGCGGCGGTTGGGGTCGGCGGCGAACCCTTTACGGCGGTGATCATACCGTCGGCCGAGATGACAGCCTGAGTGATCCTGGTCAGGATGCGGCTCGGATTCGAGCCATGTACACTCACCCTGGCTGGGCGCGTCAGGGCATTGGCAGCTTGCTACTCCAGTTGGGCGAGCAAGCTGCGCGCGACGGGGGTTTCAAGTCTATAGAGCTGGGCTCTACTGCGGCGGGAGAGCCACTGTATTTAGCGCGGGGTTATGTGGAAATCAGTCGCGAGGTGCATATCGCTGCGAATGGTGCTGACAACCTGGTGATTACCATGGGCAAGATGCTATGAATTAAATGGTTGCTAAGGTCTTT
>DGOD01000273.1:17659-19377 GCA_002389265.1 Gammaproteobacteria bacterium UBA4475
TAGCCACATCACCCCCTTTCACTCTTGTCAGAAGATTTCGGTGACAGCTGGTTGCGCACATTCAAATAATATTAGATTAAAGGAGTTTGGGTTAATGGTTATTTTCAGGATACTGCTGGTTGCTATATTGATGAGTGTCTCAGCCTACACTGTCGTGGTCATAAGCGACCATGGGTTGGGTTTGTTTGAGGTGTTCTTCAGCGATATCAGGGCTATGGCTTGGCCTGGTCAGTTTAATGTCGACTTCATGAGCATGCTGGCGCTGTCTGGACTTTGGCTTGCTTGGCGTCACCATTTTTCAGCTGTTGGAGTGGTGGTTGGGGTTTTGGGTTTTTTCGGCGGCGCGCCATTCCTCTGTGTTTACCTGTTGTTGGCGAGTTTCAACGCAAAGGGTGATATGCACGAGATTCTGCTAGGCAAGACGCGAACGAATCAGTAGCGTCCAGTCGGTGTGATTTGGCAGTGCTAAGGCAATGCTTTGTTTAGCCAAACATTGTTGGTTTTGCCCAGCACCTTCTTCGCCAAGCATCTTTTGGTAAATATTAATTTCCGCCTCGTGGAGAGCCACTTAATGAGCGCTTATATTATTGTAGATACCCGGATCACTGACCCTCAAGCCTATGAAGCCTACAAACAGTTGGCAAAACCCATTGCGGAAAAGTTTGGTGGTATCTATCGAGCACGGGGTGGCGCGATGGATGTGCGAGAGACGGACCTGTGGTCGCCAACCCGGGTAGTTATTATTGAATTTCCCAGTATGCAAGCTGCCCAAGCCTTTGTTGACTCGAAGGAGTATGCTCCTGTTAAGCCGCTGCGTACGGAAAATGCACAATGTACCTTGCTGTTGCTAGAAGGTTGTTAGTCAGGCTCAAATTATTCACCATTTCAGGGGGCGCAAGCCGCGATGACGGATATTATCGTCAGATCAGATGGGCTGGAAGATTTTCATCGTCAGCAGATAACCTTGTTAGGCCGAAGCAAGCTGGTGTTCACTTCTGGCAGCGGTCCTGCGGTGATCGTGATGTCAGAGATGCCCGGTATCTACGATGAGGTGATCAACTTTGCTCGAAAGGTGAGAGATGCAGGCTTTACAGTCTGGATGCCGCACTTGTTCGGTGAAGTTGGTCGATCGCCCTCTGGTGGTTATCTCGCGAAATCAATGGCTCGCGCTTGTATCAGTCGAGAATTTTCTGCGCTGGCGGCTAACCGCAGCAGTCCGGTGGTGGATTGGCTCAGGGCGCTGTCGGCGCATGTGCATCCGTTATGTGGCGGCAAGGGTGTGGGCGCTATTGGCATGTGCTTCACGGGCAATTTCGCGTTATCCATGATGGTGGAGCCGACAATGTTGGCGCCTGTGCTGTCTCAGCCCTCACTGCCACTATTTCAAAAAGGCGGTATGCATATCTCGCCAGCGGACCTGAGTTGCGTTAAAGATCGACTCGAGAAGGAAAATCTGACGGTGCTGGCATACCGATTCGATGGTGACCCATTCTGCCGCAAGGAGCGCTTCAGTGAATATGCTGCGGCGCTGGGAGACCGATTTCAGTCTCGAGTATTGCCCGACGAGGCGGCGAGGGTTAGCCGTGCTGCGCCTCACAGTGTCGTGACGATGCACCTGATCGATGCGGAAGGCGAGCCAACTCGAGCGGCGGTAGATGAAATCTTAGCGTTTTATCAGACGCGTTTATGCACTTAGCATCAATGTGTGCTCATTAATC
>DGOD01000346.1:0-4558 GCA_002389265.1 Gammaproteobacteria bacterium UBA4475
TGACTGTCGAACGCGCGTTTGGCGGCCATTGCCACGTCGAGCAGAGTGCCACTGGCGATATTGATGTGGCCGTGAAATGCGATGCATGAGCACTCGGTAGTCAATGACATAGGTAGAGCCTTCTGAATATGACCGGGGTAATTGTAGATGAGTTATATTGTCAGAACAAAAATGAACAATTAAATATTTGTGTATTAGCACGACTTCGACCGCGATCAGAAGGCCCGCGAAAACTCGCCGCAGGTTCTAAGTACGTGCGAGGGTATGGCTGGCTTTGAGTACGGATTGCTGATTCCAGTACCAGGCCCCGGTGCCCACCAAGACATTAGTGACCGCGGTTGCCACGAAGATGCCCACATAACCCCAATAAGTATTGGCGATGATGGCCAATGGAATGTAAACAATCACAGTTCTGACGATTGAGATAACCAGGGCTGGCATTGGCAGCCCTCGAGCATTAAAGCTTGAGCTGGCAATCTGCATGATGCCCATAAAGCCAATGCTCAAAGGTATAATCAGGAAAAATGCCTGGGCAACTTCACGGACAACTTGGTTATCGTCTATCAACGTCACGACCAAGTCACCGATTAACATCATTGTCACGAAGGTGAGCAGGCCCCAGCCGAGGCTGAACCAATTCGTCAGGAACAGGGCGCGCTTGACCCGGTCAATGCGACCGGCGCCCCAGTTCTGGCCGATAAAGGGCTCTACTGAGGATGACGCGGACCAAAGAATCATATGGGCCATGGTTTCCACTCGGGTTGCGACGTTATATCCCGCCACGACCTCATGTCCGTGACCAGCAAGCAAGCGGGTGATGATCAACATGGAAGCTGGCATCACCAGGCCACTCATGACGGCCGGACCGCCAACGTGCAGGATTGCGGCCCATGACTTAAAGATGCCGGTAAGTGATAGCTGCATCATGCGAGATCGGTACAATAAGATGCTGTACAGGGCGATGCTCCAGAGCCGCGAGATGACATAGGCCCAGGCGGCACCGGCGATGCCCATTTCGGGAATACCAAACCAGCCAAAGATCAGCACGGGGCCTAGGAGTATTTGTATGACCGAGCCAGTGGTCATGATGATGCCGGGACTCGCGGCGCTACCGGTAGCTCTGAGCAGAGTAGAACCGACCATCGATAACACAAAGAAGGGTACGCCGAGCATATAAACTCGCAAATAGGCCGTCGTCATCTCGAGCACAAGACCTTCTGCCCCGAGACTGCTGACAATAGCGTCTGCAAAAATCGCCGCCAGCATGCCCAGTATGCCACCGATGACCAGGGCCATAATCTGCGCGTGGGTGACCAGTAGCTTAACGCGCTCGTTGTCGCCGGAACCCATGGCTCGAGCAATAACCGATGACGCACCCGAGCTAATGCCGCCAGCAAAAGCAAACAGCGTAATTGTGATCGGGAAGGCAAAACCCATGGCGGCCAGCGCCTCTGTGCCGACGATGCCCAAGTAGATGGCTTCAGCGAGTTGGGCAATGTTCATCGTGACAGTGCCCATAGCCATAAATGAGCCCAGGCGAACCAGATGTTTGCCGACGGGGCCGCGGGTAAACCCTCCTCTTATTGTTGGTGCTGCGGCTAGGGGCTTAGGCGCCACGCGGGTAGTAGCTGTCACGGGTTGTGCATCGTCAGCGTGGTTATCGGTCATCGGGTACGACTCTCACTCGATTTTACTCAGGCACCATAATACACATAAATGCCAAACGAAGAGCGATGCTTTACGGGTCTTTTCTAGATGCTCGGCAGCGATGACCGTTCGATTGAATAATTGAAGGATTTTGGCCAAACCGGATCGGTGCTGAGCCTACACGATAACACTCGCTAACAAAAAATACGCGAGTGCCTGCTTCAGGTGAGGGCGCATGCAGGCTGGTGTGGAGCCGGTTCACAACAATGTTACCGTTTTGAGCGCCACGTTCAATCCTGATAGCCCATGATGGTAAGCAAGTTTCTAGTGGTCAGGCGGGGCAGGGCCCCGTGCACGACTGGCTATAACAGGACTGTACTTGTCGATTCGAGGTGGAGCTGGTGACCTTGCCAGGGGTTAGCATCGCAGACAGCTTCATTCAGCTCGACACCTAAACCCGGTTCCGTGGAGATGATGACGTGACCGTCTTGCCAGCCAATCTTGCGTGTTAGTAGTTCAGCATGAAAACCATCCCAGGTTTTGATCGATTCCAGAATTAAAAAATTAGGTAACGTTGCTGCGACCTGAATGTTGGCTGCGCCGACAATTGGACCGCAATAGCAATGGGGCGCGATTTGGATCTGGTAAGTTTCTGCATGAGAGGCAATTTTTTTGGTTTCCAGTATGCCGCCAGAACGTCCTGTGTTGGGTTGTAAAATAGCGGCGGCGCGAAGCGCGATAACCCGTGCAAACTCTGAGCGGGTCGTCAGGCGCTCGCCGGTAGCGATGGGAATCGAAGTGAAGCGGGCAACTTCGGCCATCACCTCAGGCATGTCGGGAGGAACGGGTTCTTCAAACCATAAGGGGTCAAAGGCCTCAATGGCGCGTGCCATGCGTCGCGCACCGGCGGCAGTAAATTGCCCATGGGTGCCAAATAAGATATCTGCTCGATGGCCCACTGCGTCACGAACAGCACGGCAGATGGCGGTAGCGCGCTCAATGTCGGCAAGACGGGGCATGTGGCCGTCAAAAATAGTATAGGGTCCTGCCGGGTCAAATTTGACTGCATCGAAACCCTGCTCGACACAAGCGACGGCCGCCGCGGCCGCCATCTCCGGATCGTTATAGACATTCCGACTATCAACAGCATCAGCCTCCTCGGGGTAAACGCTGCCTGACTGGGGATAAAGATAGGTATAAGTGCGCAGTGTTTCATGCACCCTGCCGCCGAGAAGCTTATAGACGGGTTGACCCGCTTCCTTGCCGATAATGTCCCAGCAGGCAATTTCCAGTGCCGATAGGCAGCCCATCATAGAGATGTCAGGCCGCTGAGAGAATCCGGATGAGTAGCAGTTACGGAAAAACGTTTCGATGTCGTGAGGATCGCGGCCGATCAAATAACGAGCGGCAACGTCTTCTATAAGCTTGGCTGTTAGATGCGGATCAAAGGTGGCACTGTAGGCTTCACCGTAGCCGATGACATCGCCATCAGTTACCAGTTTGACGAAAATAAAATAACGCCCTCCCGTTTGTGGCGGCGGATTGCCCACCACCCAGGTTTTAATATCTTGAATAATCATAACAGTCTCCGCAGCCTTCTTGATTGAGCGGTTCAGTCAAAGACAATGACGTTACGCTTCACAGTACCAGCCTTGACCTCGGCAATAGCCTTATTGATCTCGGCTAATGGATAAGTATTAGAAATCAGCTCATCCAGTAACAACTCGCCCCGTTGGTAAGCTTCGGCGAATATTGGAATGTCCCGGGAGATGATCGCCTCACCCATTTTTGAGCCAATGATTCGCTGGTTCCAGGCCGCCAAGGTACCCGGGTCATATTCTGCCATGACGCCCGTAGGTGGCATGCCCACCACAACCACGGTGCCATTTTTAGAGATATAGTTAAATGCTTGGTTGAAGACCGGTCGTGCGCCAACCGTCACAAAAACAAAGTCGACCCCCCGTCCCGCGGTGAGTTCGTTGACCTTCACTGTCACATCCTCTGTGGTCGAGTTGATACCGTGCGATGCCCCGAATGCCCGCGCGTCACTGAGTTTGCTCTCGGTGAGGTCTATGGCGACGATTGTTGCTGCGCCGGCATGGACAGCCCCCTGAATTGCGTTTAATCCCACGCCACCGCAGCCTATCACGGCCACAGACTGTCCTGGTCTGACGCCTGCAGAGTTAACCACCGCACCAAAACCCGTGATCACCCCACAAGCCAGTAAGGAAGCACTGGCAAAGGGCAGCGACTTTGGCACTTTAACCATCTGGCTATGGTGCACCACAATCCGTTCGGCAAAAGCGCCGGTGCGCATGGACTGTTGGATGGGTATTCCGTGGGTCGAACTGATGGGGCCTTGCTCGTCCAGCGCAAAGCGGGTCTCGCACATCACCTGACTGCCCTGTTGGCAATAGTGACATTCACCACAATACCGAATAAGCGTAACCACGACATGATCGCCGGGTTTCACCCGTGTCACGCCCTGGCCAACCCGAGAGACAATTCCGGCGGCTTCATGTCCGAATACCGCGGGGAGTTCGCCGCCCCAATGGCCCTCAGCAAAAGTAATATCGGAGTGGCAAATCGCGCAGGCTTTTACCGCCACTTCTACCTCGTCGATATTGGGGTTTGCCAGCTTGATGTCTTCGATAATCAGTGGTTGGCCAAAGGCATGACAGACGGCTGCTTTCATAGTGAGATCTGCTCGCTAAAAAATTTTATGGGTGAAGTGGCAGAAACAAGACTAGGTGGTAACGTCTGATTCGGGTGGCTGCTCTTTCAAAAGAATATTCAGTGTGTCCTCTCGGAATTCGATGACGTCACCAGAAAGAATTTTTTTACTCTTCTGAGTTTCAACCTTGCCATTGAGCCGAACCTGGCCATCCTGAATGACCATTTTAGCCTCGCC
>DGOD01000346.1:4739-8499 GCA_002389265.1 Gammaproteobacteria bacterium UBA4475
TGCACTGCCTGCTTGATGCGGGTGTTGACGTGATCTGAAAATACGTAGCGCGGCAGGTAATGAGGCACCAGCTCATAGAGCCCTTGGATATTAGACATGCCGCCGCCCAAGACGATGACCGCGGGGTCGATGATATTGATGACCGTAGATAATGCCAGAGCCAAAAGATTGCAGTATTGGTGGAGCAGTGCCGTTGCTTGAGCGTCTCCCCGGTCAATGAGTGCGGCGATGTCGATCGCTTGCAGCGGTTGGCCGACGAGGGCCAAATAGCTGCGTTCGAAGGCGGGCCCCGCAAGCCAGGTCTCTACGCAGTCATTGCGCCCACAATAACAGCTTCGCGGGTGACCAATAACGGGTAAGTCACTTTCGGGCATAGGCTGATAAGCCAACAGCGGTAAGGGGTTATGGCCCCATTCGCCGCTGATAGCATTGATGCCTCGTAATAGCTGGCCGTCATACACGAGGCCACCGCCAACGCCCGTTCCCAGAATCACGCCCAACACTGAGTGCGCACCGGCAGCTGCGCCATCGCTGGCCTCAGACAGCGCAAAGCAGTCAGCATCATTGGCAATTCTGACCGGGCGTTGCAGCAGCGCCTCGAGATCTTCGCGCAGTGACTTACCATTCAGGCAGGTACTGTTGCAGTTTTTTAATAATCCAGTTTCGAATGAGATTGCGCCGGGTGTACCGATACCTACAGGTATGTTGGCGGCGATACCAAACTCATGCTGTAGCCCCTCTACTAACCTGGCAATGCTGGATAAGGTGGCGGCATAGTCGTTGGTTGGCGTCGGCACCCGTTTACGAGCGCTGATCAGACCATCACCATCCATGATGATCGCTTCGATCTTGGTGCCGCCGAGATCGATACCTATTCTGGATGTTTTGGTGGGTTGCTTGTACATAAGCCGATATTAGCACAGGCCCAGTTGCCGGCGGCAGTGCCAACAATGACTTGAGGTGTGTCTAAGCTCTTTGTACACTCGAAGAACATCATCTCTTCGATCACGCATATAGGTAATGGTCATGTTTGAAGACGCGCAACTATCTTTTGGCTCGACTCAGGCGGCCTGCGAACACTCGGGTAAACCCCATCAACATGAGCATGAACAGGTCGCTTGCGCCTGCTGCTCACCGGTATTTGCAACGATGCAGTCAGCGATGAAGGTGACGGATTTACAACTTCGAGATGCCGATCACTGGCGACCCAAGGGTCGCGACCTGCCCGAAGTCGCAACTCATACCCAAGTGTTTATCAATGCCAAGATTCTTACCATGGACGACGGCGGTAATGAGGCCGATGCCATGGCGATCAAGGATGGTAAAATTGTTGCAGTCGGTTCGAAAGCGAATGTTGTGAGCCAAACGGATGATACGGCGCAAATGATTGATTGTCAGGGCAAGTTATTGCTGCCGGGATTTATAGAGCCGCACTTTCATTTTCTGCCTGTGGCGACGCTGGGTCAGTTTGAAGATGTGGGGCCGTTTCGATATCCGACGGTAGAAGGCGCGCTTGGCAGGCTCAGGCAATTGGCCGATGCCGCAGGCCCAGGTGACTGGATCATGGGGCGCCAATTTGACCCGTCGCTACAGGAAGGCGCGGACACCTTGACCCGCGACATGTTGGACAGGGTGTCTACCACTCAACCGATATATGTCTACAACGCCTCCCTGCATTTTGCTTACTGCAACAGCAAGGCCTTCGAGGTTGCTGGTATTCATCGTGATTCGCCAGATGATGCCTCATCGGCTTATGGTCGCGATGCTAACGGTGAGCTCAATGGTGTTTTGCAAGGCGGTAAAGTCATGAATTCGGTGATTCGCCATAACCTGGCTCAACGTGACCATGATCTGGCAAGTGCCTGCTTGGATGTCTGCGCCAAGGCTAATGCATTGGGCATCACCACTTTCTGTGATCAGGCGACGGGCATGTCTCGTGGAGTGAGTGAGGTCGATTTATACCGGGCCCTGGCCGACTCGGGCAACATGACTACCAGGCTGCGGTATTCGCCCAGCTATATGCTGCAGGCGCGTTTCGATGAGTCTGGGTTGCAATGTGGTGATGGCGACGAGATGGTTCGCGCCGTGGGTTGGAAGATCGTCTCAGATGGTTCCAATCAAGGGTTCAGCGGTTTGCAGCGTGAGCCTTACCTGCACTCCGAGCACAAAGGTGTGGCCTATGTTGAGGCTCAGGCGTTGACGGCCCTGGTGGAAGAACGCCTGAGTCGAGGCTGGGCTGTGGTGATACATGCCAATGGCGATCAGGCAATTGACAATACCTTAGACGCCTATGAGTCAGCCTGGAACAAGGGCTTGATGACCAATACCCCCTGCCGAATTGAACATTGCTCAATTTTACATGATGAGCAGATTGACCGAATTGCAAAAATGAATCTGTCGCCGAGTTTTCTTATCGGCCATGTGTATTACTGGGGGCAGGCGATGCGGGATAAGGTTTTTGGCGAGATTAAGGCGACGTTACTCGATCGGACCAAGGCGTGCGAGGATAAGGGTGTCCGTTGGACGTTGCACTCAGATGAACCCGTAACTGAAATGGGTCCGTTGCGTTGTATTGAAAATGCAGTGACCAGGAAAATGTGGAAGGAGCCGCAGACTATATTGGCAGCTGACGAGTGCATCTCCGTTGACGTGGCGTTGCGAGCCATGACTCGAGACGCAGCATGGCAATGCCACTCAGACCATGAGGTAGGTAGTCTCGAGGTGGGTAAGTTTGCGGACTTCGTGATTCTTGATGAAGATCCACGGTTGGTCAATCCGGATCATATCAGCCAGATAAAAGTTCTTGAAACTTGGATGGGCGGCAGACAAGTTTACACGGCCGCATAGCCAGATAACTGAGTTGTCACTATCGATAGCTCAGTTTTTTTGGGGGTTTACGGCTAGTTATTCGCCATAAGCTGTGCGCCGGTAGCGCAGCATCTTGCCGCTGCCAACACCTGTATGTTGGCCATTGTTCAGTGCTATCTGGCCGTTAACGATGACGGTGCTGATGCCAATAGGTTCCTGTTTCGGGTCATCGTAGGTCGCTTTGTCGATAACGATGTCAGGGTCAAACAGTACCAGGTCGGCCCAGTAACCCTCTTTGATTTTGCCTCGTTCCACCAAGCCAAAGGTCTGTGCCGACAGCGATGTCATTCGACGTACGGCCTCGGGCAAGGACAAGACGCCGTCTTCTCTAACGTACTTACCTAACACTCTAGGAAAGGTGCCGAAGAGTCGTGGATGGGGGCGGCCGCGGAGATCCGGTATGCCGTCAGAGCCCACCATCATGTCGGCGTGACGTAGATTGGTCGCGATATCTTCTTCGTCGATGATGAAGTGAATGCAAATGGTTCGCTCGCCTTTCGGTGCTGTCAGAATCGTGCGTACCAAATCACTGATGTCGATCGCCTGTTCTGAGGCGATGTCGATCAGCATGCGGCCTTCATAGTCTCTGAATGGCGGGCAGCTCGCGATGCGAATCACTTCGGCAAAATCACGATTAATATTTTCCAGATTGAAGTATTCGATCATCCGACCACTACCCGCAGTATAGGGATAAACATCAAGGGTAACTCGCTGACCACGACCTAGTGCAGCATCAATTTTAGCGAGGGAATCCTTGATCTTGCCCCAGTTTTGTTTGCCAGCTGATTTATGGTGGGAAATGTGGACATGCACATCACTTTCAAGGCCGATGGTTAGGCTCTCGTCGATGGCTTCTAGAAGACGGTCACCTTCGTTGCGCATATGGGTGGTA
>DGOD01000139.1:0-20928 GCA_002389265.1 Gammaproteobacteria bacterium UBA4475
AAGTTTGCCGCGCATATCAGCGATAGTATTAATATGCTCTTAAAAGACATGCCCTAGCACATCATTAGGGACATTCTATTTCCTAGGATCCGAATCGATAACGAATTTTGACAACAAAAACGTCATTGACAGGATCTCTCCAGCCGGCTTCAAACAAATCTGAAAAGCTATTGTCCTGGAGCGCCAAACCTTTATCGGCCACTCGAGTATAAACGACAAACAAATCTGACAAAGGCGCGATTTCCCAACGATAACGCACCTGAAAACTCATTTGCGACAGCCCAAAACTGTCTGAGGGTCCGGCGGGCTTGTCGGTCTTGATTAAATCGCCAGGACTATCAGGCACCATAAAGAATTCGTCTTCATGAGCTCGAATCGACACCCACTGCAACGCAGCACGAATCTGCTGACGGGCACTGAAGAAGTATTCAAGCGTCACCTTCGGAGTCCACTGTTCAGCGTTGAACGTTGTCATATTCCTGCTTTCCTGATGCAACAACCAGCCATTTCTGTCTGCCCAGCTGTAATTGAGATCAGCAGAGAAACGATCATTGGGCCGCCAGGTAACACCACCACCAATTTTAAGCTGGTTACCACCTAGGGCCTCCTCGCGAAATCCAACCCCGCCGCCAAAAGACAGATCATTGGTTGATGGCGAAGAATAGCGCATCACCACTTCCCGACGCTTTGCAGTACGGTAGGTACCATTGCCAAAACTATTCAGATCATCATAAGCCTCTGGCGTAAAACTGGTGACAAAGGTCATGCTGGACAGGTTATTGAAAGTCAGCCGATTAGTCATGTAGATGGCTCCGCCAGTAAAATATCCTGCCGAGTTTTTCTGGACAAAGCCGCGCAGATCAAACTGATTACTCCGTGCCCAGCTCATTCCCGAACTGGTACGAACATGAGCGGAACGAATTCGAAAATTATCGTTGCGCTGCAAGTAACCCAGGTCATTGATATTGACCTTATCGTCGAAATACTCGATTCCAAACCGCTGCGACACGCCTTGGCGAAAGGTGTACTCAACATCAAAGAAGCCGCCATAGCCTCGGTCAATACCATCGATATCAGAAGTGAACATTTGGCCGTCGAGCTTGAGCTTGCCATCAGACGTCAGATAGTGACCGTCAACACCCTGAACCAAAGCATCACGACTGTCGTGCAGGGCCGCCGTGCTAAGCAAGCCCACCGATCGGTAGGCGCCACCCACAGAATCCTCGTACACTAGACGGGCAATGCCATAGTTCGAGCCCGTCTGCTTTAACAACACGGGTACGCCACCATCGGTGCCACGCAACACAGCGTCTTCCTCAAAGGCACCAAGAAAGCCGTAACGAAAACTGCCGACCTGACCGGTAAGTTTAACCGCACCATACAGATCAACCGGGCGGGTGAGCTCGCGATCAGGGATCGAGACATTAGACGCCACGGGCAAATCGACGGGCTGGCCGCCAATCCGGCGAGTATTCACCATGGTATAGGGGGCACCGCTGTTACCAACACCGTTGCTGCGTGTATCAGCACGTGGAGAAGCGACAAAGACCTCTCGGCCTTCCAGAAAGAACAAACGTTTCTCCGGAAAGAAGGCCTCAGTGGCATCCAGGTTAATCACCACATCGTCAGTTTCGACATTACCAAAATCAGGATTCACCGTACCCGAGATTTGCATATTCGTTGACGGCCGCCAGAAAAAATCGGCACCGACTTTATATAGATTCTTATCGTCGATCAGGTCTCGGCCGACTGCGGCGAAAGGGTAGATACTGTACTGTTTCTTCGGATTCACATCCTTAAATTGCATCTCCTGCAAAACTGACATGAACTGTGCCTGCGTATCAGGTAAGCCGGGCCAGCCCCAGCGCTCCTCGATATAGGCCACCTTGCGCGACATATATAAGCCGATACGTCGAATTTCTGCACTGGCCGGCATGGAAACGGTGCCCCATGGAATAAAGAGCTCTGCCGACCAGCCGTGATCGGTAGTCTGACTTGCACCGCGCCAGGCACCATCCCAGTCGCTGGTAAACTGACGCTCGGGCAGAACCGTTCCATCCAGTATCGAGTCACCCAGGTTTACGCCGAACCAGTAACCGTAGCGCCCTTCCCCGGAAGTATCCAAGGTCACGCTAATACCGTCGCGATTGATCTGGCGCTGATCGCGACCTGACAGGCGCTTGATCAGACTCTCAACGGGTTGGTCCATGTCGACGCCAACGTAGAGTCCGTCTTCGGTGTAGAAAAATTTAACACGAGTCGCATGAGGAACACTGGCCAGCGTATCGGGCTCGATGACAACAAATTCATCATAGGCCGGCAAGCCAGCCCATACCGCGTCATTAAGATGGCCGTCAATTTTGATCGCCGGCTTACCAACGACACGCTCGACAGTGATGCTGTCGCCCTGTTTAAGATCGACGATCACATCAGCCGTCACGAATTGGCAAAAATGCGCCAGCAACAAGCCGCCGATCACACGCAACCTATTATTTTTCGGCATCGGTGTTTTCCTTGTGTCGCTTAAATAGCCTCAACATGGGGAGTGATTCAAGGGCATGCAGAAAAATATATTTGCGTAATACCAAAAAAACAGCCCAAAGCGGCCGCATCATGACATGTCAGCCCAGGTCATTGAGCAGTGATTGACGAACATTTTCAGGTAACAGCACTGACTCGCAAGGAAAGGCCAGGTGGTCAACGCCGACGGTGACAGCAGCGCCTGCCTTGACCGCCTCGATCTGCTCAGCGCTCAACTGATAGCGCATGAAATGCACCGCTGAAGTTTTATCTGCAGTTGTCCGATCCATATCCTCATCAGTGATGGGGTAGATCCGTTTAGTCTCACCAACCTGCATCCATATCTGATCTTCGACACCGATCAATTCAGCCAGTCGACGCTTACGCTCATCAACATCGTTGTACTGGATCAACAAGGTGCATTTCCAGTTATCGCCATTGGGAATCAACGGATTATAGGCTTCCAATTCATCATTAATGCCCGACGCCTCAAAGACCTTCTCGATGCGCAGCATTTCCTGAATCTGATACTTCAATGTCAGTTGATCTTCAAACAACAGCAGCAGGTGATCACCAACCAGTATCTGTCGATTTTTTTTATGGGCCAACACATCGGCTCGAAAGCTGGGTCGGCGTTCAGCGTACTCTTCTAACGACCAGAGATCTGCTCGCGTTAACATAGGAAGCTCCTTGCGATCGCCAGAACACAATTGTTCGGCGATGTATGGGTGACTAAATAAAATCTGAATTACAGGCCGTAGGCTAATCGCAACAAAGACATGGGATGCTCAGAACGATCGACGCTGGTAGCCAAGTTCGTAATCTGGGTCGCCGCCATAGGACAATCACTAGTAAAATGTTGCGGCGCCCTCTGATCTACTTGCCGAACCACAGGTCGCGCTATCTTTACTGACTTCGCCCGAGTTTCTTTTTTCACGGCATAGGTGCCGTCGTGACCAGAACAACGCTCAATAGCATTAACCGAGGTATCTGGCACCAAGTTAAGAATATCGCGAGTTTTCAGGCCAATATTCTGTACTCGTAAGTGGCACGCCACCTGATAACTGATGTCACCCAAGGTCTGTTTAAAATCCGTATTGAACTCACCTTCACGATGGCGAAGGTGAAGATATTCAAAGGGATCAAAAAACGCATTTTTGACCTTTTGGACATCCGCATCGTCTGGATACATCAAAGGCAGCTCTTGCTTGTACATCAACACGCACGACGGAATTGGCGCAATCAAGTCATAGCCTTCGTCTACCAGCTTTGCCAGAATTGGAATATTTTTCTGTTTAAGCTTATCGACACTATCCAGATCACCCAGCTCTAACTTTGGCATACCACAGCAAGACTCCTTCGGTACAAGGTCTATCTGTATATTGTTATGCTCAAACACTGTAACGAAATCTTGACCCAGGTCGGGTGAGTTGTAGTTCCCATAACAGGTTGCATACAACGCGACTTTGCCCGTGGTACGTCCTACAGGCTTTATCGTCTGAGGAGAATTTTTAAAGCGCTTACGCAGCGTTTTGGAATGATAGTCCGGCACTGGCGCTTCGTGGTGCACTCCCAGGGTCGCTTCCAACGCGTTACGGAACAATCCATTTTGATTCAGCGCGTTCACTGTCACATCCACCAGCGGAATGCTTACCAGCTTGCCCACCATATCGGTATTCGTCAGGGTTCGGTCACGAAAACTCGCGCCTTCCTCCTTGAATCGCTGGGCCTTGGCTCGCAACATCAAATGGGGAAAATCAATATTCCACTCATGGGGCGGCACATAAGGGCACTTCGTCATATAACACAGGTCGCAGAGATAGCATTGATCTACCACCTTAAAATAATCCTGCTTGGGGATACCGTCGACCTCGAGGGTCGGCGATTCATCCACCAAATCAAACAGGGTCGGAAAGGAGTCGCACAAACTCACACAGCGACGACAGCCATGACATACGTCATAAACGCGCTCTAATTCTGTGAACAAATTGTCTTTGTCCCAGAATTCCTCTTCCTGCCACCCGAGGGGGTGCCTGGTTGGCGCTTCTAAACTGCCTTCACGTCGCTCGCTCATGCGCATCCTTCCCTGACTAAATGGTTGAACCTGGTTTTCTTAGCCCTTAAGCGTCTAGATTATCTAGCGCCTTCTGAAAACGGTTAGCATGGCTACGCTCAGCCTTCGCTAAAGTTTCGAACCAGTCAGCAATCTCGTCAAAACCTTCTTCCCGAGCAGCCGATGCCATACCTGGATACATGTCAGTGTACTCGTGAGTTTCACCGGCAACCGATGCTTTCAGGTTATCGCTGGTTGGACCAATCGGTAGGCCAGTCGCAGGATCGCCAGTCTCTTCAAGATATTCCAGGTGACCGTGGGCATGACCGGTCTCGCCTTCGGCAGTCGAGCGAAACACAGTTGCAACATCGTTGTATCCTTCGACGTCGGCTTTTGCAGCAAAATACAGATAACGTCGGTTAGCCTGTGACTCACCAGCAAACGCGTCTTTCAAATTCTGTTCAGTTTTAGAACCTTTCAATGGCATAGATCTTCTCCAATAAATTGATCACGTAGGATGTGGAGGGTAAAAGATAGAGCGCCACAGCGCCTGAGTCCAATGAATGTTTTCATTTGGATTGATTCGTAAAAACGATTGATAACCGCCAAAAGCGCATGAGAATCAATCGTATTTGGCCCCGTCTTCCTTCACCCTTCTGCTGTGTTACTCTCTAGCATCGCTCGACCCAGGGACTCAAGATCATGGTTTGCACAAAACACTTCAGGCAGCACCCATTTGCTAACAGCCGTCTGCACCTCGCAACCCTAATCTTAACCCTGCTGGCAGGTGCGCTCAACTCGGCTTGGGCAAACAGCGCAGCCGCCGTTGACCGTCATCAACATACCGTCATGACCGATGGCCATCCACTAACGGTCTGGGAAAAAACACCAGCTCAGGCAACCGCTGTTATCCTGCTGCTACACGGGCGTACCTGGAGCTCAGTGCCAGACTTTGATCTGCAAGTTCCAGGCGAGTCACTGTCTTTTATGGATGGCCTTAACGCCCTGGGCTATGCCGTCTATGCGCTGGACGCCCGCGGTTATGGTCCGACCCCACGCGACTCAAGCGGTTGGCTGACGCCTGATCAGGCCACCCGTGATGCATCCCGCGTGCTTGATTGGATCAAGACTCGAACCGAGCTCGACATTCACTTATATGGCTGGTCTTACGGTTCTATGGTCAGCCAGCTCGTCGTTCAGCGTGCGCCCAACGCCGTGAAATCAGTTATGCTGTTTGGCTACCCCTTCGATCCGGCCAGGCATAGCATTGACCCCGACTTCAAGTACCCGACTCAGGCGCCCGCCGTGGCCAATACAGCGGTGAACGCAGCCAGTGACTTCATCGTTCCCGGTGCGATCAGTCAGGCCGCCATCGATGCCTACGTCGCGGCCGCCTTGCTGGCTGACCCCTACCGAGTGGATTTCAAAAATTTACACGAGTGGGCAGAGCTAGACCCAAACCTGATCACAACACCGACGCTACTCCTGCAAGGCGAATTTGACCCCCTTGCCGGACCGGCTAACCTGCCCGGCTTTTTCGACCACATCAAGACGGCCGATAAATGGTGGGTGGTACTGGCCGGCGGCGATCACGCCGCCTTGCTAGAAAAACCCCGGGGCAAGATGCTTCAGGCGATCGACAGCTTTATTCAATCACTAACCACGAAATAATAGTTAAGCTTGATTTTGGTACCCACCACTTAGACAGCAGCGGAGATTGCGATGAGAATAAAACACTTGGGCCCCCTGGCGGTTGTACTGGCAACGATGGGTTGTGGCGCTACTCAGGATCCGCCAGCACCCTCAGCACCCTCAGCACCCTCAACACTCACAGTGCTCGCCACCGGCGCTAATATCGCTGGCGCTAATGGCATTATTTTCTCTCCAGACAATCAACTTTATGCCGCATCTGTGATCGGCTCAAACATCACCATTATGGATCCTGACAGCGGTGCAATTTTGCGCCAGCTGGGCGCCAGCGATGGCGTCTCGGGCCCTGACGATATCGACTTTGCACCAGACGGCAGCTTTTACTGGACCTCCATTCTCACCGGCGAGGTTGCTGGCCTGACCCCAAACGGCGAGCTTATCCAGGCAGCCAATCTCGGCGCAGGTGTCAATCCGATCACGTTCTCAGACGATGGTCGCCTGTTTGTCGCCCAATGTTTTTTTGGGACTGGCTTGTTCGAAGTGGACCCGAAAGGCGTCATAGCACCGCGCAGCATCAGTGACGATTTGGGTCCTAATTGCGGCTTAAATGGCATGGACTGGGGCCCCGACGGTCGGCTCTATGGGCCCCGATGGTTCACCGGCGAAATTGTCAGTTTCGATGTCGACACCCGCGAGATGCGGCTTGAAGCCGCTGGCTATAAAACACCGGCTGCCGTCAAGTTTAGCAGCCAAGGAGAACTCTTTGTTCTGGATACCGGCACTGGTGAGGTTTACAAGCAAACAGCCCAAGTGCGCACATTGATCGCCACCTTGACACCAGGCCTCGACAATTTCGCCTTTGATCAGAACGATCGACTTTATGTCTCCAGTTTTGTCGACGGCTTTATCAAGCGTGTCGAGCCTGACGGTTCCCTGACAACGATCCAGCCTGGCGGCATGTCCCACCCTGGCGGTGTCGCCCTGCTCGACGGGCAGATTGTCGTCGCTGACTTACACGCCATCCGCTTCTTTGATCCCGCCACTGGCGTCGAGACCCGGGTCAATCGCAATGTCCTCGGCGTCGGCAAAGTTGGCGGCGCTTTGAATCTCGCCGCCGATGGCAGCAACCTCATTCTGGTTTCCTGGGTAGATAACGATGTGCGCGTCTGGGACCCTGCTTCCGGCGAGATTCTCGAGCGCTACAGCAATCTCAAGGCACCCGTGGCCGCCATTCGTTACGCAGGCCAATTGCTAGCGACAGAGCACGGTACTAGCAGAGTCATCGCTTTAGGCACAGATGGCGTCACGAGTCTATTCGATCTGCCAGCACCGACGGGGCTGGCCATTCTTCAGGATGGGCTGTACGTCACAGATCGCGAGTCAGGCAGCATCTATCAACTCGGCGAAGCCGGCGAACTACTGACGGCGCCAAAGCTTGTGGTCAGTGGGCTGACAACACCGGAAGGCATTGCCGCCAGAGGCAATGATTTTGTGATCATCGAAGGTGCCACAGGGCAAATCAAACAGGTGAGTCTGGATGGCGCCCAGACGCTGCTGGGAACCATTCCAGCAGGCAATCCTGCACCCAGCAGCGCGCAGCCACCCTCTATGATTTTCAACGGTATCGCAGTGAACGCCAGTGGCACGATCTATGCCCCCAGCGAGACCAGCCGGAAGTTGTACCAACTCAAGGCCAGCGACTAACAGCAGAGTCTGGCTGAACCCTGGTCGCTAAACGAGCTGAGTCGCGAGATCGGCTTATTATTATTATTGTTGTTGCTGTTGCTGTTGCTGCTGCAGCCGCTTAAAACCCTGGAACAAACCATCCAGGGTTTTCCACATTAACCCCGGTGCTCCATTGCCAATCGTGTTGCCGTCGAGGGTACCTACTGGCCAGACCTCATGACCCGAACTGGTGATGAGTATTTCATCCGCTGCTGCCAGTTCTGCGGCGCTGATATCTCGCTCTTCCAGCGCCAAATGGTGCGTCCGCGCCAACTCAACGACAACATCGCGGGTGATCCCATGCAACAGATGATGGGACTTCGGCGGCGTGATAATGATGCCATCTTTGACGATAAAGATGTTGGAGGCGGTGGCTTCCATCGCCAGACCGTCGCGCATCAACACAGCATCATCAGCCCCCTGGCTAATTGCCTCGTTTTTAAGCATCCCGGCGGCAATCAAACTGACCGTCTTGATGTGACCTCGGGACCATCGAAAATCCTCCAGAGTCACCAACGAATAGGGCCGAATGACGGCTCTTTCGAGAATCGGCGCGGCATAAACCATCACCAATACGGTCGGGGTAACCCTGGGGTAGACATGATCTCGACCTGACGCCACACCCCGAGTCACCTGGATATAGACAAAGGCGTTGGTCTCGCCACTACGCCCCACTGCCTCTTCAATCAGATGGGACCAGGCATCTTGAGTCATGGGGTTGATCAGTTTGATTTCCGCCAGACTGTTATTCAGCCGATGGAGATGGCGCGCGAGGGTAAACACTCGACCGGCATAAACGGGAATCACCTCATAGATGCCATCACCAAACATAAAACCGCGATCCAGCACCGGGACTCGAGCCTCTTCGATGGACTGCCAGGAGCCGTTTAAATAGGAAATTGCCATATTGCCTCAGATTTTTTTAAATCGAAGCTCATCATAGCCAGATTTCAGGGTTTCTTCACTGCCCGGATAATAATGGTATATTCTCCAACCTGTTTGTCGGCATTCGTGACCCAATGCATGTAGCGAGGCTAACACTTGACGGACCGCTCGCCCTTTCGCTGGCGTCTAATCTCGTCGTTGAGTTGGCCTGCGCGAAGCTCAGCAATAGAGAGACCTGACTATGATAAAAAAATTACTGATCGCTAACCGTGGCGAAATCGCTATTCGTATCGCCCGAGCCGCCAGCGACATGGGCATTGAGACCGTCGGTATCTGTTCTCAGGACGATCAAGCCGCGCTACATAATCGCCGAGTTGATACCCCTGTTGTGCTTGAAGGTACTGGTGCTGCAGCCTATCTGGATGGCCCGCAGATTATCCAGACGGCCATCAAACATCAGTGTGACGGAATTCATCCAGGCTACGGATTTCTCAGTGAGAACGCCGACTTTGCCCGCTTGTGTGGCGAACACAAAATTTCCTTCGTCGGGCCTACCCCAGCGCAGCTGAGCTTATTTGGTGACAAGTCCCAGGCCCGCCTGCTCGCAGAGTCCTGCGGCGTCCCTATCATCAAAGGCACCAATGGCGACACGGATCTCGCGGCTGCCCAAGCATTTTTCCAACAGTTACCTCCTGGCGCACAGATGTTAATCAAGGCGCGAGCCGGCGGCGGTGGTCGAGGGATGCGCATCGTCGAGACCATTGAGCAACTGCCAAAGCTTTTAGAGCGCTGTCAAAGCGAAGCCAAAGCTGCATTTGGTGACGCTAGCGTTTACGTCGAGCAGCTGGTTCCCCGCGCCCGCCATATCGAAATTCAGATCATCGGCGATGGCGAAAATATCTGCCATCTGTGGGAGCGGGAATGCAGTACTCAGCGCAATCATCAGAAAGTCATCGAGTTGGCCCCCGCTCCAGGCCTTGATCCCATCCTGCGTCAGTCGCTCATCGATGCGGCCATGACCATGGCCGCTAGTGCACAGTACCTGAGCTTGGGCACCTTCGAGTTTCTGCTGGACCGAGATAATCCGAGCCAATTCTACTTTATCGAAGCCAATCCGCGCTTGCAGGTCGAACATACTGTGACCGAAGCGGTAACCGGCATCGACTTGGTACAGACCCAATTGCACCTGGCCAACGGCGAAACCCTTGCTACCCTGGGACTGCTCGACAGCGACCGCCCCCTACCTCGGGGTTTTGCAATTCAGGCCCGCATCAACATGGAATCCCTGTCATTAAAGACACCAGCGAGTCCACGCTTCAAACCCACTGGCGGCACCTTGGCGGTGTTCGAACCACCCACCGGCCCTGGGATTCGAGTCGACTCATTTGGCTACGCCGGCTACCAGACCTCCACTCGGTTTGATTCATTGCTAGCGAAACTAATCGTCCACTCAAGCAGCCCTGAATTTGTTGACTGCGCTCGCAAGACTTATCGTGCCCTGACTGAATTTCGCATAGAGGGTTTTGACACCAACATTCCCTTTTTAATGAACCTAGTTCAATCCGAGGCGTTCAAGACCAACGATATTTATACTCGGTTCGTCGATGAAAACCTACCAGCACTGGCCACTCAGACGGAGCATGAGGCGCTGTACTTTAGCTCTACCCATTCCACTAGCGCTGCTTCTGTCGAATCTGCCGACAGTCACACACTGGCAGGCTCAAAGCTCACCAGCAGGGATCCGTTAGCTGTGCTGAATCACGGCAAAGCTACCCCAGGAACACCTACGGAAAACACAGCACTGCAGAGTCAAGGACCCGCAGGCAGCACCGCTGTGAATGCGCCACTGCAGGGTACCGTGATCGAGCTCAGCGTCGAGCAGGGATCAACCGTCTATGTCGGGCAGCAGCTTGCCATCATGGAAGCGATGAAAATGGAGCATGTTATTACCGCGCCCATCAGCGGCACGATTAAACTGTTAGCTTGCAGTGAAGGCGATGCGGTATTTGATGGTCACCAGCTTCTGTTCATCGAACCGGGCGATGTGGTTAATGCCGAAGCTGAGATTGCCGTCGCGCTTGACCCTGATCATATACGGCCGGACCTTGCCGAGGCGAATGCGCGCCACGCTCTAGGCCTGGATAGTGCCCGACCTGAAGCGGTTGCTAAACGCCATGGCACAGGCCATCGCACGGTTCGCGAGAACCTCAAAGATCTCTATGACCCGAATACCTTTGTTGAATATGGGGCACTGACCATTGCAGCCCAGCGGCGCCGCCGTAAGGTCGATGACCTGATGCGCAATACGCCCGCCGACGGCATGGTCACCGGCATTGGCAGCGTGAATGGCGACTTGTTTCCAACCCAGGAAACTCAGTGCATCCTCATGAGTTACGACTATATGGTGCTGGCTGGCACTCAAGGCGGACAAAATCACCGCAAGAAAGACCGGATGTTTGAACTGGCCGAAACCCTGAAGCTACCGATTATTCTGATCGCCGAGGGCGGTGGTGGTCGTCCCGGCGACACCGACGGCCTGGGCATCGCCGGACTCGACTGCCTGGCATTTGCTCTGTACGGCAAACTCAGTGGACTGGTGCCTCGAATTGGCATTACGACTGGCAGATGTTTTGCCGGCAACGCCGCACTGCTAGGTGCAAGTGATGTGGTGATTGCCACCAAGGACTCCAATATCGGCATGGGTGGACCCGCCATGATTGAGGGCGGCGGCCTGGGTATTTTTACGCCCGACGAAGTCGGCCCCATGTCCGTGCAGGTCAGCAATGGTGTCGTTGATATCGTCGTAGAAGATGAAGCCGAGGCTATGGTTGTTGCAAAAAAATACTTGTCTTACTTCCAAGGTCGAGTTGATCAATGGGAACGCCATGATCAGCGCTCACTGCGCGCCATTATTCCCGAAAACCGTCTGCGCATTTATGACATCCGCCAGCTGATTGAAACCCTCGCTGATGTAGACTCAGTGCTGGAACTTCGCGCCGGCTTCGGCCTGGGTATGATTACCGTGTTGGCTCGCATTGAAGGTCGCCCCATCGGCATTATCGCCAACAACCCAGCCTTCTTATCCGGTGCCATTGATAGTCATGGGGCCGATAAAGCTGCACGATTCATGCAATTGTGTGATGCCTTCGATATTCCGATCCTGAGCCTATGCGACACACCGGGCATCATGGTCGGACCAGAAGCTGAAAAAACCGCGCTGGTGCGCCACGCTGCGCGCATGTTTGTCACGGGTTCGAGTATCACAGTGCCGTTATTTACGATTGTCTTACGTAAAGGCTATGGGCTTGGCGCCCAGGCAATGGCAGGCGGCGGATTCAAAGCTTCGATCTTTACGGTGACCTGGCCGACCGGTGAATTCGGCGGCATGGGCCTGGAAGGCGCGGTGAAACTCGGTTATCGCAAGGAGCTCGAGGCCATTGAGGATCCCGAAGAGCGCGCTGCGGCGTTTGAGACTCGGGTTGCCTCTATGTACCAACATGGTAAAGCGGTGAATTACGCTACCGCCTTTGAGATTGACGATGTGATCGATCCCGTTGAGTCACGGCAGTGGATCCTGGCCGGCTTGAAGTCAACGCCCGCGGTTGTTCCCCGCCATGGCAAGAAGCGACCGTTTATCGACACCTGGTAGCTCAGAACTACTCGTGGCGTAGCGCCTCAATTGGCGCCATGTGAGCGGCCCGACGGGCAGGAAAATAGCCGAACACGACGCCGATGACTGTCGCGAAGCTGAACCCGAGCAGAATAATGCCCAGGTTCAGCACAAACGGCACCCCGATCATATCGGTGATAGCCAGTGTTGCCAGGATTGCGAGGGCAATACCCAGCAGGCCACCAATCGCCGAGAGGACAACCGCCTCAACCAGAAACTGTAACAATACATCGCGCATCAGAGCGCCGATCGCCAGTCGAATTCCAATTTCCCGGGTCCGCTCCGTCACTGAAACCAACATGATGTTCATGATACCGATTCCACCTACCAGCAAGCTGACGGCAGCGACGGTACCCAGTAGAGCTGTCAAAATTGTCAGGGTGCCGGCAAGGGTTTCGCCTATCTCCCGAGTACTCATCATTGTAAAATTATCATCTTCATTGACAGCGATATGCCGGCGCTCGCGCAACAGGGCCTCCAAACTAACCTGCAGCGCAGCCACCGAATCGCCACTGTTGGCAGAGACCTGGATCAGGCCAATATCCTGGTTACCACTGATGCGGCGCTGAAAGGTTCGAATAGGCATCAGAATCAGATTGTCCTGATCACTGCCCATCGCTGACTGGCCTTTGGCGGCAAGCAAGCCAATGACTCGACATGCCATCTTGCCCAGACGCAGGCGAGCACCCAGCGCCGGCTCATCGCCAAACAATTCACGTTGAACTGTCGCGCCGACAATACACACGGCACTGCCGGATACCAACTCGGTGCTAGAGAAGCGTCGACCCGCATTGATTGGCCACTCGCGCACTGTGAAGAAGGCGTTGTCTGTGCCTGTGACTGCGCTCAGCCAATTGCCATTACCAACGACTGCGGTCAGGCTCGAGCTCGCCAGCGGTGCCGCGGCCTTCAAGCCATCGATATCGCGTCGAATTGCCTCAATATCGGCGCGCCGAAAAGCTGGCGCACCGACCCCGCCATGAACAGGACCCATTCGTCTGGACGGCACTATCATCACCAGGTTGCTGCCAAGACTCTGAATCTGCTGACTGACCTGCATAGTCGCACCGTCACCGACGGTGATCATCGTTACAACCGCAGCTACGCCAATAACAATACCAAGCATGGTGAGAAAAGACCGCAGCGCATTTCTTCGAATCTCCTGCAATGCCAACCCAAGCGCATTCCAAAGCATCAGGCTGACTCTGATTGGTGCTGGTCAGACGTCACGTGGCCATCGACAAAATAAACCGTACGGTGGGCTATGGCGGCGACCAGCGGATCATGAGTGACCATCACGACAGTAATCCCTTGCTCCCGGTTCAGCGCCTCAATCAGCGCCATGATCTCCTGACTGGTATGGGAATCAAGATTCCCAGTGGGCTCATCTGCCAGCAACAGGGTCGGGCGCGTGACTATCGCACGGGCAATGGCGACACGCTGTTGCTGACCCACCGACAGTTCATTCGCTGTGTGATCAACCCATTGTTCGAGTTTTACAGTCTGCAGTGCCTCGTGGGCGAGTTGTCGCCGAGCACCCCGGTCGACTCGACGATAAATCAATGGTAACTCAACATTTTCCAGTGCTGTGGTTCGCGCTAACAGGTTAAATCCCTGGAACACGAAGCCAATATAGTGCCGTCTCAGGATGGCCAACCGATCATGGTCAAGGCCCGTCACTTCAACACCATTGAACTGATATGCGCCCTGGGTCGGCACATCGAGACAGCCAATAATATTCATAAAGGTGGATTTTCCCGAACCGCTTGGCCCCATAATCGCGACAAATTCGCCAGACTGAATTTCCAGATCCACATGATTCAGAGCCCATAGCCTCGACTGGCCGGCACCGTAAACCTTACTCAGACCCGTCACTCGAATCAGCGGCGGCATATTAACTGGCTCCCTGCAGACCGGTAATGACCAGGGTACCCGCTTCAATACCTGCGGCATCAATCACGGTATAGCGGCCATCAGTCAAGCCGGTGTCGACCTTTACCGCCCTGGGCTCACCGGCATCCAATACCCAAACGTCGACCTCGTTGCCGGCTGCCAGCGTGGATCGAGATACGCTGCGGTGGCGAGGCATCAGCATAGACAAGACACTGCCGCCGGAACGGTCATCCGCGGCTTCATCTGGCGGGACAAATCTCAGAGCCGAGTTCGGGACAACCAATGCGTCCTCAACCAACGCGGTCTGGATTTCTGCGGTCGCTGTCATGCCCGGCCTGAGAGACAGATCGTCATTAGTCACGTCAAGCAGCGTCTCATAGGTGACAACACCCTCTACCGTCCGCGGTGCATAGCGAACCTGAGTGACGATAGCGTCGAAATTCCGACCTGGATAGGCATCAACTGTAAACATCGCCGACTGCCCTTGCTTCAGACTGCCGACATCAGCCTCATCGACGTCGACGTGCAAAGTCATGCGCCGTAGGTCCTCTGCCAGAGAAAACAGTATGGGCGTATTGAACGCCGCGGCCACTGTCTGCCCTGGTTCCACATTCCGGCTCAAGACAATACCGCTGATGGGCGCCCTGATAACCGCTTTAGACAGTTTGCTGGTCGCCGCATCAAGCACGGCCAGGCCCTGCTCGACTTGCGCGGCGGCAGCGGCGAGATCCGCATTGGCTCGCGCCAACGCTGCTGTACTGGTATCGAGATCCTCGACCGGTGCCAGCTGTTGCGCAACCAGATCACTGCGCCGCTGATATTTTATGTTAGATTCAGTAAGCGTAGCCTGAGCCTGATCGACTCGCGCCCGGGCCAATTGCAACGCCGCGCGGTATTGAACGACCGAGGCGTCAAGCTCAGCAGTGTCGAGACGAGCCAGCACTTGATCAGTTTGGACCTGGTCATTGAAATCGACCTTGACACTGATGATCTTGCCAGACAATTCGCTTCCCACGTCCACCTGGTTGACGGGAGCAAGCTTGCCTGTGGCCGTGATAGAGACTCTTAAATCCTGGCGTGAGACGGGCACCGTCTTAAACCCGGTCGCGACTTCCGCTGGCACAAACAACCAATAGCGCACCGCTGCCAACGTCAGGATTACGACCAGACCGACAGACATCCACTTCAACCATATTGACCGGCGGCCAGAGCCTGGATCTTCGCGCAATACGGCGAGCACATCTGCTGTTTCACGACTGAATTGATCCTGCATCAAAAGCCTCTGAAACAAGCAGCCATCACAGCCCGAATGAGCGTGTGTCTAAATTTCAGTCAGCCTAGCCAGTACCGACGCCAAGCGCCATGACATCGGTCAAGGAGACATTCGCTGGCTGATAAGGTTTGTGCGGCAGGCGACGCCGGAACTGCGCCTCGACGACAACCCACGGTAAAAGCTGGTTGTTATCAAGCAGGACAATTGCTAACTTCGTCCCTCATGAAACAAGCACTCAGAAGACTATTCGCACTACTACTGAATTACTTTGAATCCGGTACCGGCGACTTTGAATACAAACCATCCCACCGCGTCATCCTATTGGTGATGAGTGGCATGTTTCTTGGCCTGGCAACATTGGTCCTGGCAATGATGCCGGAGGATGACTATGGCTATTTTTTCCCCGTGTTAATCTTTGGTGGCACCGGCTGTCTTGGCCTGATCATCGGCTTCCTGGGTCACGATCGCGCGGTCGCCAGGATCTGGGGTTCACGCTAGGTGAGCAACACGGCAGTCCCCGATTCAAGACCTAAGACTTTACGCAACGAAAAGCACGCCCTATGACTTCTGACCTATTGAACCCGGCAGACCCGGACGTCCAGTACTTCTCTCGCGCCGATGTCGATGAGCCATTCGGCACCTACTCCCATCATCCATTTAATCTGGAACAGCGATCTTGGCCTTCTGTCGAGCACTACTTCCAGGCCATGAAATTCAACGACGAGGCTTATCAGGAGCGGATTCGAATCGCAGATTCGCCGACTCAGGCTCGCAAACTCGGTCGCACCCGCCTGAAACGGATCCGCCGAAACTGGAAAGACGTTAAAGCTGCGTATATGACTCGGGCTGTCTATACGAAATGCCGAAGCTACCCAGATATCGCTCGGCGACTCATCACCAATCAGAATCAGCTGATTGAGAATAGTTTATATGACTACTTCTGGGGCTGTGGGCGTGACCGACGAGGCAAGAACATGTACGGCCAAGTACTGATGAATGTCCGCGACAAGCTCAGACAGGAGGCAGAATGAAAAACGCCCCCGGCTCTCACGAACCGGGGGCGTCGGGCTACTGGCGAATTTTTATCAGGCAGCAGGTACAAATACTGCCTTGGTTTCGAGGAACTCTTCGAAGCCAAGCTCACCCCACTCACGCCCATTACCCGATTGCTTGTAGCCACCGAAAGGGGCGTTGAAGTCCGGTCCAGTGCCGTTGATATGCACATTACCCGTACGAATTTGTGACGCCACCGCAAGCGCATGCTCAACACTGCTCGACTGAACATAGCCGGACAGACCATAAGGCGAATCATTGGCAATATCAATCGCCTCGACTTCGGTATCGTATGGCAGAATAGTCAGCACTGGGCCAAAGATTTCCTCTTGAGCAATCGTCATGTCGTTAGTGACATCACCAAAGATAGTGGGTTTGACATAGTAGCCCGCGTTCAGACCATCAGGACGTCCTGTGCCACCGGCGACCAGCGTCGCACCTTCATCGATACCCTTTTGAATTAGAGTCTGGATCTTGTCCCACTGAATCTCACTGACCACCGGACCGATCACTGTGCCTTCAACAAACGGGTCGCCCGCTTTAACAGTATCCGCAGTCGCCTTGGCGATTTGCAGCGCCTGGCCGTGCTTGGCTCTGGGCACCAGCATTCTGGTTGGGGCATTACAGGACTGACCTGAGTTGGTAAACACTTGAGACACACCACTTGAAACCGCTTTCTGCAGATCAGCGTCATCGAGCACGATATTGGCCGACTTGCCGCCTAGCTCTTGGGCCACGCGCTTGACGGTATCCGCAGCCGCCTTGGCCACCAAAATACCGGCGCGGGTGGAGCCAGTGAATGACATCATGGCAACATCGGGATGGGCCGACATCACCGCACCCACAGCAGGACCGTCACCATTCACCAGGTTGAAAACGCCCTTAGGCACACCCGCCGAATGCAGAATTTCAGCCAAGATGATGGCATTCACAGGCGCCACTTCACTGGGCTTTAGCACCATGGTGCAACCTGCGGCCAACGCTGGCGCAACCTTGCAAGTGATCTGGTTAATTGGCCAGTTCCATGGCGTAATCAGGCCACAAACACCAATGGGCTCTTTCCGTAACCGATAAGCACCCTTCTGGGTTTCCCATTCGTAATTTTTCAAAATGTTCATGGTAGTTGCAATGTGGGCCTGACCCGTCGCTGCCTGAGCAGCCTTGGACAACCAGATGGGCGCGCCCATTTCAGTTGAAATCGCCGCGGCAATTTCGTCATATCGCTTCGTGTATTCGGCCAAAATCGCACCAAATAACTCAAGCCGCTCCGCAACAGTCGCGCGAGAGTAGCTCTCAAAAGCCACCTTGGCTGCAGCTACCGCTTTCTCAACGTCGGCAGCACTGCCCATGCTGATCTTCGCAAACGCTTCTTCGGTTGCAGGATTGATCACATCCAGGGAAGCCGGCTTAACAGGGTCGACCCATTCGCCATTGATATAGAATTTCAGATACTCTTGCATGCTTTCTCTCTTTTCAGGTTGGATTCTGGTTAAACCCTAGATGACAGGATCTGTTTAGTCTCTGGATTGCACAAACTACAAATTCAGTCGGGGTCTGTCAAGGCGCGGTGCCTGCCGCACGAAGCTGCAGCCCTTTCTGCTGTAAACGCCACTGCAATACATCAATACGATCCTGACCGAAGAACGGCTCACCCTCAAAGGCACAGGTCGGCACACCCCAGTGACCGGACTGCGCATGCGCGTCCTGGTTGGCTAAAATGACAGACTCCAATCTCAGGGTCTCGGCATCGACAATGGCGTCCATCGTCGCCAGATCTAAGCCGGCTCGGTTGGTTGCCTCGGCCAGCAGATCACCTGCCTGCCAATTTCGGGTACCACCCCAAATCAAACTCGAAACCTCATCGGCAAATTCAATGCCGCGACCTGCTTCTGCAGCGACAATGCCCAGGCGAGTCAATCGATAGATATAGATCTGATCCTCCGCCGTGCGGCGTCGGCCCTGTTCGTCCTGATATTGTTTGACGGGATCTGGGCTCGGCCAGCGAAAGGCTATATTCAGAAACTCAGCGCACCGATGCACATCAGTCATCAAATAGCCGGGCCATAGCGGATCTACCGACAAAAAGAAATCCGGCGAGCGGATCGCAATAGGATAGACCGGGCGAAAATTTACCGTCACTTCGAACTGCTCCTGCAGGGCCCGCAGTCGCGGCGTAGCCAAGTAGGACCAGGGACTGCGAAATGACCAAAATAGATCGACCTGAAGATCAGCCATTGCTTAATGTCCATTCACCAAAAGCTTGAGTCTAACAAGATTTGGAGTGCGGAGTAAGATGACAGAATTCCAGCACACCGGAAGGATTTTTGCCAAAAAAACAGGTTTAAAGCCCGCCAAGACATCCTTCAACTATCGATCTACTTGATGCAGCTTGGCGATCCTGCAACAGCGCTGGACCAAGCCACAATTTCAAGCAAGGCTAGACTCGAACACCAAGTCAGGAAGAGTTTTTCTATTGCTAGACGCGAGTCCCGGAAAAAGTCGCGTTACCAAACATACCCAACTTGGCGTTGCCACTGATGCCGTCACCCTCAACTGTCGCCGAAAAATCCAACTCCATGGGCATGGGCTGGGTCATCTTAACCTTCCACGCCAGATTGCTGCCGTCGACACTGCCACCCGTGAAATCCTGAGTACCCTGAGAGCTGACAATCTTGCCTGACAATGCGGCGCCATCAGCCGCGAGACTCAAGGTCGCATCCTGTGCCCCCATGGGAGAGTTCATCGTTACTTTCCAATCGCCATTGATGCTCATATGTCGCCCTCTGGTATTATTTGTTATTGAATTACTGACCACCCCAATGCTTCAGTCAATGCGTCACTTAAGGGTTCAGCCAACCGCTTTACAGTAACAGGTATTTTCCAGCCATGAAATCAGATCCTGCTGCAGCCGATAACAGGCAGCGCGGTCTCTAAATAACCAGGATAGCCGTATCTCAACGAATGCCCCATCGTCACCTTGAAAGCCGTCATGCCAAGCCTCAGGCAGGTTGCTGTCACGAGCTATGATTCAGCCGCTGCTAACGAGCGAATTGAATCAACACCCCGGCAGCCACCGCCGAACCAATAACACCCGCGACGTTTGGACCCATCGCATGCATCAACAGAAAATTATGGGGGTTCGCTTCGAGGCCCAGCTTATTCGCCACCCGAGCAGCCATGGGCACTGCGGACACACCCGCGGCACCGATCAAGGGATTAATTTGTTGTTTCGACAGCAGGTTAAGCAATTTCGCCATCAAGACCCCAGTCGCCGTACCGATGCAAAATGCCACCATACCCAGCAATAGAATGCCCAAGGTTTCGGCCACCAGAAACTGATCAGCGCGAAGTTTCGAACCCACAGCCAGACCCAGCAGAATCGTCACAACATTGATCAACGCATTTTGAGTCGTATCGCTGAGGCGATCGACCATGCCACATTCGCGCATAAAATTACCGAAGCAGAACATCCCCAACAGCGGTGCCGCACTGGGTATTAACATGGCAACCAGCACCAACAACACCACTGGGAAAAATATTTTCTCTCGCCGAGATACCACCCGTAGCTGAGTCATCACGATTTCGCGTTCTCGCTGGGTCGTTAGCGCGCGTACGATCGGTGGTTGAATCAATGGTACCAGGGCCATATAAGAATAGGCGGCCACCGCGATTGCCCCTAGCATATGGGGGGCCAGCATGCCTGCGACATAAATCGCCGTCGGCCCATCGGCGCCGCCAATAATACCGATTGCTGCGGCTTCCTGAATGGAAAAGTCGAACCAACCCAGGGAAGTCAGGCCGACTGCTCCGAGAAGGGTTGCAAAAATACCGAACTGGGCGGCAGCACCGAGCCAGAGGGTCTTCGGATTAGCCAGCAAGGGACCAAAATCCGTCATGGCTCCAACACCCATAAAGATCAACAAAGGAAACATGCCGGTTTCAAGACCCAAGACATAAAACTGGTGCAGTATGCCTTCACCGACGGCAATATCCACACCCGGAATATTACTCAGCAAGCCACCAAATCCGATCGGTACCAACAGCAATGGCTCGAAACCTCGCCTGATCGCAAGGTACAGTAACGTCAGGGACACCAACAACATAACGCCCTGATCTGCCTGCAGTTGATAAATCCCGCTGGCATGCCAAAGCTCGAGTAACTGCTCCATAACCGGCCTACCCGAACGTCATCAGCGTGTCGCCAGC